>CAZAPO010000241.1:0-5643 GCA_964487005.1 uncultured Flavobacteriaceae bacterium
TCAATTCCAATAATTTTACTCATAACTTATATTTATTCTTTAATGTGTTGTTCAAAATTTTACAACTACCACTAGTCAATCATTGTGCCAGTACTAAATTTGCTCAAAAATGACAGTTCTAATATTTAACGCTTTAAAAAATTGTGACAGGTTGTCATAAAATATCTCTTTTAGTGACGTATTAAATCATTCTATTACATATATATTTGTCCAAAGTTTGAATAGGTATTTATGGAATGTATTTCTGTTTTCGATATGCTTAAAATAGGTGTGGGGCCATCAAGTTCTCATACGCTTGGCCCATGGCGAGCTGCAGAAAAATGGATTATCGAACTCAAAGATGAGGAACTATTTAATAAGGTTGATCGTGTACAAATCGATCTTTACGGCTCATTATGTCTTACGGGAAAAGGACATGCCACTGACTTGGCAGTATTGCTTGGTCTCAGTGGAGCCGATCCTGAACATGTTCCTGTAGATGCTATACAAGATGTTATTTCAACAATCAAGGATAATAAGGTTTTGAAACTCAACAATGAACGCGCTATTTCTTTTAATCCTGATACCGATATCATCTTTGATAGAGAATTTCTGCCATTTCATGCTAATGGAATGACCTTTACTGCCTTAGTAAATGGAAAAAAATATAGTTCTACATTTTACTCCATTGGAGGTGGATTTGTTGTTAAAGAAGAATCTTATGATGAAAAGGACAACTTAGATATCCAAAACTCCTTCCCCTACCCAATTCAAAAAGCTACTGAGCTTTTGTCTTATTGCCATACAGCACACAAATCAATCTCAGAAATCGTGCTTCAGAATGAACTTTCGCTGCGCACCCAACAAGAAATTGATTTTGAAATACAACGTATTTGGAATACCATGTTAGAGTGCATGTACATTGGTTGTCATACTGAAGGCATACTTCCAGGAGGATTGAATGTTAAGCGAAGAGCTTTTGATATGTATCAAAAACTTAAAGGAGAGCAACCGTATCTAAATCCAAATGAATGGTTAGACAGCATTAGAAATGCCAAAATTAAATTTCGACAAATTTTTAAATGGGTAAGCTGTTTTGCACTAGCGGTTAATGAAGTAAATGCATCCTTAGGGCGCGTTGTGACTGCACCCACAAATGGTAGTGCTGGCGTAATTCCTTCTGTGCTCATGTACTATATGGTGATAGAAAATCATAAAGCTAATTTTAATGAGGTCAAACAATTTTTACTAGTGGCAGGAGAAATTGGTAGTATCTTTAAAAAAGGGGCAACAATTAGTGCAGCAATGGGTGGTTGTCAGGCAGAAATTGGCGTTTCTTCGGCAATGGCAGCAGGTGCCCTATGCGAATTACTAGGAGGGACTCCAGAACAAGTAATGGTGGCCGCCGAAATAGCTATGGAACATCACTTAGGACTTACTTGCGACCCTGTTGGTGGTCTTGTACAGGTGCCGTGCATTGAACGTAACTCTATGGGTGCGATAAAAGCAATTACGGCCGCTGAATTAGCTTTAGATACAGATCCCAAGCATGTTAAAGTACCATTAGACAAGGTGGTTGATACCATGTGGGAAACTGCCCAAAATATGAAGACCATCTACAAAGAAACTTCTGAAGGTGGTTTAGCTGTGAGAGTGAGTTTATCTGATTGTTAGTTTTTTGGCGCTTCGCATCCTTGCCGCTGTCGGGTATCAATCAAATAAATAATTTTCCACTGTCCGTTATCATGGAACAATTGAAATGAGTTGACACCACAATGACTAAAGTTACCATTTAACCAAAACTCGTAAGGTGTCCAGGCGTTTGCCATATTATTATCAACTTTTATAATATAATCTAATAGTCTTTCATCCCACTTCTGGTCGTCTGGTCTATTAGCTATGGCATTTAGTAAATTTGAAATATCTCCATCATTTCGCAACACATCTTTACCTTCTCTATTTCTAAATGCTGTTTGTAATACCACCTTATCGGCGAGCACCGATCTCATTAATAAGGTATCTCCCTTATGAAAACCTTCAAAAAAAGTATCGACCGCAGCCTTAACATTCGCGGTTTGATCTTGCTGCGCATGAATAGAAATCATGCTGGTTAGCATTAAAAATAATAGTAGTCTTCGCATCATAAATGTTTTGTTTAAATATACGTGTTTGTATGGTCTTCTAAAACTAGAAAATAAAACTTTAACAGCTTTAGCAACTAGCGCTTTATTTAGTACATTTACTACCAAATTTTATAAATTATGTCTACCGCCAAAAAAGAATATAAACGTGTAACAACCAAATCACTGGTCGAAATGAAAGGTTTCGGTGAAAAGATATCGATGTTAACTGCTTACGACTATACCATGGCTAAAATTGTTGATGGTGCCGGAGTTGACGTAATTTTGGTTGGAGACTCGGCAAGTAATGTAATGGCTGGTCATGAGACGACATTGCCAATTACTTTAGATCAAATGATTTATCATGCTTCGTCTGTTGTTCGTGCAGTAGAAAGAGCATTAATTGTTGTGGATCTTCCATTTGGCAGTTATCAAAGTGATCCTAAAGAAGCTTTGAGATCGGCAATTAGAATTATGAAAGAAAGCGGTGCTCATGCGGTTAAGCTTGAAGGAGGTAAAGAGGTTAAAGACTCCATTAAGCGTATTCTGCATGCTGGAATACCAGTTATGGGGCATTTGGGTTTAACTCCACAATCTATATATAAATTTGGAACCTATACGGTAAGAGCTAAAGAAGAACAAGAGGCACAGCAGTTAGTAGAAGATGCCAAAATGCTGGAAAGGATTGGATGTTTTGGAATTGTTCTAGAAAAGATCCCTGCCACTTTAGCCAAACAAGTTGCTGAAAGCGTTAGCATTCCAATAATTGGAATTGGTGCAGGTAATGGTGTGGATGGTCAAGTATTAGTACTGCATGATATGATTGGAATGACGCATGAATTCAACCCTCGCTTCTTAAGACGTTACATGAACTTATACGAAGACATGACAACGGCAATCTCGCAATATGTTGATGACGTTAAGACAATTGATTTTCCTTCTGATAAGGAGCAATATTAAAAATGCCAAAAATACTATCTCACAAGAACAACCTTCAAGTACTTCATGAAGACAATCATCTAATTATTGTCAACAAACGACCTGGTGATATTGTTCAAGGTGATAAAACTGGAGATAAACCACTAAGTGAGGTTGTAAAAGAATACCTCAAAGAAAAATATCAGAAACCAGGTAATGTATTTTTAGGAGTAACTCACAGGTTAGACAGACCTACTTCTGGAATTGTTGTTTTTGCAAAAACATCTAAATCACTTACGCGGTTAAACAAAATGTTTGCCAATAAAGAAGTTGATAAAACCTATTGGGCCATGGTAAAGCAAAAGCCAAAAAAAGAACGAGATACCTTGATACATTGGTTAAAGAAAAACACGAAAAACAATAAGTCTAGTGCATATTTGAGGGAAATTCAAGATGGTAAAAGAGCCGTTCTGCACTATCAATTGTTGAAGTCATTAGAGAATTATCATCTAATTGAAATCAATCTTGAAACAGGAAGACACCACCAAATTCGTTGTCAATTGGCCAGTATTGGTTCTCCTATTAAAGGTGATTTAAAATATGGGTTTGATAGAAGTAATAAAGATGCCAGCATACATTTACATTCTAGGCAAATTGAATTTATACATCCTGTAGGTAAAAATAACATAGCAATTACTGCCCCACCACCAAACGACCCCTTATGGAGCGCTTGTTTGGACTAAATTAGTATATTAGCATACCATGAAAATATCTGAGATACTTAGCACTCAAAAAGCATTTTTTAATACCGATCAAACTAAGGATGTTTCTTATAGAATCTCTTTATTGAAAAAGCTAAAAAAAGAAATTCAATTAAGAGAAGAAGACATTTATGCTGCTTTAAAAAATGATTTTAATAAGTCAAAATTTGAGTCCTATTTAAGCGAGTATGCCATTGTTATTTCTGCCCTCGATTTGGTGATTAAAGGACTCAATGGATGGGCCAAACCAAAACGGGTTAAACCAACAATGCTTACTTTTCCGGCGAGCGATTACATCTATAAAGAACCTTATGGTACGGTACTAGTTATTGGCCCCTGGAATTACCCATTTCTTTTAGCCTTAGAACCTTTAATTATGGCCATTGCTGCTGGAAATACCGTGGTAGTAAAACCAAGTGAACTAACACCAAACACTTCTAATTTAGTTGAAGACATATTACGTAATGTTTTTGAGACTTCTCACGTAGCGGTTGTTCAGGGTGGTGTAACCGAGGCCACAGTTCTATTAGAACAACGATGGGATTATATATTCTTTACCGGTAGTGTAGCAGTAGGTAAAATTGTGGCCCAAGCCGCAGCAAAACATTTAACTCCTGTTACCCTGGAATTAGGAGGTAAATCACCTTGTATTATTGACGAATCTGCAAATTTAAAGTTAGTGGCTCGAAGAGTTGTTTGGGGCAAATTTATTAATGGCGGTCAAACATGCATTGCTCCAGATTATTTAATGGTAAACGTCAAAATTAAAGAACAGTTTATACAACATTTAAAAGAAGCCATAACCTATGCCTATGGTGATAATGCTCAAAATTCGGAAGATTTTCCTAGAATAATTAATCAGCGTAATCTTATGCGTCTAAAAAGCATGCTTAATGATGTAAATATTATTTATGGAGGGGTAATTGACGAAACCGACAATTATCTTTCTCCTACCATAATTGATGAGCCTTCGATAAGCGATGGCGTGATGCAAGAAGAAATATTTGGTCCAATTCTTCCAATTTTAAGTTACACCAACGAGCAAGATATAGAACAGGTTATTCAAAAATTTGAAAAACCATTGTCCTTTTATATTTTTTCTAAGGATAAACCTTTTGTGAAAAGGCTCTTAAGAAAATATAGTTTTGGTGGTGGTGTGGTAAATGATACCTTAATTCATTTTGGTAACCATCGATTACCTTTTGGTGGTGTTGGCGAATCAGGTATGGGATCATACCATGGTAAGAAAGGATACGATACTTTTTCGCACTCAAAAGCGGTTTCAAAACGTGGAAACTGGATAGACCCTCCAGTGCGATATGCTCCCTATAGTGGTAAACTTGGTTTACTAAAGAAAATGTTCAGATTATTTGGTTAACAATTGGGTAACTTATAACTAAATCTACACCTTTGTCTGTACTGGAAATTAAACTATAAGTCGCGTTTATTAACTTAGCTCTGTTTTCCATATTGATCAAACCAGAACCTTTATTCACTGTTGCTAGATTAAACCCTACTCCATTATCTTGAGCACGAAGTTCTAGATAAGATGTAGTATAATTTAATTCTACCTTAATCATACTAGCTTCGGAATATTTAATGGCATTGGACATAAATTCTTGAACAATTCGAAACAAAATAATGCTGTCATTGGGTTGAATTCTTTTTTCCTTACCGGTTACTTTAAGTTTTGCCGTTATGGTATCTAATTTATTTAGACGTTCGATCTCATTATTTATAGACTCTCTGAGTCCCATACTAGATATAACCTCATTATTTAATGATTTTGAAAGTCCTCTCACCTCTTGAATTGCATCTTTAACAATGCTCAGGGTATCATCTACTTTTGTCTTTACTTTGTCTGA
>CAZAPO010000242.1:0-8256 GCA_964487005.1 uncultured Flavobacteriaceae bacterium
GGTAACCCTACCTGAATTTGAAAAAATGAATGGTGTGAGCTTTGTAGCTGCAAGAGATTCTATTACAGAAAGACACGTACAGCCATTAACAACAATCAATGCCAATTATGCGGCCATTATGCCGTTTGGTTTTGTAAGGGACAATACCTCACCACAAGTAATTCACGATACCGAGCGACAATGGTTTGGAGAAACTTTGGGAGGCACAAAACAATACATTGAACAATTGCGAAAGCGAGGCATTAAAATTATGCTCAAACCGCAATTATGGTATTGGCACGGCAAATATACCGGTACACTCGAAATGACCAATGAGGCCGATTGGAAAGTATTGGAGACTACGTATTCTGATTTTATTTTGTCATACGCAAAGCTAGCACAAGAATTAGATGTGCCGCTATTATGTATTGGAACTGAATTGGAACAATTTGTTGCGAACAGAGAACAGTATTGGAATGATTTGATTGTAGAGATTAGAAAGATTTATAAAGGTCAACTTACCTATGCCGCAAATTGGGACGAGTACAAACGAACACCATTTTGGGCTGATCTTGACTTTATTGGCATTGATGCTTATTTTCCTGTGAGCAATATGCAAACTCCAACGGTTGAAGATTGTATGGAGGGATGGAAAAAGCATTTAAGTGGTATCGAAAAGATGGTAAACACTTATGAATTGCCAGTTGTTTTTACAGAATATGGTTACCGAAGTACAGACTTCACCGGAAAAGAACCTTGGGATGCGAACTATGATACAGGCGTAGTTAATTTAGAGGCACAAGCCAATGCAATGCAAGCATTGTTTGAAACATTCTGGAATCAACCATGGTTTGCCGGAGGTTTTGTTTGGAAATGGTTTCACTATCATGACAGGGTAGGCGGAAGTGAAAATCATATGTTTACACCTCAAAATAAACCTGTTGAAAATGTGATCAAATCAGTATACTCGGCTTATTGAACATATTTCAAATAATACGCTTCTAATTCTTGAGAAGAGGCTCCCATCCATTTTTTAAAATAGATCATCCAAAAGTGATATTGTAATTTCCAGACACTATTTTTTTGGTAGCGCCTCGCAGAGGTAATAAGGTGCTCTTGAATAACAGTAAAGGTTGTTTTGTCATATAGTTGGTTGATGAGATCTATATCTTCATAGATGGCATAAGTATCATTGTACCCACCTATTTCATCAAATAATTCTTTAGTAACAAATAAACTTTGATCACCACCACGACAGGCTTTCCAGTTAAACTTGGTAAACCACCCAGCCAATTGTAACCACCAATGATTACTATCAAACTTCATTTTAAAACAACCAGCTTTGTTACCCCCTTGAACATGATGAAAAATGAGTCGATCATAGCCATTTGGAGGGAAGGAATCAGCATGTAAAAAGTATAAAATAGAACCCGTTGCGTTCCTAGCTCCATGGTTCATTTGTTTTGCTCGTCCTTTAGCTGAAGTAAATAGTTTTATGGGTATAAATTCTAATGAAGGTGAATGTTCTTCTCCAGTGCTGGACTGTGATTTACCAAGCATTGCATTGGTAATTATGCCCTTAGTTCCGTCATTACTCCCGCCATCAACCACAATAATTTCTTTGATAATAGTTGTTGTAGACTGTGTATTGAGATGCCAAATGAGTTTTGAAATATTTTTGGCTTCATTTAGTGTAGGAATAATAATAGAGATACTATTCATTTAAACTCCAGTTATAATCTTTAAATCTAATCTTGGCATCTGCTGCTATCTTGATACTTGAATACTGATTTAAAAAATCAATTAATGAACGTTCTTTGGTTTTGAAGTCACCGGTGAACCATTGAAATATTTTAGAGATTTCCAATTCGTTTTCAGAAATTGAATTCTTGGTTGTATTCGCCAAAAAAGAAGCTGTTAGCATGTTCAAATCACCGTCTAAAGTTGAAGCTTGAAACGCTTTGTTGTAGAGTTTAGGACATGATACTGCCGCACATACGAGTGCAAAATGAATTCGTGGTTCGTTCATTTTTCTAATGATATCATGCTCAATCTGATTCAATGAAAGTAATTGTCCCCCGATTGGAATAAATTTTTGATCCCAAGGTTGCTCAATGTCCTTTATACTTTTAACCGGATAGTTATCTGCAATGAGCTTAATGGTAAATATATTATAGGCATTGATCCAATACGCTAATGTCTCATCTTTTGACCAAGCCTCGGTTGGAGCGGTTTTTACAAACTGATTTAATATGGGGTTCATATCTTTTGTAGTGATCAATTTGTAATTGACTTGACCACTTTCAGTCACGTAATTAGCTAAAAAGGAGTCTAACTGAGCATAATCAAAATCTTGAGTTATTCCTTGAATTGAAAATAAAAGAGACCATATGACTACTAGTTTCTTCATATAATTTAACAGCATCCACCACCGTCATAATGATAGGTAGATTCACTTATAAAAATGTCATTTCGTTCAAGAGCTGCTAAATTGGCGGCAGTTTTATCACACACCGCGAGTGGTTGATTTTTTAGTAGTAAATGTCCTGCGTTATCGTCAATATACTCCTCTTCCCCAAAATAGATCGCTGCTTTACCTGTAAAGACGCAAGGGCCATCGGCAGGCATAGGATCCTTTATTGCGGCAACTTCAATAGATTCTATATAAATTAATTCATCGGTTTCGTAATGTTTTGGATCAAGAATTCTATAGGGCTTTCTAGCTCTAATCTCAATGGTCCCAAAACCAGCATCAGTAAGCATTTTGACGTAGTCTTTAATAGGTAAACTACCACTCAAGCAAAGTGCTCTTAATCTGTCATCATTTCGCAAACTATCATTCATTGGTTGCTCACAGGTAGGATCACTCATTACCAACCGTCCATGAGGTTTTAGTACCCTATACATCTCGGCAATTGCTTTTTTAAGGTCCTCTTCTTTAAAGATATTGAACAAGCAATTCTGTGCTGCTACATCAATACTATTGTCTTCAACTGGTAGATGCAATGCATCACCTCTTTTAAGTTCAATAAAATCACTATCAAACCAATCATTTTGAGCTTCAGCCTCCACAAAATTATTTTTAGAAGCTTCCAACATTTCATCAACAACATCAACCCCAATTACCCCGCCTTTTTGTCTTGAAAAGTATGAGAATTGTAACAGCTCCATACCACCTCCAACACCAACATACAATACCTTTGGATTGTTTACAAGATCTCGTGCATGAACAGTACTTCCACATCCATAGTTCATTTCCTGCATAATTTTAGGAATCTTTAATCCCGGGAGTTCCCAAATTGGGTTGGTCGTACAGCAAAGCCCCACATCTGGGGTAAGTGCTGCTTCTTTATAGACATCTTTTGTGGTTTCTAAATAACTCATATATGTTTTAATTATCTATACATTCAAAGAAAAGACACACAATTTTTTAAGGTGTTAGTTTTAAACTTTGATTGTTATGATTCTAAATAGTTTTAATTAATTCTTTAAAAAGTGTAATCATATCTGGTTCGGCTTTGTTAGCCATAGCTATAATTTCTTCAATGTTTATAGGTTCCAGATTATCTGGGTCGCATTCATCGGTTAAAACTGACACGGCGGCTACCTTCAATCCTAAATGGTTTGCCACAATAACCTCTGGTACCGTGCTCATACCTACGGCATCAGCTCCAATAATTTTAAGCATGCGGTATTCTGCTTTTGTTTCTAACTGTGGTCCTACAACACTGGCATAAACACCACGGTGTAGGGTGATATTATGTTCTTTGGCAATAGCTTTAAATGTACTATTGATCTCTTCATTATAGGGTTGACTCATATCAACAAATCGCTCACCAAGCTTTTCTACACCTTTAAACGCCAATGGTGAACTACCTTGAAGATTAATATGGTCTTCTATTAGCATCAATTCTCCCTTTTTAAAGTTGAGGTTGATGGCACCAGATGCATTAGAAACTAATAGCGTCTTTACGCCTAACTTTTCCATAATTCTTACGGGGTAAGTCACATCTTGCAATGTATAGCCTTCATAAATATGAAAACGCCCTTGCATTACTACAACTTTTTTTCCCTCCAACATACCATAAATTAGTTTTCCTTTATGGAACTCTACTGTGGCAGTTGGGAAGTTTGGAATATGATTGTAACTCACTTCATGAAGAATATTGATGTGACCTAAAAGCTGCCCCAATCCCGTACCGAGAATGATTCCAATTTCGGGCGAATCAAATCCTTTTGCCTTTAAATAATCTGTGGTTTCTTCTATATAGGATAACATAAATTATATGAATTTTAAATAGTCTGGATACTGTTTAAGATCTTCAAATGTATCAATATCATTTAAAGTTTGCATTATTGAAACAGTAACATTTTTATGATGTAATTCGGTTAAGGTTTTATTTAAAAGTTGAGGTGTACTCCAAGGTTTATTTTTAAAGATACAGGCATGCAATGTAGACAGCCCTATAAGATAGTAGCCACCATCAATTGAGGGCCCAAAAACCACATCATTCACTTGTAGTTGTTTAAAAGCTTCTTTGACTAAACCTTCAGATATCTCGGGTAAATCAGAGCCTATAAGTACAATTTTGTCAAAACCTTCTTCAAAACCATTTTTAAATGCATTCAGCATGCGTTCACCGAGGTCAGTCCCGGTTTGAAGGGTATGATGGTCTGTGCTCCAATAATGCTTTAAAACGCTTGGTGAGGCATAAATATGTCGTTTAACATCTAAGGTCGATGTTGCTTTTTCAGTAGTGAATAAAAGCTTTTTGTAAATATTGAGTGCAGCCTTATCACCAATACTTTTTGCAAGTCTGGTTTTTACTTTACCCAATTCTGGATTCTTAGTAAAAATAATGAGAAGTTCTTTAGACATATATTAAGCGACCGTTCCTTGACAACTACTTCCAGCACCAGCAGTACAACCATAACAATGTTGAGAGATTATAATGTTTCTACCCTGCAATTGTGCTTCATTATATTGGCTTATGTGTTTTGTTTTTGATGCTACTTTAAGATCTAACATCTGATTAAAATCACAATCATATAACCAGCCATCCCAACTAACCGATATGGTATTTGTACACATGACATTTGCTACTGCCGATGGATTATAAGCTTCTACCAACGCATACATATAATCTTCATAATTATCGGAAGCAATTAAATAATCTAAGAACCTCGAAATGGGTAGATTGGTAATTGCAAATAAACTATGAAAATGAATTCCAAAATCTTCAAGCAAGGCTTTTTTAAAGTCCTTTTCAAGTGCCATTTGATCACCAGGTAAAAACGCGCCCGAAGGGTTATACACCAAATCGAGCTTAAGATCGCTATCTGGCATTCCATATCCAACGTCATTTAGCATTTTCAACGCCTCTATAGATTTATTAAAAACACCTTCACCACGCTGCTTATCTGTTTTTCCACGCGTCCAGTGTGGCATGGAAGAAACTACATGAATATTGTGTTTTTTGAAGAACTCTGGTAAGTCATGATATTTTTTGTTTGCCCTTATGATTGTGAGATTAGACCTTACAATAAAATCTTTAACACCAATTTTAGAGGCTTCTTCAACGAACCAACGAAAATTAGGATTCATTTCAGGTGCGCCACCTGTTAAATCTAAGGTATGAGCACCTGTTGTTTTAATAACCTCTAAACATTGTTGCATGGTTTCTTGGGTCATGATTTCTTTTCTATCAGGTCCCGCATCCACATGACAGTGCGCACATACCTGATTGCACATATACCCAACATTAATTTGAAGTACTTCTAGCGGCTTAGGTTTTAACGGAAATTGATTGGTTTCGGCAATTTTATCTTTAAAGGGAGGCAGTTCACCGTTTTGAAAAATTCCATTTGATAGAATTTCTAATTGCTTAGAAACATTGGCGAGTTCGTTCTCGCGTTTATGTAATGATTTTGCAATGGCCATTATTACATTTCAAGTTTATTAACCTTATTCATCATTTGCACACCGTGCACTAGAGATGCACCACCCCTTATGGCTCCAGCTACATGCAATGCTTCCATCATTTCTTCCTTGGTAATACCTCTTTTAAGGCCATCACCAGTATAGGCATCAATACAATACGGACACTGAATGGTATGAGCAACGGCAAGAGCTATCAGCGATTTTTCACGAGCAGAAAGACTTCCTTCTTCAAAAACCGAGTTATAATATTCAAAGAATTTAGATCCCAGTTCTTCATTCCAATCAGAGATCTTTCCAAATTTTCTTAGATCGGCAGGATCATAATATGTTTTCGACATATAATTGTTGTTAAATTAGTGGTTAGTCCTTAGGCTTAGGACGGAAAAATATACAAAAGTTTACACTTAAGTTGTAACCCGATTTACAAATTAAATTTTTTACACCCTATTTAATAAAATCATGTTTTATATTAGACCACTAAAATTAATTAGTTACACGAAAAATTATAAGAAATATTTAACATTGGAACGTTTAGGGAACGCCTAAGTTTGTTACTTGTTGAATGCAATAGTTAAGAAAAAAAGAAAAAGAAAGATGAGAAGTATTTTATCACTTGTTTTATTAGTAGTATTTGTTCTTGGTGCAGAAGCACAGAACATAGATTTAAAGCAACAATTGCCTATAGATCAAACCATTCGAAAAGGGGTACTACCTAACGGTATTACCTATTATTTGCATAGCACAGATGTAAAAGAAGATGTGGCAAGTTACTATATCATTCAAAACGTAGGCTCGGTATTAGAAAATGATAATCAAAAGGGATTAGCACATTTTCTGGAGCACATGGCCTTTAACGGAACAGAGAATTTTGAAGGTAAAGCCTTATTGGATGGCTTACAAGAAAAGGGTTTGGTTTTTGGAAGAGATATTAACGCTTACACTTCATTTGATGAGACTGTATATAATATCAATAACATTCCTACCACTCCAGAAATGATAGAAACAGGATTCTTAGCCTTACGTGATTGGTGTAATTATTTGTTATTAACTGATGAAGAGATAGATGCAGAAAGAGGTGTGATTAAAGAAGAGTGGCGCACAAGACAAAGTGGACAAATGAGAATTCTTCAAGCCACGATAGGAACTATGTTTGGAGGATCAAAATATGCAGAGAGAATCCCAATTGGAGATATGGAGGTTATCGAAAATTTTGAGTACAAGGCCTTGCGTGATTTTTACCATGACTGGTATAGAACAGATTTACAAGCAATAGCCATTATAGGTGATATCAATGTTGATGAATTTGAAACAAAAATTAAAGAAGTTTTCTCGTCCATTCCGGCGGTCGAAAATGGACCAGAAAGGTTTGTGGTAAGTATTGAAGATAATGAAGAATTAGCCTATGATATTGCTATGGACAAAGAAGTGGCAACCTCCAATATTTCATTTGGTATAAGGCATCCTAATTCTTTGGAAGAGGAGACCGTGGGTGATTTAAAAGAGGGATTAATAAATTCTATGATTTCAAGCATACTTAGAAATCGATTTCAAGAAATCTCCCAACAAGCCGATGCTCCATTTATGGCAGTTAGAGCAGGATACGGCAGCATGACCAGAATGCATAATACGTTTTCGGCAACCGCATTTCCTAAACCAGAGCAACAACAACAGGCATTTAAATTAATGATGTCTGAACTACAAAGAGCAGTAAAATTTGGATTTACAAATGCCGAAATAAAAAGGGTAAAAGCAGAGATAGCTACATTTTATGAAAACCAAATAGCAAAAAGAAATGATAGAAGTCACGGACAGATTATTCGTGGTATACAAACAAATTATTTAGAAAACTCGCATTTAACAGACATTGAAAAAGAATACGAACTGGTAAAAGTTCTCTTTAATGACCTGGGACAGGAAGATCTGCTAAAAAGAATGCAAGAGATTTATACAGTGAAGAATAGAAGTGTCATCGTAACAGGTGTCGAGGGTAAAGACAATCTAACCGAAGCACAGGCTAAACAACTAATATATGATGCTGAGAATGACGAAAATCTTCAACCTTATGAAGAAGAGGAAGAAGTACAATCGCTAATGACCGGAGTTACACTTGCGCCAGGTAGGGTAGTTTTTGAAAAGACCAATAAAGAACTTGGTTTTACCACATTTTCATTGAGTAATGGCATCAAGGTGCATTACAAATTTGTTGACAAGAATAAGAACGATGTAAAGCTTGAGGCCATTAGTGATGGAGGGAAGCCTTTATTGAGTGTAGACCAGCTTCCATCGGCCGAAATTGTTGGCAATGTTGCCCAGCTATCAGGGCTAGGTGAGTTTTC
>CAZAPO010000243.1:0-17042 GCA_964487005.1 uncultured Flavobacteriaceae bacterium
GGTGTTAAATGTTGGTCACTTAAAAAGTGGTTATTATCAATTAGTGCACGATGATATTAAAAAAGTTAAAGAAGCCGTTGGTGATAACATCTTGAAAGTAATTCTTGAGATTAGTGAATTGAGTGATGAAGAAATAAAAAAAGCATGTGAAATTTGTATTGAAGCAAACGCTGATTTTGTAAAAACCTCTACAGGATTTAGCAAGAGCGGTGCAACAATTGAAGCGGCAAGAATTATGATTGATACAGTTAAAGGGCATGCCCAAGTAAAGGCATCAGGAGGTATTAGAGATTATGAAACAGCCATGCAATACATCGATCTTGGGGTTGACAGATTAGGTGTTTCTGCCGGAATAGCCATTGTAAAAGGAACCCAAGCAAACACAGATTACTAAAGATTATGAGCGTACATATAGAAGCCAAAAAAGGAGAAATTGCCGAAACAATATTATTACCAGGAGATCCGCTTAGAGCAAAATGGATAGCCGAGACATTTTTTGAAAACCCTAGTTGTTTTAATACCGTTAGAAATATGTTTGGCTACACAGGAACCTATAAAGGAAAACGGGTTTCAGTAATGGGAACTGGAATGGGTGTCCCTTCTATCTCTATTTATGCTCATGAATTGATTACAGAGTTTGGTGTAAAAAATTTAATTCGTGTGGGTAGCGCAGGTTCATATCAAGAGCACGTAAAAGTTTATGATGTGGTACTAGCAATGGCAGCGTCCTCAACTTCTGGGGTAAATGAATTACGATTTGGAGGGGCTGACTATGCACCGACTGCAGATTTTGGTTTGTTTCAAAAAGCAGTAGATGCCGCTAGAGCTAAAAAGATTGAAGTTAAGGCAGGTAATGTATTAACGAGTGACGAGTTTTATGCAGATGAGTTTGAATCTTATAAAAAATGGTCGAAGTTTGGCGTTCTATGTGTCGAAATGGAAGCTGCAGGGCTCTATACGGTTGCCGCAAAGCATAACGTCAATGCATTGGCAATTCTCACTATATCAGACTCTTTGGTTACTGGAGAACGTACGACGAGTAAAGAACGAGAAACCACCTTTAAAAGTATGGTCGAGATTGCATTAGATCTTGCATAAATTTTTAGCACTTGAAACTATTGTTTCCATATAAACTATTCTATATTTCATAAATGGAAAACTAAAATTTCGTATAGAAATATTACAAAATTTAGTTTCATTTCAGTAATCGCCAGGCTAGTACGTACAATTTTTATATTTGCTTTTTCATAATTTTTCAAATAGAAAAATTCATGTACTTTTGAGTAACTAAACAGCTAAACATGAAAAAGATATTAGTGCTTTGTTTAATGCTCGCCTTTGCATTACCAATTTGTGCTTAAGAAAATGAAACAGGAATAACCACCTTTTACTTTATTCGTCATGCAGAAAAAGATAGAAGCGATAAAGACAATAAAGATCCCAATTTAGTGCTTGAAGGTATTTTACGCGCCGCGAAATGGAGTTTGGTTTTTGAAAATGTAGCATTTGATGCTATTTATTCTACAGATTATAACCGCACAAAGCAAACGGCTCAACCTACAGCCGAAAAGAAAGGGCTCGAAATTAAAATCTATGACCCTCGCCAAATGTACTCAGAGGAATTTGCTAGTGCCACAAAAGGTCAAAAAGTCTTAGTTGTAGGACATAGTAATACTACGCCAGCCTTTGTGAATACCATTTTAGGAGAAAGAAAATACCCTAATATAGATGACAATAACAATGCGAATCTCTATATAGTCACCATAAATCCTTCTGGAGAAAAATCGGATGTGCTTTTGGTAGTAGACTAAATTAATCTACACTAATATTCTCATTTTCTATGGTAGACAAAAGTTTGAGCTGCCCTGCATCATAGAGAGAATCAAGATCAAATAAGGTGGTACCTGAAACCTCTGATTTGTAATTCTGATAATCAACAAACCGTATTGAATTTACGAAGCGCTCATTTTGTGCAACACGGAATCTAAAATCTAGATCTTCACCAGGGTCTTGGTATGAATAGGCTAAATAGTCTACTTTATAGTTTTCGGTATTAATCCAATAGGCAAAAACGTCCTCAAAATCATCACCACCACCATCTTGATTGAAAAATACTTTAATCTCATAATACTTCTTTCCTTTAATCTCAACTTCACCTAAATACTCCTTGTTAACAGCAGCATCATTCAACCCAAAAGGAAGTACTGCAAAGTAGTGAACAGAATTCACTGATCGCGCATATCTAGGTGCCATAGAATCTGGCACTTTAGCAAGCTCATCATTAATAAATCGACTATACCCATCATTAGACAATACATCAACAATAGTATTGGTTGAATCTTTGAATTCTCTAGTGTATTTAAAAACACCATTAGTACGTTCTGCCCTGTAATGCCTTCCTCTAAAGTCAAAGCTAATCACAGAATTATTAAACTTCTCCCCACCAGAAGCTTCAATAGCCTTATCGACGATCATCTGTGCTTTAGATCGCTCATTAGAAGTACAACTTGCAAAAATTAGTATAAGTAAACCAAAAATAATAATGCGTTTCATATTCAAAAATTTTCCTCAACTTGGTCGCAAAACTAAACAATTAATAACATTAATTTAGTTAATAAAATTATGTAGTTTTGGCCAGCATGCAACAAAACATTAACATACAAAATAAAAAGGCACGATTTGAGTACGAAATACTTGACAGATATACAGCAGGTATTGTTTTAACAGGTACAGAAATTAAATCAATTCGTCAAAGTAAAGCCTCTATCGCCGAGAGTTTTTGTGAGTTTAATGAGCGTGGAGAACTCTTCGTAATTAATATGTCTATAGAAGAATATGCCTATGGCAACTATCAAAATCATAGACCAAAAGCAGCTAGAAAATTATTACTCAATAAGCGCGAACTTAGAAAACTTGAAAAAGAGGTAAAAAACGTAGGCTTAACCATAGTTCCTTTACGATTATTTATTAGCGATAAAGGATACGCTAAATTAGAAATTGCCCTCGCCAAAGGGAAAAAGCTTTTTGATAAGCGAGAAACCATTAAAGATAGAGATAACAAGCGAAACCTCGATCGAATTAAAAAGAACTTTAAATAGTATTTTTTTAACATACTAAAAAGAACAAATCTACTCCTGTTTTTAGCTAAAAATCTTACCTTTAGCCATTAACATTCTTTAGTTGACTTTATGAAAAAACTACTTTTAAGTATCGTTGTCATTTTATTGACATTTAATTTAAATGCTCAAGATAAATACGCCAAAAAGGTACAATCCTTAGACAGTACTCTCGAGACATTGTATGCAGTAATTTCAGGTGATAAAGGAGTAGCTCGAGATTGGGATTTATTTCGATATCTCTTCCACGCAGAAGCTAAGCTAATTCCGTCAGGACCCAACAGAGAGGGGGCAATCAATGCGAGATTTATGACTCCAGATGATTATGTTAACGGTTCAGGTAAATGGTTAGAAGAAAATGGATTTCACGAAATTGAAATAAGTCGAGAAGTAGATACTTTTGGTAATATCACTCAGGTCTTCAGCACCTATGAGGCAAAGAGAAGTAAAAATGATGAAAAACCGTTTATGAGAGGTATTAATAGTATACAATTATTAAACGATGGTACACGCTGGTGGATACTAAATATCTATTGGGTGCAAGAATCACCAACAAACCCAATTCCTAAACAATACTTACCAACAAACTAATATTTTATAATAATGTTCCAAAAAATTAGCACGTTTATTATAGCGGCACTGCTGACGTTCTCAGCAAATGCACAAGAAAAAGCAAAACCAATAATTAAAGATGGAGAAGCACAGATTGTTGAAGCCTTTAATAATCCAGACAAATGGATTCGACACGATCTATGGGTAGAAACCACTTTTGATACAGATGGGGATGGAAAATTAGATAGAATGCACGTATCGGTTACACGTCCTGAACAAACCGAAACTGAAGGTTTAAAATTACCAATAGTTTATGAGTCCAGTCCATATTATGCGGGAGTCGCACCAGACGTGCCAGGAGTATTTTGGGATGTAAAACATGAATTGGGTGAACCTGGACCACCAAGAGTACATCCAGAGGTAACCAGAAGAGGTAAAAGACCTATCATCTCAAATTCGCAGATAAAAACATGGGTGCCACGAGGTTATATTGTAGTGCACTCGTCATCTCCAGGAACAGGATTGTCACAAGGAGCGCCAACGGTAGGTGGCGATAACGAGTCACTTGGCCCGAAAGCTGTTGTAGATTGGTTATGCGGCAGAGCAAAAGGATTTACTGAACCCTATGGTGGAGAACCAGTAGTAGCATTTTGGTCTACAGGAAAAGTTGGAATGACAGGTACATCATACAACGGAACCATACCTTTAGCAGCTGCAACAACAGGTGTTGAAGGATTGGAAGCTATTATTCCAATAGCACCTAATACCTCCTATTATCATTATTACAGATCTCATGGATTGGTTCGCTCACCAGGTGGTTATTTAGGTGAAGATATCGATGTGCTTTACGATTATATTCATAGCGGCGGTGAAGAACCGTTTGTGCCTTTTGGCAACTCAAAAGTTAGTGATAATAATATACCTAAAACCTATAAGAACAAAAGAGCATATAATAATGCTACTGTTAGAGATACCGAAATGAAAAATGGTATGGATAGAATAACGGGTGATTACAATGAGTTTTGGGCCGGACGTGATTATTTAAACGATATGGCGCCTATGAAAGCCGCTTTACTTATGTCTCATGGATTCAACGATTGGAACGTTATGCCTGAACACAGCTATAGAATTTACAAGAAGGCTAAAGAAATGGGTATTCCATCTCAAATTTATTATCACCAGAATGGGCATGGTGGTCCACCACCAATAAGTATGATGAATCGATGGTTTACACGATATTTGTTTGGGGTTGAAAACGGAGTTGAAAACGATGAAAGATCATGGATTGTTAGAGAAGATGACAAGCGAGAAAACCCGACGCCTTATGCAGATTACCCGAATCCTGAGGCATCAGATGTCAATTTATATCTTGGAAAGGGTGCACCTTCAAAAGGTTCATTAAGCACAATTAAATCATTGACCAATACTACAGAAACACTTATAGATAATTATTCATTTTCAGGTGGAGCCTTAGCACAAGCTGAGTTTACGCAACACCGGCTATTGTATGTTACACCTTTATTAGAGGAAGATATTCATATATCTGGAGTACCTAAAGTAACCGTTACACTTTCAAGTAATAAACCTGCTGCAAATTTATCGGTTTGGTTAGTCTCATTACCATGGAACAATGGAAGACGGGCCAAAATTACTGACAATATAATAACCCGTGGTTGGGCAGATCCGCAAAACCACAAATCGATTACAGAAAGTGAACCGCTTGAAAAAGGAAAATTCTATACTGTGTCATTTGATTTACAACCAGACGATCAAATAATTAAAAAAGGGCAACAAATTGGGTTAATGATATTTTCAAGTGATAAAGAATACACCCTACACCCTACACCAGGTACAGAATTAACCATAAAATTAGATGAGACTAACCTGGTGTTACCAATAGTAGGCGGTGGTGATAAATTAAAAGCAGCTATCTCTAATTAATGATTGAAATTGTAAGAGCCAAAACAACACAACAATTTGATCTCATTGCCAAACTGGCTTTCGAAATATGGAATGAACATTATATTCCCATTATTGGCAAAGCACAGGTAGCTTATATGGTTGCAAAATTTCAGACTTCAGAGGTTATGCAAGAACAAGCAAATGAAGGTTATGAATATTATTTAATTAATTATGATAGTAAGCCCGTTGGATACCTATCTATTCAAAAAAGAGTGACTGAATTATTCTTAAGTAAAATTTATATTTTGAATAGCTATAGAGGTAAAAAAATTGGTAAAGAGGCCTTTATTTTTATTGATCACCGAGCTAGAGAACTACACTGTAAATCTATTGCGCTCACTGTAAATAAAAACAATACTAATTCAATACATGCGTACCAAAAGATAGGCTTCAAAAAAACAGAAGCCATTGTCATGGATATTGGCAATGGCTTTGTTATGGATGATTATAGGATGGTTAAAAATCTTGCATCAAAATAGCTGTAATCGTTTTAATGCCCTCGATATAATTACCCAGCCTAATATTCTCATTTGGACTATGTTGATTATTGTCTGGATTTACAGTGGGTACTCCAACAGCAGGAATATTGAGTGTAATTACAAATGGAGAAATTGGAATTGAGCCTCCAGATGTTCGTCGTTGAATTGGGTCTTTACCAAATGCATAATTCATGCCCTTTCTTAGCCATATCCCAATTTCGGTATCGAACTCGGTTCTATAAGCTCCATAAGATATTTTAGAATTGAATCTCGCAATTTTTGTGTGCGTCATGCGCTCTTCTTCGGTTGGTTGCGTGTCAACCAAATAATAACCCTGATTTAAAATATGATCTTTAACCATTTTCACCATGCGCTCACCTTCAGTTTCTTTCACCAATCTAATGTTCATTTCGGCAACGGCTGTTGCTGGAATTATTGTTCTTGTTTCTTTACCAACCCAGGCAGATTCCATCCCTAAAATTCCCAATGCAGGATATTGCATGGCCTCCTGAAAATTGTTACCAATATTATCGGTATTTGCAATTCCAAAATCCTTTTGTATTTGAGCCTCATCATCTGGTACCTTTTTTAATATTTCTTTGACCTCATCAGAAATCGTGATTCCGTCGTACCAACCTGGTATCGCAACCCTACCATCATCTTCCCACATCGTGGCTAATAATTGAGACAGCTTAACGGCTGGGTTGGGTGCATAATTTCCATAGTTTCCACTATGCAAGGGAACCCTTGGCCCAAATACTTCAAGACTAATCTCGGCAATCCCTCGTGCACCATAACTTAGGGTGGGTTGGTTTGACAAATGTCTTGGCCCATCAAAAATTACAAGCATATCTGCTGATAGTACTTCTTTGTTATCTAAAACTGCTTGTGGTAAATTAGGTGACCCCAATTCTTCTTCAAAATCCATAATCACCTTTAAATTGTACTGAGGTTGGTGCCCATAATCGTTCAAGATATCCATGGTTTTTAAAAACATCATAACAGGACCTCGTGCATCTGAAGCAGACCGTGAAAAGATCCTCCAATCTGGGTTAATTTCACCTTCCAATTTGTTCCAAGGAATAATGTTCCAGTTATCCTGGTCATCTAACTCCTTCAACACAGGAATATAAGGGTCTGGTTGATACCATTTGGTGGTGTCAACAGGTTGTCCATCGACCTGTAAATAAACCAGAACGGTTCGCTTAGCTTTTGGGTATTCACGTGATGCTAGAAGTAATGGAACTGTTGAAGTCTCCAAACGTTGTGTTGTAAATCCCCTTTTTGCAAATGCAGACTCACACCACTTTACATTGGGTTCTATTTGTTCTGGATAATTGGCATCATTTGGAATACTATAAAATTCGTAGAGTTCACTAAATGATTGTTTTGCATATTTTAATGACAATTCACTAAGATCCTGTTTGTGTAACTTTTGCGAATAAGCTGTAATAACACTTAACAATGTAAGTATCAATAATATTTTCTTTGACATGTCGAGTTGGTTATATTACTGACAACAAGTTACTAAAAAAGAAAACTAGTTCTTCCCCTTAAGCAATGGTACAAATCTGAAGCCTTCGTACTCATGTTTTTCAAATTCTTTTGGACCTTTTCTGATAAACAAGGTCATGACCTGCAAATTTTCACCTACCGGAATTACTAATCGGCCTCCTACTTTTAGTTGTGCCAATAACGGTTTTGGCACATAAGGTGCACCCGCTGTAACAATAATACCATCAAATGGTGCTTCCTCAGGCAGTCCTTTATATCCGTCGCCAAAGATCAATTTTTTGGGAACATAGCCTATTTTAGGAAGAAACGTTTTTGTCTTCTTAAAGAGCTCTTGTTGACGTTCAATACTGTATACCTTAGCGCCCATTTCGCACAAAATAGCCGCCTGATAGCCACTACCTGTACCTATTTCAAGAATTTTGTTGCCTTTCTTTACCTTAAGCAATTCGGTTTGAAAAGCAACCGTATAGGGTTGTGAAATAGTTTGCTCAGCTGCAATTGGAAAGGCCTTATCTTGATAGGCATGATCTAAAAATCCTGAGTCCATAAAAAGATGCCTTGGCACACTAGCAATAGCTGCTAAAACACGTTCATCCTTTATTCCTTTTTCTTCAATAAGCGCAACTAATTGTTGACGAAGTCCTTTATGTTTTAATGTATCTTTCAAAAAACAACATTGATTTTGAGGTCTAAAAATAGGCAAAAAGTAAGTCTGATAAAACAGCTTTTTTAGTATTTTTTAAAATAACAAAACAGTAATTAAAAGGTCAAAAATTCATACTTTTGCTTAAAACAACGCAATATGTTGAAAGCAGGTGTTTTAGGTGTTGGTCATCTAGGAAAAATCCATCTACGTTTACTTAATCAATCAGAAAAATATGAACTTGTTGGTTTCTATGATGCCAATGAGGAAAATGCAAAAAGCGTCGCTGCCGAATTTGGTTATACGTACTATAATTCTATTGAAGCCCTAATAGAAGCGGTTGATATGGTAGATATTGTTACACCTACCCTATCACATTATGATTGTGCTTTACAGGCTATTGCGAAGGGTAAACACATATTCATAGAAAAACCAATAACAAATACCATTGAAGAAGCCGAAGAAATACGTAGGCTGCTTGCTCAAAATAATTTGCGTGGACAAGTTGGCCATGTTGAGCGTTTCAACCCTGCATTTATTGCCATAAAAGACCAGGTTGAAAACCCGATGTTTATTGAAACGCATAGATTGGCCGAATTTAATCCAAGAGGGACTGACGTTCCTGTGGTATTAGATCTTATGATTCATGACATTGATATTATACTAAGTGTGGTAAAATCGCCATTAAAAAATGTGTCTGCAAGTGGAGTTTCTGTAATTAGTGAAACTCCAGATATTGCCAACGCACGTCTTGAATTTGAAAATGGATGTGTTGCCAATTTAACGGCAAGTAGAATATCTCTAAAAAATATGCGTAAAACGCGTTTCTTTCAAAAAGACGCCTACATCTCTGTAGATTTTCTTGAAAAGAAATGTGAGGTGGTGAAAATGAAAGATGCTCCTGAAACTCCTGGAGATTTTGATATGATCTTACAAAATGCCGAAGGTATTAAAAAGCAGATTTATTTTGACAATCCTGAAATAACTAATAATAATGCGATTTTAGATGAGTTGGAAACATTTGCAGATGCTATAAATACCAATTCAACCCCAATAGTAACTCTTAAAGATGGTACAGACGCCTTGCGCGTAGCTACCCAAATTATAAATTGTTTTAATTAAAATAGAAGATTGATGAAAAATGTTGCAGTAATTGGAGCTGGAACAATGGGCAATGGGATTGCTCATACTTTTGCTCAAAGTGGATTTAAAGTACAATTAATTGATATTAGCGAAACGGCATTAAAAAAAGGACTAGATACAATTTCTAAGAACCTGGACAGAATGGTTGCGAAAGAAAAAATATCTGAAGCCGAAAAAGAAGAAACACTTGGTAACATTACAACATTTACGAGTATTACGGAAGGCGTTGAATATGCAGGACTGGTTGTAGAAGCAGCAACAGAAAATGTAGATTTAAAACTAAAAATCTTTAAGCAATTAGATAAAGATTGTCCAGATGATACCATATTAGCAACCAACACTTCATCAATATCTATTACACAAATTGCGTCGGTAACTTCAAGACCAGAAATGGTTATAGGAATGCACTTTATGAATCCAGTGCCAATAATGAAACTTGTTGAAATTATTAGAGGTTATAATACGAGTGATGAAATTACCAATATCATCATGGAAATGTCTAAAACCTTAGGCAAAATACCTGTAGAAGTGAATGATTATCCTGGTTTTGTTGCCAATCGAATTTTAATGCCAATGCTAAACGAATCAATTGAAACCTTGTACAATGGTGTTGCTGGGGTTACTGAAATTGATACGGTAATGAAATTGGGTATGGCACATCCAATGGGGCCATTGCAACTGGCAGATTTTATTGGCTTGGACGTATGCCTATCAATTTTAAATGTGATGTATGAAGGATTTAAGAATCCAAAATATGCACCGTGCCCACTCTTGGTTAATATGGTGAGGGCTGGTAAACTTGGTGTGAAATCTGGTGAAGGTTTTTATGATTATTCTGAAAGTAGGAAAGCCGATAAAGTAGCTAAGCAATTTGCTTAGTAGTTACTATGAGTATAGCTAACAATCTAGACCATATTAATGCTCAATTACCAGATCATGTTACACTTGTAGCTGTTTCTAAAACAAAGCCAATTAACGATTTGATGGAAGCTTATAATGCTGGTCAACGAATTTTTGGTGAAAATAAGGTTCAGGAAATGGTTGATAAACAACCGCAGATGCCAAACGATGTTGAATGGCATATGATTGGTCATGTACAGCGTAACAAGGTTAAATACATGGCCTCATTTGTGAGTTTAATTCATGGCGTTGATAACTTAAAATTGCTTCAAGAAATAAATAAACAAGCGTATAAGCATGATCGCATCATTGAGTGTTTGTTTCAAATTAAAATAGCTACAGAAGCCTCAAAATTTGGTATGGATGCAGAAGAAGCCGAGGTCATTTTAAGATCGGAAGAATTCAAGCAACTAACAAATATTAAAATTGTGGGACTCATGGGAATGGCTACATTTACAACCGATCAAACCCAACTAAAAAATGAGTTTAGCCATTTAAAACAAACCTTTGAAAAACTAAAAACCATTGAAGCTTCAAACTGTATGTTAGACGTAATATCTATGGGTATGAGTGGTGATTACAAATTGGCAATTGCTTGCGGTAGTACCATGGTTAGGGTGGGAAGCAGTATTTTTGGAGCAAGAAATTATATAACATAAAAAAGTAACAGCTCGAACAATTAAGAGTATTCATTATTGTATTGGAATTGTTCGAAAATCACATAAACAATAGCACGATTTACGCAATTATTGACATAGAGACAACTGGAGGTAAGTATAATGAAGAAGGCATTACCGAAATTGCTATATATAAGTATGATGGTCATAAAGTAACAGATCAATTTATTTCATTAATAAATCCCGAAAGGGAAATTCAACCTTTTGTTGTCAATCTTACGGGCATCAATAATAATATGTTACGAAATGCTCCCAAGTTTTTTGAAGTTGCTAAACGAATTATTGAAATAACTAATGACTGTATAATTGTAGCTCATAATGCACAATTTGATTACAGAATTTTACGTACAGAGTTTAAAAGACTGGGATTTGACTATAGCAAGGAAACTTTGTGTACCGTCGAGCTAGCAAAAAACTTAATACCAGGAAAAGATTCTTATAGTCTCGGAAAATTAACAAGATCATTGGGCATCCCAGTGAGTGATCGTCATAGGGCTGCAGGTGATGCACAAGCTACAGTTACCCTTTTTAAGATGTTGCTAGCCAAAGATTTAAATAAAGAAATAATTAAGGAGTCAATACGGTTAGAGCCAAAGTATCAAATGGAACCCAGGCTTTTAGACATTATTGATTCACTACCTTCAATTACTGGAGTTTATTATATGCATGATTCTAATGGTGAAGTGGTATATATTGGTAAAAGTAAGAATATAAGAAGGAGGGTAAATCAACATTTCACGAGTACGAATCCGAAACAACGAAGAATGCAACTAAAAGTTGCTGCCGTAACTTATGAAGAAACTGGAAGTGAACTTGTAGCATTACTAAAGGAGAGTGAAGAAATAAAGCAAATTAAACCCTTTTTTAATCGTGCCTTAAAGCGTTCTAAATTTTCACATGGACTCTATAGTTTCACAGATTCTAATGGTTATATAAATTTAAAAATAGGTCAGATTAACGGTAAACTTAATGCCATAACCACTTTTACTAATGGAAGAAGTGCCAAGCAGTTTATAGCGAAACTTGCAGACGAACACAATTTATGTCAAAAATTAACCGGTTTGCACCATACCAGCGGTAATTGTTTTAATTATACCATTAAGCAATGTTTTGGCGCTTGTATAGAAGACGAGCCCATCTTTGATTACAATGCCAGAATTCAAAAAGTTATTGATCATTATACCTTTGAAAATCAACATATGGTTATTGTTGACAAGGGAAGAGCCGTAGATGAAAGATCAGCCATATTAATTGAAAAAGGAGAATTTAAAGGTTTCGGTTTTTATAATTTGAACTATCAAATTAATAACCTCGATATCTTGCAGTCTATCATTACCCCAATGCAGCATAATAGAGATTCACAGCATATCATACAAACCTATTTAAGAAAAAGACGAAAGCATTTAAAAATAATTAACCTGACTTAGGTCTAAACAAGATTTCAATTTAATAACAATTTTAGTATCCAAAACTTTAATTTCATTAAAAAGGAAATAGTTAAAGTTTTATTACATTTATAAAAAGTAATTTTTTGAGTAAGAATAAATCATATAGTAAATGGCGTTTCAAACTCCATGAAATACTTTATGAAGCAGACACCCCTGCTGGACGCGTATTTAATATTGCCTTATTTGTTGTAATTATTGCAAGTATTGTTTTTGTGATGCTTGAAAGTGTACAAGAAATTGATAGAAAATATCATGATTTTCTTAACGTAGCCGAATGGGTGATCACTATTTTATTTAGTATAGAATATATCGCGCGTATTATTACCGTAAGAAAACCTTTTAAATATATTTTTAGTTTTTATGGTATTATAGATTTACTGGCTACCATACCAAAATATGTTTCCTTACTATTGGCAGGTTCACAATCACTTGTGGCACTTAGAGCTTTAAGGTTATTAAGAGTATTTAGAATATTAAAACTTGCGCGATATATAGGTGAATCAACTAATCTTACACGAGCACTTAAATTAAGTAGGGCGAAGATCCTCATATTTATGTTATTTGTTTTTATACTGTGTAT
Source organism: uncultured Flavobacteriaceae bacterium (assembly GCA_964487005.1). Lineage (GTDB taxonomy): Bacteria > Bacteroidota > Bacteroidia > Flavobacteriales > Flavobacteriaceae > CAZAPO01. Next base: position 13,016 of record CAZAPO010000243.1, read on the forward strand.
TATACTTGGTACTATAATGTATCTAGTTGAAAGCAGTCAGGACAGTGGTTTTACTAGTATTCCTCGAAGTGTTTATTGGGCAATTGTAACGTTAACAACAGTGGGTTATGGTGATATAGCCCCAGCAACTGCTTTGGGCCAATTTATTGCATCTTTTATCATGTTAATGGGTTATGCTATTATTGCGGTACCAACAGGAATTGTAGCTGGTGAAATGTCTCGAGTAAAAAAGCATAAAGTACAAACCAATACCCAATCATGTCCAACCTGTATGGCAGAGTCTCATAAAGACAATGCCGAATATTGCTATAACTGTGGTAATTTATTAAATGAGTAAATACCTAATAACCGTTGTTGGCCCAACGGCCATTGGTAAAACATCACTTAGTATTAAATTAGCAGATTATTTTAATACAGAGATTGTTTCTGCCGATTCCCGACAGTTTTTTAAAGAAATGCACATTGGTACAGCCGCGCCAACGTCTGACGAGTTAAATCAAGCCAAACATCATTTCATTCATCACAAGTCAATTAAAGATAATTACAGCGTTGGACAGTTTGAAAAAGAGGCTATAAACTGTTTAAATAAATTATTTAAACAGCACGACATTATTGTAATGGTAGGGGGTTCAGGTTTGTATGTTGATGCCGTAATAAATGGACTTGATGATTTTCCTGATGTTGATCCTAAGATACGCGAGACTCTCAACGCAAGGCTAGTTAATGAAGGCATTGAAAGTCTGCAAAACCAATTAAAGCAATTAGACAAGAAGAGTTTTGATGCGATTGACATCCAAAATCCGCATCGTGTAATACGAGCCTTAGAAATATGCATTGGTACTAGGAAGCCGTATTCCTCATTTTTAAATAAAAATTCTTCAAAACGTATTTTTACACCAATTTTTGTTGGACTTACTGCAGACAGAGAAACAATTTATAGTAGAATAAACAAGCGCGTTGATATAATGGTTGCTTCGGGATTAATTGGCGAAGTAACGGCACTTATCGATTACAGAAATTTAAACGCATTGAATACTGTTGGGTATAAAGAGATATTTAAGTATCTAGATGGCGATTGGACACTCGATTTTGCCGTTTCTGAAATAAAGAAAAATACCAGAAGATTTGCTAAGCGGCAATTAACATGGTTTAAAAAAAACGAACACATTATTTGGTTTGATTACCTTGCTGATTTTAAGTATATTATCAATGAAATCAATAAAAATATACGGCTATGAAAGTAGGTTATTTATTTGTATTATCTTTTGCTTGCTTTAGTATTACGGCACAAGAGAACAAATGTATGAAGGATATCAATGCACAAATTTGGGACAACTTCACAAAATCATTTGAGACCTATGACCACAAGTTATTTGGCAGTCTTCATGCTAATAATTTTGTGAGAGCCAGTGGTAGTTCTAAATCATTAAAAAACAAAAAAGCATACATAGAAGGCTATGCTAATAGGTGGCAAAAACCAGGATCTGCGCAAACTATCTCTTTTAGATTTCTTGAACGTTTTTGTGATGATAAAAATGCTTCAGAAAGGGGTATTTACAGACTAACGATAAACCCCAATAGTGATAACGAACGTTCATTTTACGGGAAATTTCATGTGGTACTAATTAATAATGGAGATTGGCAGTTTTTGTTTGATTACGACTCCAGTGAGGGAAACACCATAAACAAAGATTCCTACAATAGTGCTTTCGCTATTGACGATTTTGAAAAGTACTGAACAAAAAAACCACGCTAAAAGCGTGGTTTGGAATTAACAACTTAAAATAAAGTTGGTTAAGCTTTTTGGTTTACTACTAACCTAAATCCTTCACCATGTATATTTAAAATTTCTACGTTTTCGTCAACTTTTAAATACTTTCTTAATTTGGCAATATAAACGTCCATACTTCTTGAAGTAAAGTAATTGTCGTCTCTCCAAATTTTAGTTAGAGCAAGTTCGCGAGGCATAAGATCGTTCTCATGTAGAGCTAACAATCTTAACAATTCATTTTCTTTTGGAGAAAGTTTTGTTGGCTCTCCTCCTTTATATCTTAAAAACCTAAGTTTAGAATTTAAATGGAATTCGCCAATTTCAAATTCAAACTGTTTACTATCGGCAACACTATCTGTAGCTTTTCGTTGCATAATAGCTTTGATTTTCATTAGTAATACTTCACTATCAAAGGGTTTATTTAAATAGTCATCAGCGCCTACCTTATATCCTTTTAAAACATCTTCTTTCATCGCTTTAGCAGTCAAGAAAATAATAGGGACATCTGTATTCTTCTCTCTAATTTCTTTAGCCAATGTAAATCCGTCTTTATAAGGCATCATTACATCCAAAATACATAGATCGTAGTCGTCTTTCTTAAATTTTTCAAAGCCTTCCATACCATTTTTTGCATGAACAACATCATAATCGTTCATGGTTAAATAGTCTTTCAAAACGGTTCCAAAGTTTGGATCGTCTTCGACTAATAGTATTTTCTTGTTTTGTTCTTCCATAACTATATTAAGATATTAATGGTAATTTTATAATAAATGTGCTTCCTTTTCCTTTTTCACTTTCAACACTAACATGACCTTGATGGTCTTCTACAATTCGTTTTACATAAGCAAGACCTAATCCATGGCCTTTGACATTGTGTACATCACCGGTGTGTTCCCTGTAAAACTTTTCGAACACCCTTTTTTGAACGGCTTTTGACATTCCGTTACCTTGGTCTTTTATCTTTATAAGAACGTTGTTTCCAACATTTTCAGTATAAATATCAATTTTTGGTTCATCGTTAGAATACTTTACAGCATTGTCTAACATATTCACTATTACATTAGTAAAATGGGTTTCATTTGCTAAAACCTCAGCATTTTGAGCTTCCAAGTGAGCCTTGACATAACCGTTTCTATTCTCAACTATTAACTCAATATGTGTAACAGCATCTGTAATTAAGTCATGTAAGCGCACCCTTTCCTTACTAATGTTTAGCTCATTTCTTTCAAGTTTAGATATTCTTAATACATTTTCTACCTGAGCATGCATCCGTTTATTCTCATCCTTAATCATTCCCAAATAGCGCTTTACCTTGTCTTCATCTGCAATAATTTTTGGATTTTTAATTGCATCCAACGCCAAATTAATTGTAGCTATTGGTGTTTTAAACTCATGCGTCATGTTATTAATAAAGTCAGTCTTAATCTGAGATATTCTTCGTTGTTTAATTAATTGATATAACGCACTAGAAAAAGCAATAATTATAATTATAGTAAACACCGCAGAAAGAAATGTCATTCCCAAAATTGATGAGAATATAAACTGGCTCCTTCCTGGGAAGTTAACATATAATGTATACTCACTTTCTCCATCATTATCTAAGAACATTGGCACTCCAGTAGTAGGTGATTCTTCAATTTCAAAAGCATTTGATTGTACTTTTGTAGCCAAATCGTTGTGATAAATAGCAAATTCAAAATTGAGATCAATATTTTCCTCTATTAACCTCTTATAAAGTAGTTTTTGAATTAATTCTGCAGAAACCCTCCTGTGAATGAGAGTCCTTTTTGCTTCCTCACGTATGGTTACTTCAAAAGCTTCCTTGGTTAACTTATCTAAAGCGATTACCTTTTCTAACGATTCTTCAGGTGAAATAGTAAAATCGTTATTTCCATCTAAACTTCTAAAAACCTGAGTACTAGTTCTACCAATGTATCTGTTAAAACTTAAACTATCTAAACTTATGTCAAAGATCGATGGAACCTTAAAATTTTCTGATAAAATTCCAGTATTATAAACTATGAGCTCTCCTACTTCATCATTTTCTTTATAAACACTTATATTTCTTAAAGCCGTGGTGTCTGGGGCATTGCCTTGAGCTAAAATTTTATTAAGCTCATTTACGTACTTGTTGAACTCAATCTCTGAAACTCGCTCAGACGTATACGCCAATGCTCTTCTAACACTTAAAGAAAACCGTTCTTCTTCATTCTCAAATGATTTATTAATGAAATATCCCTGTACGAATATGATCCC
>CAZAPO010000244.1:0-7499 GCA_964487005.1 uncultured Flavobacteriaceae bacterium
GCTATACCCAGCTGTTTTCATAGTTTCAGCTATAGTAATAGCAGATGCAGGTATTTCATCAATATTGTTATTTGATGCTAACCCCATATCTGGGCCAATTAATGTAGAATTAGAACTTGTGTTTCCTCGGTTCAAGTCATATACATTAAAAATATTGTTGTGTGGGCGTGATGCATACTGTCCACTGAGTATTGCCGCCCTTGTAGGAGCGCAGTTAGCTCCATTCACGTAAGCGTGTGGAAAGGCAATCCCTTCACTGGCCAAGGTAGCCAAGGTTGGGGTTTCGTAAAAATCACTTGGGTTGTTTAAAGTGGTAAGCGGTGTACTTACCTGATTCCAGCCCATATCATCGGCTATGATGACGATAACATTTGGGGACTGCGAGTAAAGTGAGCCACTCAAAAGCATGAGTACCCACAAAAGAGTAATTTTGGTTTTCATTTGTTAGGGATTTAAATGTCAATTCTACTAACAAGTTACGCAAAAAATAGCCTTGTACTTTTGGTTTTTGTTAACAACCTGGAAAAAAGAAATATTTTCAGGACGATTGTAAACAAATCCAACTAAAAACATTAATTTTCTATTATCCAAACAATACATTTCTGTTAAATGGTATTTCTTTAGAACAATTATTAGTAGCTTTAAAACTACTTGTTAACAATAAGTTTTCTACGCATTTCATCGAAAAGTTTCATTTCATATAAAGCATTTTCTTACATATAATATGTATTTCATCGAATTTTTTTGCATTTCATGGAACTGTATAATATGTTTGCGTGTAGTAATTAGTCCCAAACTAAAAAACTTAACCACAAATGAAGAAGATTTACTCGTTTTCAAGGCTTATGTTCGTGCTTACATTGCTATGCGTAAGTACTATTGCATCAGCACAAGATTTTAAGATTCAGGAAGTACAAGATGATGTTGGCAATACTGGTGGAACCAATACAAGTTTTACAGCAGTGTCCTCACTAAACAATGCATTCGCTCTATCAAATAGCAATAGAAAAACCCATGGTGGAAGTAGCACAGCGGTTAGAGAAGGTGATGATATGGCTGGTGCGCGAGTATTAACTGGTACAGGCACCCTCACCTATTACCGAGAAAGTGGCTCTGCTAATGAAAATGCAACCTTCAATACCACAATATGGGAATATATTGGTGCTCCAGGCGGTGCTAACGAATTTATAGTTCGAGGAAGATATGCTATCGACTTAAATGGAGGAACCTATACGTATGATCAAACCATTTCTGGGATAACAAATAAAGATAACTGTATTCCCTTCATTACTGGAATTATGAACGATGCGACTACAGATGACGCAGATTCTGCAACAGCTGTTGCTTATTTAACCAGTAGTACAAATTTAAGAGTTGAAAAAGGTGGAACTAATACACCTAACGTAAGAGTATATGTAACCCTAGTAGAATTTACCGGATCTAACTGGACCGTATTACATGGTGATTCTGGAGCTGTTAGTGCTGATACGGGTACAATTACATTATATGACGGATCTGATGGAACTGGAACAGCTACCGACGTAAGTGCTTGGGGCAACTCAATAATTTTCAGTCACTTTAGAGGAGATACTGCTACTGCCGGAACCAACGATGCACATGGAGATCTTTATCCGATGACGCAACCTGGTGCCAATGACCAAAGCGTGGACTGGACGTTCCATACAGCTCATGATTCAGATGGTACAAACAGACATTTTGTACATGTGTTAAGTAACGACGATATGGCCGTTACAAGATTTTCAGATACATCGGTTGCCAACGCAACAGTAGATATAACTTCGGCTGGTCTTACAGATCTAAGTCAATCAATGATTGTTGGTTCAAGTTATATTAGTGGAACAGGTGCGGGTTACGGTAGAGGATGGAGGAACTTTAAGATAAACTCACTAACCCAAGCCGAATACTGGTCTGCCAGAGTTGGCGGTGGTACGGCAACTGTTGGAAATGAATTGCAAATTATAGATTTCGCTACTGTACCAACTCAAACAGAAGGACCAGGTGGTGTAACCACTAGTTTAGAACTATGGCTGAAAGCAGATAGTGGTGTTGAAGAAGCTGCTGCAGATCCTGCTGAAGATGGTGACTCTGTGCTTAACTGGTTAGACAATACGATACAAATAAATGATGCAAGCCAAAGTACGGGTGCCAATCAGCCAACGTATAATGAGGCTGTAATCAACTTTAACCCTGCAATTACCTTTGATGGGACAAATCATGAAATGACTGCCAGTGGAGTAGCTACTGGTGCTGATGTAACTATATTTGCAGTTGCCGAAGGTACTTATAGTTCAACTAAATCGTTATTAAATTTAGACAATGGAGCAAATGGATCAATAGATATAGAGCAAACAGCTGCAACGACCATGCAAGGTAGTTATACTGACAGTGCCTCATCAACTACAGGAACAACAAGTGCCACCTTTACTGCTGGTGCTCCATTTCTTGTAAACTATAGACAACAAACTACGGGAGGCGCCAATAGAATATTTATTAATGGTGTTCAAACCGTTGGTACAACTCCAAATGCTAATACGCTTTCAGGTGATTTTACCGCAGGTATTGGAGCCAATCCTTCAACCTCATCTACAAGATGGAACGGTGATATTGCCGAAATGATTGTATATAATTATAAAGTGCCTGTAACTGAAAGATATCGTATAGAATCCTACTTAGGTATAAAATATGGAATTACTATTGGTGTTAATGGTACATCGCAAGATTATGTAGACACCGATGACCGCGTAATTTGGGATCAATCAGCAAATGTTGGATATAACTATAACGTAACGGGAATTGGACGAGATGACGTTACTGAATTAGATCAAAAGCAATCAAAAACGATAAATACAACCGACGATATCACCATAGGTATTAAAGGAATTGAAACAACAAATCAAGGGAATACCACAGAATTCTTTGCAGATAAAACCTTTATGATGTGGGGTAATGATAATGGTGCCCTAACACATAATAGTGGTAACGATATTACTAAAGATTTTGGTCTTGGAACAACGACAACCACGAGTGCGACTGCGAAACGCATTGATAGAATATGGAAAATAGTTGTTACAGATTCTGTACCAACCATTAAACTTTCAATACCAAAATCGATGGTCTCTGCCACCAACCCTGGTGATGTAGATGAATACATCATGATAATTTCAGATGACGCTACCTTTTCTACGAACGTGACCTCAGCTACGATGGATATAGTGGGTAGTGATTTAGAAGTTGATTTTTATTTTGAAACCACTAAATATATCTCATTTGGATCATCAGAAATAACAGCTGCTGTCTCAAGATCTGCTGGTTTTAACAGATCAGACAGTTATATTACGGCAGGAGATGTAAATGACTTGGCAAACATGAGCTACACGATTAGTGCCTGGTTAAAAAGAGAACCTGGTGTGGGGAAATTTGATGTAGTTTCTAAAAGAAATTATTTTAATGAAGATATATCAGATCTAAACAATATTATAACAGGTGTTTATACCATAGGTTATGCACTTAGAGTTAACGAGTTTGGTAATTTAAGAATGGTATGGCGTGATCCAGATGATACCTCTAACAACATCATGGAAACAACTGCCAATATTCCAGAAAATGAATGGCATCATATAGCCGCAACTTATGACGTTAATGAGGGCGTCAACGGTACAACACGATTATATATAGATGGTATTCTTACCGATACCGATGATACTAATAGCCCTATAGAATTTGATAATGATTCTCATTTTATGATAGGTGCGGCCCATCACATTAAAAGACAACAAAGGCTTAATGGAAATGTTGATGAAGTACGTGTTTGGGATGTGGCGCTTACTACAGAACAGATTCAGTATGTAATGAATCAGGAAATTGAAGAAAATGCCACCTTCGCAGATGGTAAAACACTTCCAACGGCAATAACGAGAAACGAAATTGAAACCATTCCTTGGAATAATTTAATTGCCTATTATCCAATGAGTCGTTTTGTTTTTGGTAGTGTAAAGGATGAATCAAATAGTGGTAATGATGCTTCTATGGTGAACTATGATAGATTGGATGAGCAAACAGCTCCATTACCATATCAAACAACTCAAAATGGAGATTGGGATGATGCAACAACCTGGGTAAACGGTGATGTACAGTACTTACCTGGAGTTGATTCATATCTCGATGGTGATGAAACTATAGACTATAACATTGTGGAGATTAGTCATAACGTTACATTAGACAATGCTGACACGGCTTTAATTCCCGCTGCCAACAACGAGAATAGAACCGTTCTAGGCTTAATTATAAATAGTGGAGAGTTAGAAGTGCAAGGAAGTAATGAAACTGATACTGGATATGGGATAACTGTATCTCACTATTTAAAACTTGACGGAAAAATAGACCTAGAAGGACAATCACAACTTATTCAAGGGACTGATAGTGACTTGGATGTTACGAGTTCTGGAACATTAGAAAAAGATCAACAAGGTACTGCCGATTTCTATACGTATAATTATTGGTCGGCTCCAGTAGGTGTAAGTAACACAACTACAAATAACAATAGTTATACCTTACCTGATGTAATGAATGATGGTACAACATCATCTACACCACAAGCCATTTCTTGGTTAAGTTCTGGTTATGATGGTACTGATGGAAGCCCCGTAGGAATTGCAGATTACTGGGTTTGGAAATATGCCAATCAAACTAGTGACGATTACGCTTCTTGGCAACACGTAAGAAGTACAGGATCAATTCAAGCAGGTGAAGGATTTACCATGAAAGGTACAACCGACACTGGTGGAATAATTACAACCGAGCAAAACTATGTCTTTGATGGAAAACCACATAATGGCGATGTTACATTAACACTTTCAGCAGGAAATGATTACCTCATTGGTAACCCATATGCTTCGTCTATAGATGCAGATGAGTTTATTTTAGATAATATTAGTGTAGGTAGCGGTGGTAGAGCAGCCAGCGATATTATTGATGGTACACTTTATTTCTGGGATCACTTTGCTAACGCGAGTCATTATTTAGAAGATTATGAAGGTGGTTATGCAACCTACAATTTATTAGGAGCTACGGTAGCCATCTCTAACGATACCAGAATTAATAATTCGGGGCAAACAGGAACGAAAACACCTGGACAATATGTACCAGTAGGACAAGGTTTCTTTGTAACGGCCGATGCAGGAGGTACGGTAACCTTTAAAAATAGCCAACGTGCATTCCAGGTTGAGGGAGGAGCTTCATCACAGTTCATGAGAGCTGCTGGTGATAATGAAAAAGGTGATGATAGAAAACGACTTAATGACAAGAGAAAGAAAATATGGATCATGTACGAATCACCAAACGGATATCATAGACAACTAATGGTAGGTGTAGACAATAATGCAACGCAAGACTTTGATACTGCTTATGACGCACCATTAATTGAAAACAATAACGAAGATCTGTATTGGAGAATTGCAGATAACCCTTATGTTATACAGGGTGTTGATAATATTGATGACGATCAAGTGTTACCACTTGGAATTCGAGTTGAACAAGAAGGTACGGCTGTAATAAGAATCGACAATATGATTAATATCGAGGAAGGGAAGATCGTATATCTACATGATAAAGACCTTGGTGTTTATCACAACTTAAGAGATAGTAATTATGAAATATTCTTACCAGTTGGTGAATTTACAGAACGTTTCGAAATTACCTTCGGAAGCATGTCTTTAAGCGATCCAGAAGTAACGCTTACAAACCTGGATATGCACTACGCAAACTCTATAAAGAGCATCGTAATAAACAATCCAACCAATAAACTGTTGGACAAAATTGAAATGATTAATATTCTTGGGCAATCTGTTTACGTAAATAATCTAGGCTCTCAAGATAACCTTATAGAACTAAAGATAAGTAACCTAGGAACGGGTGCTTATATCTTAAAACTTAATAGTGAAAATGGGACAATAACGAAAAAAGTAATTGTGGAATAAAATCGCTCTGAATCTGAAATTTGTTAGTTAGTTTCACTAAACAAAAAGCTCCATTGGTAAACAATGGAGCTTTTTAAACTAAATTAAAATTGCTATCGACCTATAATCTTAACCGTACATGAAAAAAATTACCTGCCTTTGCATATTTATAATTCTTCTTGGCCATCAAGGCTATGCCCAGAATATTTATAAAAGAGTTAAAATTAATAACCTCACATCTTACACCCATTTCCAATTGCTCACAAATGGTATTGAATTACAATGTGGCGCAAACCATGAGCATGGTAATCTCACTTTGGAGCTTTCAGAGAAAGAACTACACATATTAGATCAAAACAATATAGCATATACAATTGAAATCGATGACATGTCGAATTTCTATAAAGAACGTTCAGCTACTACCCTACCTAAAGCACTTTCTGATATTCGAAAGGAGATCGCCAAAACAATTGCCTCTAAAAATGAGCAATTGCAGCGATCATCAATTTCTGGGGTCAACCTTGACAATTTCTTGGAGTATACGGGTCAAAATGAAATTGATTGGGCAACTCCTGTAAATTTTAATTTAGGAAGTATGGGAGGATGTTTAACAGTAAGTGAGACCCTAACAGAACTAGACGATATGTATTCGCTCTACCCTAACTTAATTTCACAAAAGCAAGACGCCTCACCTACCAATCAAACTACCTGGGGAAATCCAGCGAGTTCGATTACAAATAATGGTTTAACATATAGCGGACAAGGGACTACACGTTGGGATCCTAATACGGTATACTATGTTAGAATCACAGGAAATGAAAGTTCGACACCTGAAGGAACGAGACCACAAATATTGTTTACCTCAATGATTCATTCACGAGAAGTAGGATCACTTATGAGTAACATCTTTTTTATGTGGTACCTACTTGAAAACTATGCTACCAATCCTGTTGTTCAAAATCTGGTAGATAATAATGAGCTTTACTTTATTCCAATGGTTAACCCAGATGGACTGCGCTGGAACGAACACGTATCTCCCACAGGAGGTTCAATGCAGCGAAAAAATCTTAGACCAAATACGGGAGGAACAGGCAATACATCTACAGATAGAGGAGTTGATCTAAATAGAAATTTTGATTACTTCTGGGGATCAGCGGGTACAGGATCCTCAAATACACCGTCGCACGATACTTATAGAGGTCCTTCCGCATTTTCGGAACCTGAATCTCAAATATTGCGGGATTTTGTTTTAGCCAGAAATTTCAAATCTTGTATTATGAATCATACTTCCGGAAATGCAATACCACATCCTTATGGTGGAAATCCTTCGTTTGTATCGGGGCGAGAAAATGAAATGCATAAGTGGCATGAAGAGATGACTAGATATAATCGTTACGTCTCAGGAGCCACTATTTTTTCGGCAGCCAATGGAATTACAGACGATTGGATGGTAGGTGGAAGCGTTGATGGAAATGGATCAACAGGTTCTGGACAAAATATTTTGGCCTCAACTCCAGAACATGG
>CAZAPO010000245.1:0-6649 GCA_964487005.1 uncultured Flavobacteriaceae bacterium
AAAACTGGTTGGACCGCCTTGATTGGTCAAAAATTTATTAAATGGGCCGGAAAAAGTGTTCCTAAACTATTAGTAATCGTGACATTAGGATCTGGATTAATGTCAGGTTTTGTAAGTAACACAGGAACCGTTGCTACCTTATTACCTGTAACCATTTCTTCAGCATGGAATATAGGAACCATGCCATCTAAAGTACTAATGCCAGTGGCTTTTGGGTCTAATACAGGAGGATTATTAACACTTACAGGTACACCTCCAAATATTATTGCAAGCAATGCATTGGTTGAAAGTGGACTTGACGGATTTTCTTTCTTTGAATTTGCATTAATAGGAATACCACTCCTTTTATTGACCATTATATACTTCAAATTTATTGGCTACAAATTGCTACCAAAGAACAAAACCAATAATAAACCTGTGAATATTGATTCTACACTACACAGTTGGATAGAAGGTTTCAAAATTAATGACAACTATTATAGATTAAGAATACGTTCATTGTCTCCATTAATTAATACTACAATTTCTAAGTGGAACTTTGAGGAAGAATTTAATATAGACATCATTCGTCTAAAAAGACGCCACCCTAATCGATTAAAAGGAACGCAACCATTTATTGAATTTCCAGAACCCGATACCGAAATGCGTTATCACGATATTATAACGGTCAAAGGAGATACCGAGGCCATAAACAAGCTAATGATCAAGTTTCGATTAGGTTTATTACCCCTGGAGCCAATTAAAGATGAGCTAAAGCACAACCTTATCAACCAGGAAGTTGGTATGAGCGAAATACTAGTGACACCTAACTCCTATTTAGTTGGTCGTAAAATACGCCTCGGTAAATATTTTAAACGATATGGAATACAGCTCTTAGCGGCTTCAAGAAATAGCAACCCAATTACCGATAAAATTATTACCGTAAAAGCTGGTGATGCATTCGTAATTAGAGGCATTTGGGAAGATATAGAACTCTTAAAAGAACAACACGAAAATGTAGTTATTTGTGGCAGTCCAGAGGGCTTGGCAAAAGATGTTGTTGAGCTTACATATAAGTCTTTTATCTCCTTAGGTGCATTAATTTTAATGATAGGCCTGTTAGTTCTAAAGTTAGTTCCAGGAGCCATGGCGGCCCTAATTGCAGCCGGAATTGTTCTAATTACCAGATGTATACCAATAGCAAAGGCTTACAAAGGCATAAGTTGGATAAGTGTAGTCATGATTGCGGCAATGATACCAATGGGATTGGCCCTACAAAAAACCGGAGTTGCCCAAATAGTCGCTAACGGACTTGTAAGTACACTTGGTAATGCCAACCCAGTGGTTTTACTAGCGGTGGTTTTCTTACTAACGAGTGCATTTAGTCAAGTAATCAATAACTCAGCAACCGCTGTCTTAATGGCACCAATCATATTATTAGCCGCTCAAAGTTTAAGTATTTCACCTGAACCCTTTATGATTGTTGTTGCTGTGAGTGCCTCAACTGCATTTCTAACACCTGTAGGAACAACAACCAACGCCATGGTATTAATTGCCGGCGGATACAAGTTTACTGACTATTTCAAAGTAGGTGCACCACTAATGTTGCTGTTCTTACTATTAACCTTATTACTAGTGCCAATGTTTTGGCCATTTTAACTGAATAATAACCGAAATAAACATAGATTTTATGAAAACTTCAACAATCACTCCTACAACCGCAAACTTAGACAAGTACGGTATTTTAAATGCCGATGTACATTGGAACTTAAGTCCTTCACAATTACAAGCAGCAACAATTGCTAAAGGAATGGGAAAAGAAACAAGTAATGGTACCTTAGCCATTAATACTGGTAAATTTACAGGTCGTTCGCCACTAGATAGATTCTTGGTGAAAGATGATTACACTAAAGATCGTGTATGGTGGGGAAGCATAAATAAGCCTATATCGCCAGAGAATTTTGACATCCTTTACGATGAGGTAGTTAACTACCTTTCGGGTAAAGAGATTTATGCACGTGATGGTTATGTATGTGCCGATCCTAAATATAAAATGAATGTACGTACAGTTACCGAGTATCCTTGGTCTAATATGTTCATTAACAGTATGTTTTTAAGACTAACCGAAGAAGAACTTGAAAATTTTGAAGAAGAATGGTTAGTGCTTTGTGCTCCTGGATACTCAGCTCCTGACCCAAAAGCTGTTGGTTTAAGACAAGGAAACTTTTCTATCTTGAACTTTACAAGAAAAGTAGCATTGGTTGGTGGTTCTGCGTATACCGGTGAAATGAAAAAAGGAATTTTCTCAGCATTGAACATGATACTTCCAACAGACAAAAATGTTTTACCTATGCATTGTTCTGCAAACGTAGGTGATGAAGGTAATACCGCAATTTTCTTCGGATTATCGGGAACAGGAAAAACAACACTTTCTGCCGATCCAAACCGAAAACTTATTGGTGACGACGAGCATGGTTGGACTGCAGAAGATAGGATTTTTAACTTCGAAGGTGGATGTTATGCAAAAGTGATAGACCTAACCGAAGAAAAAGAACCAGATATTTATAGAGCAATTAAACCTGGAGCCATCCTTGAAAACGTAATATTTAAGGAAAATGGTGAAGTAGATTATGAAGATAGTACCATTACACAAAACACGCGTGTAAGTTATCCTATTTATCATATTGATAATATTCAAACACCATCTTATGCAGATAACCCAAAGAATATTTTCTTCTTGACATGTGATGCTTTTGGGGTACTTCCACCGGTTTCTAAACTAACACCTGGTCAGGCAGCCTACCATTTCATCTCGGGTTATACAGCGAAAGTCGCTGGAACTGAGGCTGGAATTACAGAGCCAGTTCCATCATTCTCTGCATGTTTTGGAGCGCCATTTATGCCGTTACACCCTACTGTTTATGCTGAAATGTTAAGTAAGAAAATGCAAGACGCAGGCGTAAATGTGTGGTTAATTAATACAGGATGGTCTGGTGGTCCTTACGGTGTAGGTTCGCGTATTAAGCTTAAATATACAAGAGCTATGATTACAGCCATTTTAGAAGGAAAGTTAGACGAGGTTGACTACGAACAACATCCTATTTTTGGTTTATTTATGCCTAAGTATTGTCCAAATGTTCCAACAGAGATGCTAGATCCAATGAATACTTGGTTACAAAAAGGTGCATATGTTAGTAAGTCGATTCAATTGGCACATTCATTCCATTTGAATTTCGAAAAATTTGCGAGTCAAGCATCACAAAATATCATTGAAGGAGGTCCATTAATTGATGAACACCATCACTTAGACGATCATGTTTAATGGTTATTATTTGAAGAGGAGCTTAATTAAGCTCCTCTTTTAGTTTTGTGACTGTTGCTTTTATTAAAGCTTGATCTATATCTTCTATTAAATCTTTAGTGTTCTCTATACCCACCGAGAAACGTATTAAACCGTCTCCTATTCCTTGTTCTGCTCTTTCTTCTGGGCTTAGCAAAGCGTGCGAGGTTTCTGAAGGTAAAATCATGGTACTTTCTATACCCGCTAAGCTCATAGAAGGTTTAATTAACTGTAATGACTTTAAAAATAATTTGGCATCAAGATGTCCTTTAAGATCAAATGATAGCATCGCTCCAAATCCTTTCATTTGCATTTTGGCCAATAAATAATCTGGATGTGATTTTAGGCCAGGGTAGTATACGTTTTTAATTTGATCATTATTAGACAAATACTTGGCAATTTTACGGGCAACTTTATTTTGTTGCTTTACACGTATGCCTAATGTTTTCATACTGCGCTCAAGCATCCAAACGGTAAAATCGCTGAGGCTACCGCCTAAATTAATTGCGAGCTTCCATATAGTGTCTATGTTTTCTTGCGTAGTTGCCACAGCTCCAGCACAGATATCACTATGCCCTCCAAAATACTTGGTCGCACTATGCAATACTATATCAATACCATAATCTGCAGGTTTTTGAATAATTGGTGTGGCGAAAGTATTATCAATTACCGAGACTAACCCATGTTTGCGACAAAGGTTAGCTACTCCTTTTAGATCAACCAGTTTTAGTAAGGGATTTGAAGGTGTTTCAATATATACTAATTTTGTGTGCTCTTTAATACAGGCTTCAAAATTCTCCACTTCTAAACCATCTGTGAAAGTATACTCAATATTATAACGGTCAAATTGTGCTTCAATTAAATTGCGCGTACCTCCATAAATATCTTTTTGCAACACTATATGATCTCCACTTTTTAAAAATGCCAACAAAGTGGTACTTATTACGGCCATTCCAGATCCAAAGATTAATGCGGCCTCAGTGTGCTCCAGAGCCGCGATCTTTTTACATAAAAACTCTTGATTTGGCGTATTAAAGTACCTTGGATAGCGCTTCACATCAACATCCATAAACTCATAGGCAGTAGAAAGGTACATAGGAGAAACAGCTCCTTTAAACTGCTTATCTTCAATTTCTCCTATATGTGTACAGATGGTATTCTCTCCTAAATTCTTCTTATCCATACTTTAAATTTTGTTAGGCGTAATTTACAAAATTAGTCTTAAGAAACTTATACTTTAACGGCTTTCCATTTTCCTTTTTTAAACCACCATACACCAATGATTGCAATAAGTACTTCTGCAATGGTAATAGCCCAAAACACACCTTTAGGTCCTGCATCAAAATTAATAGAAACGATATAAGCAAAAGGTAATTGAACCACCCAGAAACAAATAAAATTAATCCAGGTTGGAGTTTTAGTATCACCAGCACCATTAAACGATTGTATGACTACCATTCCATAGGCATAGAACACATATCCTGCTGCAATTACCTGCAAGCAAAGTGCCCCAAACTTAACTACCTCTGATTCTTGATTAAATAATAAGATAATTTGTTTTGCAAATACCAAATAAATAACTGAAACTATGGCCATGAAGTAAGCATTGTACTTACCAGTCACCCAAACAGATTGTTCTGCTCTATCGGGTTTCTGCGCACCTAAATTTTGACCTACTAAAGTTGCTGCTGCATTACTCATTCCCCATGATGGCATTAAAGTAAACAGCATAACTCTAATTGCAATAGTATAACCTGCCAAAACATCACTACCAAATTCACTCATAATTCGCATTAAGAAAACCCAGCTAGATGTACCGATTAAAAACTGCCCAATTCCTCCTAGTGAAACTTTTATAAGATTCATCATTACTCCTACTCTAACAACCAGGTCTCTAACTCTAACTTTAAGCTTACTATACCCATAGAATAGTATAAACAATTGAAAAACTACAGCAGATCCTCTACCTATAGTTGTTGCTATTGCTGCCCCTTGAACACCAAATTCTGGTATTGGTCCAAAACCAAAAATAAACATAGGATCGAGAATAATATTCAACCCATTTGAAAGGACAAGTGTCCACATTGCGATTGACGCATTTCCTGCTCCTCTAAATACGGCATTTATAAGAAACAATAGCATGATGGTTACATTTCCACCTAATAATACTTGGGTGTATCCATACCCTTCGGCAATAAGATCAGGTTCAGCTCCCATTAAGGCCAATATTTCTTTAGGATACATAATTCCAATAACGCTAATTACAGCTGCTACTGCGACCCCAAGAATAATTACTTGAACGGTTGCTTGAGAAGCACCTTCGAGGTCTTTTTCTCCTACTCTTCGAGCTACCACAGCAGTGGCTGCCATACTTAAACCAATAGCAATAGCATAAATTAAAGTTATGACAGACTCAGTAAGTCCAATAGTAGCAACAGCATTAACACTTACTTGTGAAACGTAAAATATATCTACAATGGCGAAGATCGATTCCATGAGCATTTCTAAGATCATTGGAATAGACAGCATAAATACCGCACGCCTAATACTTCCCGATGTAAACTCCTGCTCTTTACCAGAAATAGCAATCTTGAAATATTTAAATAGTTGTTTTATTGAGGGAATATTTGATAACATTTTTATTGATTATTTGAAATTGAAACATAGCCATAACAGAAGGGTTACGGCAAATAATGGGTCGAAAGATTATCGACAGTCGGAGGTTTTCTTAATCAATCATAGACACAAATATGAGAAAATAAATTGAATAATAGTTTATTTAATTTTTACAGAGGGTAATGTTAGCAATCCAATTATTGTACGACCACATTTAAAAACCTCAGACAAATGCATAAATTAGGCAACGTCATTTTTTTACTTTTTCTGGCATTTTCTTGTGCTTCTTCAAGCGACGATAACCCTAGCGAAGAAGTAGAAGTTTTACCTCCTTTACAAGGATTGTTTCAAGATGGAGCACACCCAACCTCGGGGACGGCCTCTGTAAATTCGGCAAGAACGGTTTTATCGTTTACCGATTTCATGACCGATAGAGGACCCATACTAGAAGTATACCTTTGCAAAAGTGATGGTAACTGTGATGAGTTTATAACTTTAGGGGTGCTTAAAAATACTTCTGGATTCCAACAATATACATTACCAGATAATGTGAATTTGACCACCTATGACTATGTACATATTTGGTGTGTTGAATTTGCCGTTAGCTTTGGACACGCCAAGTTAGAATAGGACTATGGCCGTCTGCTCAAATCGGCCTCTGCTGCAATGTATCCAAAGGCAGACCAATTTCCATTCTTAACAATATCGTTCAAC
>CAZAPO010000246.1:0-7042 GCA_964487005.1 uncultured Flavobacteriaceae bacterium
TCTGCAGCACTCAAAGCGCCTTCTGCTTTAATCTCATCTCCAAACGAAGCATAGGCAATATCCTCTGTTTCTTGAATTACCTGAGAAGAATTATCATTTTTACAAGAAAAAGCAAGCATTAAAACGAATAAAAGAATACCATTTTTTGTCATAACATGTAGTTTATAGTTACCAATTTTAGAGGTTACAAAGATACATTTTTTGTACTTAATTAAGTTTTATATGACAGGCAATTTGTTTAATTTTGTCCCAAAATAACCTTGTTATGATAAAAGAAACCAAGTATAAGGTTGACGTAACTCAAACAGCGCAATCTAAGATCAATGATGTAGATTTTGACAATTTGAGCTTTGGTAGTGTTTTTACCGATCATATGTTAATATGCACCTATAAAAATGGTGTTTGGGCTGCTCCAAAAGTTGTTCCTTATCAACCCTTGACCCTTGACCCATCGGCCAAGATTTTTCATTATGGGCAATCTATATTTGAAGGTATGAAGGCCTACAAAGACAGTAATGACGATATTTTTCTGTTTAGGCCTATAGACAATTGCAAACGTCTAAATATTTCTGCCAAGCGTCTTGCCATCCCTGAATTACCTGAGGAGTATTTTATGGAAGGCTTAAAAACATTGCTTGAAGTTGATAGTGAATGGATACCAAAAAAAGACGGTAGCTCTTTATACATTAGACCCTTCATTTTTGCATCGGGACAAGGTTTTCATGCATCACCTGCAGATGAGTATACCTTTATTATTGCTTGTGCACCTTCTGGATCTTATTTTTCGGGGACCGTGAGAGTATTGATTGAGCAAAAATATTCGCGCTCTGCTAATGGCGGAGTTGGTTATGCTAAAGCTGGTGGTAATTATGCCGGGCAGTTTTACCCAACTCAACTTGCTAAAGAAAAAGGATATCAACAAGTAATCTGGACAGACGATAATACACATGAGTATATTGAGGAAGCAGGTGCAATGAACATTTTTGTAAGAATTAATGACACCTTGATTACAAGCCCTGTAAGTGATAGAATTCTAGACGGGATAACACGTAAAAGTATTATTCAAATTGCCGAAGACGAAGGCATAGCAGTGGAAGTAAGAAAACTTACTGTTTCTGAGGTTGTAGAAGCTGCACGAAATGGAAGTCTAAAAGAAATGTTTGGTGCCGGAACTGCAGCAGTAATATCACCTATTGCAGGATTTGGATATAAAGACGAAGATTTTGATCTACCAGAATTAGATGCTCCTTATGCGAGTAGACTTAAAAAACGTATTACAGATATTCAAACCAATAAAGCTGAAGATAAATACGGCTGGAGAGTTAAAGTATAACACAAAAAAAGAGAAGCAAAACGCTTCTCTTTTTTTTATCTATTTAAAATCTCTTCAATCTTTGGTTTAAAATAATTTGGCCCCTTTAATACTTTTCCATCTTCCCTATAGATAGGCTGTCCGTCTTCACCCAATTTACTCATATTACTTCGTTGTATTTCTTCAAAAACTTCTTCAATTTTATGTTGAAGACCGTGCTCTATTATGGTTCCACAAAGAATGTACAACATATCTCCCAAGGCATCTGCAACTTCAACCAGGTCGTTATCATTTGCGGCATCAAGGTATTCTTCATTTTCCTCGCGCATTAACTTATATCTAAGCATATTTTTATCGGTTCCCAAATTGGCCATAGGTGTATCTCGATATCCTATTTTAAATGCCTCATGAAAATCTTTTACCGCCTGAATTTTGTCTTTCATCAATTATGTTTTGTATAAATTTGCGTAAAAATAATCAAATATGTTTAGTCAGGGACAAATAACTTTTGGGATCTTATTTGCAATTGCTTTTACTGCCATTCTCGTATACGCTTATCGCAAAGATTTGAATCTTCATAAAAAATATTTCAAGGGGAGTACTTGGATTTTAATTGCGTTTATTTCCTTTATTTTATTGATGGTTGCAATCAAGTTCTTATTAGGCAATTAAAGCCACATATTGACCCGTATAGAAAATTGCTATCTTTACTTTAAACACAATTAAACACATCGTTATGAAAACAGCGAAAATAATAATCATTGTGCTATTAATCATTTTTATTGGATCTTGTGGATATGTTGCGGTGCAACCAAATTCATATGATATAAATCGAACCCGAGTTATAAATGCTCCAGCCGAATTACTGTTTAACAATATTAACGACTTTAAGAATTGGGAAAGCTGGTCACCGTGGGTTGAAAAAGATGCATCAATACAAATTACGTATCCTGAACAAACAAGCGGTGTTGATGGGGCTTATTCATGGACAAGTGATGATGGTGTTGGTAGTATGAAGAATTTGATGGTTAGTCCGTACGATTCTATTTCACAAGAAATGCAATTTGATAATTTTCCACCATCAAACGTGTATTGGCAATTTGAAAAAGTTGATGCTGGAACTAAGGTTACATGGGGTATGAAATCTAATGACATGCCTTTTTTATTAAAATTCTTCGCGGCAATAAGTGGTGGAATGGATAAAATGGTAGGTCCTGATTACGAACGTGGATTAGAAAAATTAGACAGTATTATTGCGGATAGTATGACTAAATATGAAGTAACAATTGAAGGCATCAAAGAATATGGAGGTGGTTTTTACCTATATACCACTACCAATGCGACCAATGAAAATATTAGTGCAACCATGGGTCAACAATATGGCAAAATTGGGATGTTTATGGGCAAATATGGAATTGCAATGAATGGCATGCCACTAACAGTATACCATGAAATGAATATGGACGATGGAACAGTAATTATGAGCAATGGAATACCAGTTAGTGAAAGAATAGACATCCAAGATGATAGCGGTGTTTTATGTGGCTATATTCCAAAAACCAAAGTTTTAAAGACTGTTCTCAAAGGGAATTATACAAACTTGTCTAAAGCATGGGAACAAACAATGCAATATTTAAATGACAATAAAATTTTACAATCTGAATTAAAACCATTTGAGATTTATACAAATGATCCTGGTAATTTTCCTAATCCAGCAGATTGGACAACTGAAATCTATATACCAATAAGCGATCAATGAAGCATTTACTTTTAGTATTTATTGGCGGAGGTATAGGCAGCTCTTTGCGTTATTTATTGGCAAAATATTTAAATGCAAGTGCTACAGGATTTCCTTGGGGAACATTTACAGCCAATATCATTGGTAGTTTATTAATTGGAGTTATTTTAGGTCTTGCAGCAAAAAACAATACCTTATCCCAAAGCCAAACACTATTGCTAGCGACTGGATTTTGTGGTGGTTTCACCACATTTTCAACTTTTGCATACGAAAACCATATGTTTTTAAAAGCAGGTGATTTTACCAATTTTGCACTGTATACAATTGGATCTTTTATTGTTGGTTTTCTAGTGGTATTTTTAGGAATGTACTTGGTAAAAAGTGTTTAGTTTTTTTTAAAATCCTTTATCCCAGCATTAATTTTTGTTTTAAGATAATTCACTCGAGGAACTATTGGGCAAGAGTATCGTTCATTATAAACACAATAAGGATTATAGGCTTGATTAAAATTAATCACAATAGAATCGCCATCAGGAATTCTTAAATCTATATATCTACCGCCACCATAGGTTGTTTCACCATTGGTTTCATCTAAAAAGGGCAGAAATAGATAGTCTTCGTATCCCTCTGTAGCTGGAGCCTCCTTATTTTGATACACATTTAATTGAAATTCTTCGCCATTAATTTTAAAAGTAAGCACACCATAAACGCGTTCTTCAGAAAACCTATCGGTTGTTGTCTTCATTTTAAAAAATTCGGTATCAGGTGTTCGCTTAAGTCTAGCTGTAACAACATATGTAGAATCGAACTTAAAAAAATCAAGTCCTGAGAAGTTTTTTAAATCTTTTTCAGTTAAAGGTGATTTTGAAGCATCCTTGAAGTCAGCATTCATCTTTAGTTGCCATGCTGTTTCACCTTGCACATACTTTTTTTCTTGGGCACAGGCCAAAGTGATAAACAATAATAATAACAGGCAAACTTTTTTCATTTTAACTTTTTTTCGGTTTCAAAAATACAACTTAAGAAAATTTTATATAGCTTTGATCGATCAAAAAAAGAAAATGATGCGCAACATCGTCAATATTTGTAAACTAAATACCTATTCTCAAGGAAGAAGTAGGACGGTTCATATATTGCGATGATATAGATATAAAATATTACAATGTATAAAAGTCCGACTTCGCAGTCGGACTTTTTATTTTTATAACAATCAATCATGAAAACTCTATTTAACAACTATCTTGACACTTTTAAAGGACTTTCAAAAGAGGTATGGTGGCTTGCATTAATTACACTCATTAATCGTGCGGGTACAATGGTTATTCCTTTTTTATCACTTTACTTAAATGAAGATCTAGGTTTTAGTTTTTCAAATATCGGCTGGATACTTAGTGTATTTGGTTTAGGTACGGTCGCTGGATCTTGGATAGGTGGTAAACTTGCAGATAAATATGGCTTTTACAGTATAATGACAATAAGTCTGTTTGCAACTGGTGTTTTATTTATCCTGCTCCAGTACATGACGACCTTATTAACGTTTTGTATAGGAATCTTTGTTGTCATGGCTGTAGCCGATTCATTTAGGCCAGCTATGTTTGTGGCAATGAGCGCTTATAGCAAACCTGAAAATAAAACGAGAAGTGTTACATTGATTCGTTTAGCTATTAATCTTGGATTTTCTGCTGGACCAGCCCTCGCAGGAATAATTATTACCACATTTGGATATGCTGGGTTATTTTGGGTTGATGGTATTACCTGTATTTTGGCTGCCTTCTTACTAGTAAATGTATTACATCCAAAAAAGGCAAAAACTCTTGATAATGTAATAAACGAAAACCCTCAAAGTATTTTTAAGGACAAGCCTTACTGGTTATTTTTTGTTGCTATGGCATTATTTGGAATCATCTTTTTACAGTATTTCTCTACCATGCCGTTGTACTATAGAAATGCCCACTCATTAACCGAATTAGAAATTGGCTTACTCTTGGGTATGAATGGTCTTATTATTTTTCTACTTGAAATGCCATTAATACAATGGCTAGAGAATTCAAGATACACTAAAGTTGGCTTAATGATATTTGGAGCTATTCTTGTTGGTGGTAGTTTTATAGTATTAACCATGACCAACTGGGTTGGTGTTCTTATTATTGGAATGTTACTTATGACCATTGGTGAAATGATCGTGTTTCCTTTTTCAAATGCATTTGCTATGCATCGCGGGAAGCGGGGTAAATTAGGTGAATATATGGCATTTTATACGGTTTCATTTTCAATTTCACATGTTATAGGTCACAATGCTGGTATGCAAATGGTAGACAAATTAGGTTATGATATTACTTGGACAATTATCACAGTACTAGCCATTATTTGTATACTATTCTTAATTTTCTTAAAACACTCATTAAATAAGGAAACATCATGAATTTAAATCAAATCACCATTCCTTCATTAAATGTTGAAGAATCGGTACATTTTTATACTACTTTGGGTTTGCATCTAATTGTTGATGCACGCCCAAGGTATGTGCGCTTTGAGTGTCCAGTGGGAGAGGCAACATTTTCGGTTCACTTAGTTGATTCGTTACCAAAAGGAGACGGTATTTCTATTTATTTTGAAGATAAAAATCTTGATACTAAAGTGAACGATTTGAAGTCTAAAGGTATTATATTTACCCATGAACCCGAGGATAAACCCTGGTTGTGGCGTGAAGCACATTTACATGATCCTGATGGCAATAAACTCATTATTTTTGAAGCAGGTAAAAATCGTAAAAATCCACCTTGGAGAATTAATTAGCTTATGAAAAAAACGATACTCATACTTTTCTTAGTCATTCTTAGTAGCTGTAAAAATTCACAGCATGAGAAACCATTAATAGAACCAAACAGGTATAATGTAGCCTTTCTTATTATGGATGGGGTATACAATACAGAGCTAACGGCGCCATTCGATATTTTTCAGCATACCATTTTTAGGGAAGGCATAAAACCCATGAATGTATTTACCGTTGCAAATACCAATGAACCTATCACAAGCTTTGAAGGTATGCGTATTCTTCCAGATTTTAATTACCTAACCGACGAACTCCCTAAAATTGATATCTTGGTAGTACCTAGTGCTGAAGGTCATTTGGGTGCAGATTTAGAAGATGAAGCCATGATCAATTTCGTAAAAGAGGTTGATAAACAGGCGCAATTTGTTACTTCTCATTGTGACGGAGCTTTTGTTTTAGCGAAAGCAGGACTATTAGAAAATGTTGTTTCTACAACCTTTCCAAGTGATATTGATACTATGAGGGATATGTTCCCAACACTTGATATTAGAAAAGAGGTTCTTTTTGTTCATGACGGGAAGTATATTACTTCGGCTGGAGGGGCTAAGAGTTTTGAAGCAGCTTTGTACTTATGTGAATTTTTATACGGTAAGGAGGTTACCAAAAGATTAGCGCAAGGATTGGTAATTGACTGGAATCTAAACGAAGTTCCTCACGTGATAATCACGAATTAATTCTTTAAAATAAGCCAAACAAATACATAGTTACCATTCCCCAAAATGTTCCAGAAACCATACTAAGTATGGCCAATAATATAGCATGTGGCATCCATTCTTTATTATAGGCTGCCGTTACGGCTGGCGCCGTTGAAATTCCACCCAAATTAGCCATACTCGCTATTGGCACCCAAGCCATATGAAGTTTAAGCCATTTTGCAACAAACATCATGACTACAAAATGTCCGATAAGCCAAATAATGACAAACGTAACAAGGTTTAAAGGAATATCAATATTATTAAAATTGAGCTTCAAACCTAAAATTGCCATGATACATATAATACTTAATCCACCAAGTTTTAATACGAGCGCATGATTCCATTTTGGCAAAAAATTACCAATGAGTAACCCTAAAACACTAAAAATTATAATTTTCCAAAGAAATGAATTTAAGAGGAAACTTATTCCAACAATAAGCAGTGCACTCACCAATATCACCTTC
>CAZAPO010000247.1:0-3722 GCA_964487005.1 uncultured Flavobacteriaceae bacterium
GCGTGGTTTAACCCCAATGCAATTAAATGTTCAAGAGAGTGGTAAAGCAACACAGAAAGTTATTTTTCCATGGGCGTTGGCGAGTTACAATGAGCAAACTATAAAAATTTCCTTACTAAAAAATAATATCGGGGCGAACCCTGAAGAAAAGGTAAGTCAATCGATCCAGCAATTAGAATATGTATTTGCCGATGGCTTTAGCAAACTAATACACCCTAAAAAAAGAAAAGTAGCAGTATTAAGAGGAAATGGTCAGCTTGGAAATAGGAATATTGCCGATTTTGTAACCACCTTGCGTGATTATTATTTCATTGCACCTTTTACGTTGGATAGCGTAGCATCGAACCCGCAAAAAACATTGCGCTCGTTAAAAGAATTTGATTTAATTATCTCGGCAAAACCAACCGAACCATTTACCGAAAATGAAAAATATGTTCTAGACCAATACACCATGAACGGCGGAAAGAGCTTATGGTTAGTAGATAAAGTTGCTATGGACAAGGACAGCCTTTACAACGATTCGGGTAAAAGTTTTGCGACTGTTAGAGATTTAAATCTTACCGATTTCTTCTTTAAATATGGTGTAAGAATAAACCCCGTGATGGTAAACGATATTTATTCTGCACCAATTGCTCTTGCTATTGGTGAAGGTAGTGAGGCACAATTTCAACCCGTACAATGGCAATATTCACCTTTGGCATCAAGCTCTGGTAGCCATCCAATAGTTAATAATTTGAACTTAGTAAAGTTTGACTTTGCAAATCAAATTGATACCCTAAAAAACGCCATTCATAAAACTGTTTTATTACAAAGTTCTCCACTTACAAAATTAGTTGGAGTACCTAGAGAAATAAGCTTAGATTTAATCACTCAAGAACCAGATAGAGCAACGTATACTAGTGGTAACCAGAATCTTGCTGTCTTACTAGAAGGCGAGTTTACTTCGGTTTATAATAATAGAGTAAAACCATTTACTGCTACTGATGAATTATCGCATAGTAAAACAACAAAAATGATTGTTGTTGCCGATGGTGACATCATTAAAAATGACGTTCAACGAAATGGACCCTTAGAACTTGGTTTTGATCCATGGACTGGAAGGCTATTTGGCAATAAGGAGTTTTTGTTAAATGCCGTCAACTATTTGCTTGATGATAACGGACTTATAAACATTCGATCTAAAGAAGTTGCTGTAGCATTTTTAGATTCTGAACGAATAGCTAAAGAAAAAACAAAATGGCAACTCGTAAATATCGGATTACCATTGGTTTTACTGGGCATTTTTGGCTTTGCATACAACTATGTACGAAAGAAAAAATATGCGCGCTAGTTGTTGATAAGTTTCTTTTAGATTTAAGCGACTATAAAATATATTTGTATTTACTAATTAAGTTAACAACTTCATGAAATTTATAGTATCAAGTACCTATTTATTGAAACAATTACAGGTCTTAGGCGGAGTGATTAATAACTCCAACACCTTACCTATTTTAGATAATTTTTTGTTCGAATTAAACAACGCCCAATTAACCATTTCGGCTAGCGATTTAGAAACCACTATGTCTTCTACAATTGAAGTTGAAAGTGATAGTGAAGGTAGTGTAGCGATTCCAGCAAGATTATTACTCGATACTTTAAAAACTTTTCCTGAGCAACCATTGACTTTTATTATCGAGGATAATAACACTATTGAAATAAGTTCAAATCATGGTAAATACGCATTAGCATACGCGAATGGTGACGAATTTCCAAATGCAGTTACCCTAGAGAATCCAAGTTCAACCACAATAATGGGCGATATATTGGCCACTGCCATTAGTAAGACCATTTTTGCAGCAGGAAATGACGATTTAAGACCAGTTATGAGTGGTGTGTTTTTTCAATTTTCTACTGAGAATTTGACGTTTGTGGCTACTGATGCACACAAGCTTGTAAAGTACACACGAAGCGATGTATCGGCCAATGAAACGGCCGAGTTTATCATGCCTAAAAAACCATTGAATTTGTTGAAAGGAATTTTAGCTGGTAGCGAAGACGAAGTTACTATTGAGTATAATGATGCGAATGCCAAATTTACTTTTGCAAACTCGGTATTAATCTGTCGTTTAATTGATGGAAAATATCCTAACTACGAAGCGGTTATTCCTAGAGAGAACCCAAATAAGTTGACCATCTCCAGATCACAGTTTTCTAGTTCAGTGAAGCGTGTATCTATCTTTTCAAATAAAACTACGCATCAAATTAGATTAAAAATTGCTGGTGCCGAATTGAATATTTCTGCCGAAGATATTGATTATAGCAATAAAGCAGAAGAGCGTTTAACGTGCGATTATCAAGGTGATGATATGCAAATTGGATTTAATTCGCGATTCTTGAGTGAAATGTTGGGTAATTTGAATTCTGATGATGTAGCTTTAGAAATGAGTCTCCCTAATAGAGCAGGTATTTTAACACCCTTAGATGGTTTAGATGAAGGTGAACAAATAACTATGTTAGTAATGCCAGTAATGCTTAATAACTAAAAATTAAATACATTAATATATAAAAAAGGGGCTCACAAATGTGAGCCCTTTTTTACTATCTCGTATAAACTAACTAACTAATAAAACTAAGAGATAATGGAATATATTTTTACTTTAAAAATTGAATCGAAAATGGATAATGAGGACGTTCACCATTACTTGCCTTAACCGCATTAACAATTGGAAAAACCATAGC
Source organism: uncultured Flavobacteriaceae bacterium (assembly GCA_964487005.1). Classification (GTDB taxonomy): domain Bacteria; phylum Bacteroidota; class Bacteroidia; order Flavobacteriales; family Flavobacteriaceae; genus CAZAPO01. The sequence goes on from CAZAPO010000247.1 coordinate 2,719, forward strand.
AACTATCCCTATAATTATCATTCCTAATAGGCCCAATCCAATAAATAAGATCATTGGAATACAAATTAAAAAGTATATTAAAATGCTTATCTGGAAGTTTACAATGCTCTTACCATGAACATCCATTTCATAGACTTTATCTTTATTTGTTGCCCATAGTATCAAGGGTACGATAAGGCTGCCAAAACCAATAACAAGAGTGATTAACTGACTTAAGTGCGTTAACACTATAAGTTGTTTGTCTTCTCTCATTGCAATATGACTGTTGTGTCTCATTTTAAACTATTATTTGATTGATTAATTGTTTGACGCAACTTTCATAAAAATGTTACAAGTGCTAGAGAAATTATTCTACTATTAGTCGTTTTACAATTTTTTCTTGATTATTTCTAATGTCAATAAGGTATACACCGCTAGGAAGATTAATTTTATGTGCTTCACCATTAAGTGATTCAAAACGCATGACTTCCTGACCAGCTATATTTATAATTTTAATTTCTGATCGCTCTTTAATTCCATTGAATTGAAGATAGTTTGAAGTTGGATTTGGAAACATTATTATGTCCTCTACACTATGGTTTGTAACATCTAACACATTGTTGTTAACCAATCTATAGATTGTACTATTAAAAATATTGACATAATAAATGTAACCATCTAGCGGATTTTGCATCATATGAACAATTCCTAAACCAAAATCGTTTGGAGCAAATTGAGAAATGTCACTAAACCAGTTCTGAGAACCATCATTTAAGGTACCCGACTGAATCCAATTCGCAGAATAATCAGTAAAGAAATATTTATTTTGATATTCTAGACCCATATGAATTCCTTCAACATAAACTCCTGCAACTCCTGTATTTCCGCTAAATGGGCTTCCTGTAGTTGGTGAACCTGGATCGCCAACTTTTCTCGACACCGCATTAGACCCACTAAACCACGGGACTCGCGCATCATTAGAATTGTGATGACCCCAAGCTACCTCTGGCCTATTATGTGTATAT
>CAZAPO010000248.1:0-8270 GCA_964487005.1 uncultured Flavobacteriaceae bacterium
ACCATACCTTCCTTTAAACCGCCATCTTTTAATTCAGGGTTTAAATTTTCTAGTTCATCTTGTTCTAAACCTAATTTTAAATTTAATCTGTAAAACCCTTCTTTTGGTAAAACTTCGTAATATGAATATTGTTCACTAATTTCTTTAATTTCCTCCTTTTCAATATTAGGGACATAAATTTTATCTCCAGGATTTAGTACTTCTGGCATATCTGGATTTAAGGCTTCCAATTCGTTAACCGTAATTCCATATTTATAAGCAATACGCCATTTTCCTTCTTTAGGAAGAACTGTATAAGTATTCGTTGGAGATTCTGGTTCTACAACTACAAGTGTTTTTTTGTAAACAGGAATTTTTAGTTTATCTCCTTTACGTAAATTATTGGCATACAAAAACGAATTGTGTTTTTTAATCTCATCCTCTTCGACTTCATACTTCTTGGACAAACTATACAAAGTCTCCCTACGTTTAACTTTATGCTCTTTAAAACCTATTAATTCTTTTGAAATAGTAGCTTGAGGCACATCCTTAACCTTAGAATTCGGAATAATTAATACCATATTCCTTTTTATTCCATTTTTAGCATCAGGATTTAAACTGTAAATGTCATATGGTGTAACCAAATATTTCTTGGCAATACCTTCTATTGTTTCTCCATCTTTAACTTTATGAGTTTTGTAATTCTGTGCATTTATAGTTGCACAACTAAAGAACATTATTAAGGTTAAAAGATAAACAAACTGTTTCATGTAATACGGTTTTTATTATATACGCAATAAATACAATTAAGGTTTATTCCCACTCAATAGTAGCTGGTGGTTTAGAACTTATATCGTACACTACTCTATTAACGCCTTTCACCTTATTTATTATGTCATTAGATGTTTTTTGCAGAAACTTGTAAGGTAAATTGACCCAATCTGCGGTCATTCCATCGGTACTTTCTACAGCTCTTAATGCTACACATTTTTCGTAAGTACGCTCATCACCCATTACTCCAACACTATTCACTGGTAGTAACATGGCTCCTGCTTGCCAAACATCGTCATACAATTTCCATTCTTTTAATCCACTAACAAAAATATGATCAACTTCTTGTAATATACGAACTTTCTCTGCAGTAACATCACCTAATATTCTAATAGCTAAACCAGGTCCTGGGAATGGATGTCTACCCAATAGCTCATCGTCTATCCCCATTGATCGTCCAACACGTCTCACCTCATCCTTAAACAAGAGCTTCAACGGTTCAACAACTTTCAGCTTCATAAAGTCTGGTAATCCCCCAACATTATGATGGCTTTTAATAGTTGCACTTGGACCACCTGTTGCCGATACACTTTCTATAACATCAGGGTAAATAGTTCCTTGTGCAAGCCACGAAACATCTTCTATATGGTGTGCCTCATCATCAAATACTTCAATGAACACGCGACCAATCGCTTTTCTTTTCTTCTCCGGGTCGCTTTCTCCAGCTAGTGCATCCAAAAAGCGTGCCGAAGCGTTTACTCCCTTAACATTGAGCCCCATACCTTCGTACTGATTGAGTACATTTTCGAACTCGTTTTTACGAAGTAGCCCATTATTTACAAAAACACAATACAGATTATCTCCAATTGCTTTATTTAACAATACAGCTGCCACCGTAGAATCTACTCCTCCCGATAGCCCCAGAACTACTTTATCGTTACCTAATTTTTGCTTAAGCGCTGCTACTGTTTCCTCTACAAACGAATCTGGTGTCCAGTCTTGATGTAATCCTGCGATGCTCACCAAAAAGTTTTCTAACAATTGTTTACCATCTGTAGTATGATATACCTCTGGATGAAACTGAATTGCATAGGTTTCTTCTCCATTAATTCTAAATGCTGCATTAGCCACATCGTGCGTGCTCGCTATTAAAACTCCGTTTGTAGGAAGTTCTTTAATGGTATCACTATGACTCATCCAAACCTGACTTCCAGTATGTATTTGTGCGAAAAAAGGTTCATTGCCTTTTATAAAAGATAGATTTGCTCTACCGTATTCTCGCGTATTTGATGGCGCTACATTTCCTCCTGAGAAATGAGCCAAGTACTGTGCACCATAACAAACAGCCAATAAAGGTTTCTTTCCTCTTATTTCCGAAAGATCTGGATGCAAGGCTTCATCACCTCGCACAGAATAAGGACTACCCGAAAGTATTACTGCCTTGTACTCGTCTAAATTTTTTGGAATTTTATTAAATGGATGTATTTCGGAGTAGATGTTGAGTTCCCTAACTCGACGCCCAATTAACTGGGTATATTGCGATCCGAAGTCTAAAATTAATACCTTGTCGTGTTGCATGTGCAAAAGTAATCATTTGACATTTTTTTGCAACGCTATTAAAATAAATTTTTAGTACTTTTTAATTAAGTTTTCAACAGTGATCAATGGACATTAAAATTAAGAAACAAATAGATAAACAAAGTGTTATTACCATTACTAGAAATGACAAAACCAGCACGTGGTCTAAACTTCATAATGGCATGGAAACGCATGATTTAGCGCACTTTGCCGTTGAATCTGTTTTAAATTTTCAACATGCTTTTTATGGGATTATAAACATGGGTTATTCTATTCAAGATTTTGTACTTCCTCGTGACCAGCGTCCTTTTGAAGTACGTCCCGAAAATTTGCACCATGAAGCCCTCATAACAGAGCATATTGTAAATCTACTTGAAGTTGAAACCCTAAATAGCAAATCAGAGAATTTTATAGAAACTTTACGTACAATTCTTTCTGAGAATGAACTTCTATTTCCAGAACATTTATCTCAGGAGAAACTTGACGAAATTAGAGCCCTCTATTTAAAACTTTGTAATAAATGGTGGTCTTTAAATGATGGTGATGAACTTCAAATCAACTTTACTCCATAGAGTTAAGAATCATCTTGATGTCTTCTTCGGTGGTATCGGGATTAATAAAACAAAATCTAGAAACTGTTTCATAGGTATTTCCCTGTTTCCATTTGGTAGGGGTAACTAGTGCGAAGCCCTCATTATGATTTTTGTACGTCCAGGCCGTATAATCTTCTGGTTCCCAACCTTTTCTCCTATAGAGTACACAAGAGAGACTTGGTTGCCTAACAAGTTCAAGATTTGGAGCTTCTTCTATTAGTTTTCCTGCTATTTGAGCTAACTCAATGCCGCGTTCAACCGCTTCTTGATATCGATCTGTTCCATGGGTTGCTAACGAGAACCATAACGGTAACCCACGCACACGACGGGTTAATTGTATTTGATAATCGGTAGGATTAAATCCGTGTGCCCCTTCATCTTTAAAGATATCGAGATACGATCCTTCTTGTGAGTGCGCATTTTTAGCCAGTTTTGGATTCTTGTAAATAACCGCGCCACAATCATATGGAGAAAACATCCATTTATGTGGATCTATGGTAATACTATCGGCTTTTTCTATTCCTTTAAATAAATGTCGCACAGAATTGGCTACTAATGCGCCTCCACCATATGCTGCATCTACATGAAACCATAATTTTTCTTCTTCACACACTTTTGCAATACCCTGCAAATCATCTATAATTCCAGCATTTGTAGTTCCTCCCGTAGCAACCACCGCAAAAAGTCTTTTTCTTTGATGAAAGTTTAAATTTTCTATGGTAGTTCTAAGCGCACCACCTGTTAATTCTTCCTCAGACTCTACAAGTAGTATATCTACATCAGCTACTTTTGCCATTGCTTTAATAGATGAATGAGCGCCGCTGGAGGTAATTACCAGCCCTTTTTCTCTTTTATAAGTTTCATCTTCTCTCCAATGTTCTCTTGCTGTTACAATGGCCGATAAATTTGCAGCTGTTCCTCCACTTGTAAATACCCCAAATGCTCCTGATGGCAGTCCGGTTAGAGATACCATCCAACGCATGGCTTCATTTTCGCAAAAAATCCCACCGGCCCCTTCCATCCAGTAGGCACCATGAATACTTGAGGCAGAAGTTACCAAATCAAACATAATGGCAGCTCTTGTAGGTGAAGCAGGCACAAAGGCCAAATGTCGTGGATGATCTATAGGGACATTAGCTTTTGCCAAATGTTTCCTCCACAATTTAAATGCTTGCTCGCCTCCTATTCCTTCGGCAGTAATGGTTTCGCCTACCAGCGCTTTAAGCTCTTCGGCTTTTTTAGGTTTACCAACTTTTTGTTTGGCGTGTGAAACACGATCAATTACGTATTTCATGACATCCATGGTCATTTCAACAAGATCAATATCTATCTTATGCATAGTTTACAGTTCTAGTATTAAAAACTCCCCTTTTAGTGGTTGCAAATTTAATACTAACTGTTGGATTAATTGGTCACCAAACTCCAGATATAATTGAGAAAAGTTAAGATTTCTTTCTTGTAGGCTTTGTCTTGGAAATAATTCGTCTTGTAGTGCTGTAATTCTCGCCAAATGCTCCTTCAATTTACGTTTTTGAGCTTTTAACAATCGCTTTTCTAATACATCCAGTCCTTTGGTTTGCTTTTTCTCTTGCGCTGATACTGCCCCAAGAAAAGATTTATCGGTTTGCTTCGCTAAATCGTAGAGTGCTTCAAACTGATTTTTAAGATATTCTTTCTGTTTTGAAAAATCAATTTCAATGCCAGACAATCTTTTGGTATGCTTATTAACCAAATTATGCTGGTCGATGAACAAATCGTTAATCGTTACCTCTAACTTGGCCAATTTCTGTAATTGTCGTTTTGTAGCTACCAACACCGAATTTCGTAATAACAGCATTGGAAAGGTTACGCCAACTTCTTCAAAATATGATTTGAATTCAAACCAATAAGCCAGCTCTCCTCCACCTCCAATGTAACACAGATTTGGGAGAATAACCTCTTGATATAATGGACGCATAATAACATTTGGTGAAAAACGGTCTGGATTCTTATGAAGATGCGTTAAAATCTCTTCTAAATTAAAAGTAAGATCGGTGTTATTTACTTTGTAAATTCCATGCTCTACTACAATGCGCTCTCTTAAATTTTCTGCTAAATAAAATAGGTTGATCTCTCGAGGATTCACTTGAACATTATATCCACTCGACTGCAATTTATTGATAGTCTCATTGATCTTTTTAAATGACACTTGCTCTTTGAGTTCGCGTTCTACATATGGAATGAATAATCTTTTTAATTCTACATCATCGGCATCAATAATAACAAGTCCTAGGTGTTTAAAAAGCTCGTTTGCTATATAGCGGGTTGCTGCTGCTAGGTTGTTATGCTTTAAATATCCCTCCTTAAAAAGTTCGCTCAGGTAATTGGCATTTTTACCTTGTCCCAATTCCTTAGCATAGGCTTGATAAACCGCCTCAAGACCACTATTGTTAAGTCGTCCAACACCTCCAGATACATCCTTGTTCCATTGAATCTTTTTCCCCTTAAAATTAAAATAGTTAATCTCCTCAAAATCGTGATCTTCACTGGCCATCCAATAGACTGGAACAAAATTGTAATCTGGATACTTTTGTTTTAATTCTTTAGCAAGATTAATGGCAGAGATAATTTTATATAAAAAGTATAAAGGACCTGTAAATAAATTGAGTTGATGCCCTGTAGTTATGGTGAAGGTATTAGAATCACCTAAGAATTCTATATGCGTTTTTGTTGCTTCTGATGTCTCAACTTGCGCATATTGATTTTGCAATACTTCTACAAGTACCTTCCTATTCGAATCATTGAAAGTACCCTTCTTATCTTCGATCTGTGCTTTAAAGTTCTCGATCAAAGGAAACCTATTATATAGTGGTTTAAGTGCATCTTTCTCATCGAGATAATCACAAATTAACGAGGAAAAATAGTTGGTGTCTTTAAATGCAATGGTATGCGTTGGCATAGGTTTTTTCAATGAGTTGTAAATATAAGGTCTTTCAACAATTTAAAATTCGTGAATTGGTTAAAAAAAAACTAAAATTTTGCGCGTGGCTTTAAACGCTAAAGTTTTCTAAAAAAAATCTCGAAAACTGTTAAACTTTCGTTGGGCTTCATATCTTTATAGCTATTATCTTTTAAACCAACCACAATGCAGAAATTAGTTAAAGTCGCTTTAGTCGTTTTATGTTCTATTACCTTAACATATGCTCAACAAATTGAATCACCGAGTGATTTTTTAGGCTATGAAATAGGCACCCAATTCTCAAGACATCATCAAGTTGTTGATTATTTTAAACATGTTGCTTCTCAAATGCCTAATCAAGTAAAATTAGAACAATATGGTAAAACTTATGAGCGAAGACCCTTATATGTTACCTACATATCTTCTGAAGAAAACATACGCAACTTAGAGACTATTAGAGAGAATAATTTAAAAAATGCAGGCCTTTTGGCTGGAACTCCTAGTGCTACAGATGTAGCTATAGTATGGTTGAGCTACAATGTACATGGAAACGAAGCCTCGAGTACAGAAGCTTCAATGCTAACCTTATATAAATTACTTACCGAAAAGCAGGACTGGTTAAAGAATACGGTGGTAATTATTGATCCTTGTATAAATCCAGATGGTAGAGACCGATATGCTAATTGGTATAACGAAACCAAAAGTACTCCCTTTGATATCGATCCGCAATCTAGTGAACATCTTGAGCCTTGGCCAGGAGGTAGACCTAATCACTACTTATTTGACTTAAATAGAGATTGGGCATGGGCCAGTCAAATAGAATCACAGTCAAGATTAAAAGTATATAATAAATGGATGCCTCATGTTCATGTAGATTTTCATGAGCAAGGTTATAACAGCCCGTATTATTTTGCTCCGGCTGCAGAGCCGTACCACGAAATAATAAGTGATTGGCAGCGTGATTTTCAAGATCAGATTGGTAGGAATCATGCCAAATATTTTGATAAAGAAGGATGGTTGTATTTTACAAAAGAAAGGTTTGACTTGTTCTATCCAAGCTATGGGGACACTTATCCTACCTATATGGGCGCCATTGGCATGACTTATGAACAAGCAGGTCATGGTCGCGGTGGTTTGGGTGTTTTAACAGATGAAGGCGAAGTGCTTACTTTAGTTGACCGTTTAACGCACCATACAACTTCTGGCTTATCTACAGTAGAAATTTCATCACAGAATGCCAGTAAATTAAATGACGAATTTAGAAATTACTTTAATACATCAGGTTTAAAGTACAAGAGTTACGTTATGAAGGGTAACCAAGATAATATTGAAGCACTCAAAAAGCTTTTAGATAAGCATGAAATCAAATACGGCCAAGCTTCAAACGGTAGAGTTTCTGGATTTAAATATGATTTAAATAGAAGCGGTACTATGAATACTTCTTCAAATGATTTGGTGGTAAGTACAAATCAACCTAAAGGTAAAATGGTAAAGGCCTTGTTTGAACCAGACGGTAAACTTTCAGATTCTTTGACATACGACATTACTGCATGGAGCTTACCTCATGCGTATGGACTAGAAACTATTGCTAGTACCAATTTGGTTAACGCAAGTGCATCGAGCGCACCAAATAAAGTGGCCTCTATAAGTGCATCCTATGGTCATGTAAGTGATTGGAACTCGATGAAAGACGCAAAATTCTTAGCCAGTCTTTTAAAACAGAATATTAAAGTTCGATTTACAGAAAAACCAATGTATCAGAATGGTAAAAAATATGAAAGGGGCTCACTCATAATTCTGAAGAGAGATAATGGTCATGTTACAGATTACCTCTCAAAATTAAATAGTGTGGCTCAGAAATACAATCAACCTTTAGAAGCAATTACGACTGGTTATGCAGACAGAATTCCAGATATGGGATCATCAGATATTAGACTTATAAAGAAGCAACGTGTTGCTATGCTATCAGGTGATGGAACCTCCTCATTGAGCTATGGAGCGTTATGGCATTTCTTTGAGCAACAACTTAAGTATCCCGTTACATCTATAAATACAGAACATTTAGGAGGAATAGACCTTGAAAAGTTTGACGTCATTATACTCCCAAGCGGTAACTATAGAAGTGTGTTAAATAATAGCAACTTAGATGCATTAAAAGGCTGGGTTAGAAAAGGTGGAAAGGTGATTGCCATTGATGGTGCACTAAGAGCCTTTGCAGGTAAAGAAGGGTTTAGCTTAGCTTATAATAAGAATGATAATGATAGCGACTCAAAAAACCTTATCCCATACGCAGATAGACAACGTGAAGGAGCTAAATACATGATAACAGGCGCAATTTTTAAAACTAAAGTTGACACCACACACCCTATGGCATTTGGTTATAATGACACCTATTTTTCGTTAAAATTAGG
>CAZAPO010000249.1:0-8444 GCA_964487005.1 uncultured Flavobacteriaceae bacterium
CATGCCTATTCCGGCTCCTATTAATCCGCCTAAAATTAAGGCTCCTTTATACTGTATCATATTTTTTTCTTTTAATTATACAACGCTAATTTATAAGTAGCAAACTAGGCTAATTTGTTACAAGTCAACATACTACTTAGATATAATTATTGGTTTAAGTACTCCAAAAGTCTGGTGTTTTTCTCATGGGGATGAAAGAAATCAAATTCTAAATAATAGCCCTCTGGACCATAACCTACAAAGGCCGTATATCTTTTTTCAGCTTCTATGGCTAGTTGTTCTGTTCTTAACTTAAAAGGTTGATGGGTCTTTACATAGGTATACCAACCTTCTATATCATCTATAATAAACCCAACATTTACAGCTTTGGTTTCGGTGAATTTATGCATCCCTCTGCGCTCATCAACAATGGCTAAAAAACCTGTTTGTGATACTTTATAAATTTTAGTCCATCCTTGGTCTGCTACCATTTCTAAGCCTAGTGCATTCTCAAAAAAATGTTGCATCCCCAATACATCCTTATAGTATAACCAGGTTATAGTTGCGTAAAATCCTAAACCTTCTGGACTAGATTTCTCATGATTAGATACAATAGTATTTTCTTTGTTTTGTTCTAAAATAGGAATAAAGGGTTCGTTCTCTTGATGCTGCTTAAACATTTCAAATTCAAGCAGATACCCTTCTGGATCAATCGCAACAAATCCGTCATGTGCCCCGCCATCTTTAGGTTTATACTCATATTTTATCTCAATTCCTTCTTCTTTTAGATATGTATACCACTCGGCTAAGTTATCTGTTAATAGAGCCAATGCAACTGTTTTTGGCTCTTCTGCACTATGCATTCCTTTGCTTTCGTCAACAAGAATGATATATGAGTCTTGTGCAACGCGAAGTATTTTAGCAAATGTATAATCGGCTACGATTTCTAACCCTAGCGTTTTTGAGTAAAACGTAGTCGCTTTTTCAAGGTCTTTATAATAGAGAAACACATGGTGTGCCCTAATACCAAAGTCGTCCATGGTTCGATATGAAGTGTTTTGAGAAATTAGTGCATTAATCTTTTTTGGACTATAACTAAGCATCCTTCCAAAACGTCTAGAAATATCCATTTGAGCTGCTGTTGTATATGTACCACTGCGTTCCAGTTCTGCCTTTTCGGCCTTTAAGCTTAAATATTCATTGAGTGTAGTTCCCTGAAACAATAAAAGTACTTCTAGGTCTTTTGCAATATCAGCAGGAAATAAATTGGTTACTAAAAGGTCTGATTCCCTATAAATAGATACGTTGTGCCTCGCCGCTGTTTTCTTGGCCTCAATAATAAAGACATCCATCTCTTCTGTGGACATTGTTGCGCTTAATGCCAATTGCTTAACTCCAGCATTGACCAATTCTGAAAATCCACCAACTACCCCCAGATTGTACGAAAAATTATCAATAATTGCTCTGTCCTTACTCTCTTTGCAACCTGATATCACTAAAATAATAAGAGCAGCAAATAAAAGACCTAAACATTTTTTCCTCATAAGCTTTAAAATTAATATCTAGTCTTTTAGTTGATCGATAACCCATTCAGCAATCATATCTCGTTGCTCTGGAAATGTCCAATGTTGCGATTCTTGAAAAAGATGTAATTCCTTGGGCCCATTTATGACATTGTACGCCGCATACATAGATGCAGGTGGGCAAACAAAATCGTTATAGCCCCAACTATACCATCCTTTAACTTTTACAAATCTTGCAAAGTTTACTACGTCAAAATATTTAGAAGTTTCAATTTTTTCTTTCTTATTGGTAAAATCGTCTTTAAACATTTGTGGCCATCCTCCTGCTCTCTCATGTAAAAATCCGGTAAGATCAGACAAGGCTGGATAAAATGCTGCTAAGTAATCTATTCTATCGTCTAAAGCAGCAGTAATAATAGACAATGCGCCTCCTTGGCTACCTCCCGTCACGGCAATGTTTTCGCCATCAAAACTATCAAGTGTCTCAATAAAATCAACCGCACGAACGCAGCCTAAATAAACGCGTCTATAATAGGCGTTGTCTTTATCGTCTAAATTCATGGTCCAATAATTACGTAAAGCCCCTTGCATTAAATTTTGATATACGCTTTGATCCATATTCACTGGGATTCCATGAATTCCAATTGTAAATGAAACCAACCCCTTTTCTGCCTGATCTACCCTACCGTAGTAAGGTCTGATTCCAGCTCCTGGAACATTTAAAACTGCGGGATACTTTCCTTTTTCTTTGGGTACGCAAAGGACACCAAATATTTTTCCATGAATATTATCTATCTGCACATGATATACATTGACCTTATCGGTACAGCGATCTGGCATTAAAGTGAGTACAGGATTCACGGGTATTTCAGACAGTTCTTCTTTTCCTTTATTCCAGAAAGCTTCGAAGTCTGAAGGCAAGGTTGTTGTTGGCTGTATTTTCTCTGGTGCAACTCCCACCGTGGTGTATGATGAATAGGTTTTGCCGTCTACCTTTATACTTGCCGTACATCTTATAAAACCTGAGCCTTTAAACTTGTCAGACTTTACAGTGAAACTTCCTTTTTTAAGCTCCTTTGACCCTTCACTTAAAACCTTTATATCACGATACCCAGGATCGGTTTCAATTTTATAATCAACACTAACATCTTTTAAAAAGATATTATTCCTTAAAACCGAAATTGTGAATTCTGCTTGCTCTCCAACATTATATGTCCAATCGGCTTTATCTGGTGCCACAATTACCTTAACAAGTTCTTTTCTAGGTTGTGCATTTATAAAACAGCAAGTAGCTAGGGCAATGAGTACTAATAATCTTGTTTTAGTTTTCATATTCTCTATTTTGGTTGGTTATCTGTATTGAAAGGTTAGTTGCTCCATCTGGTAACCTTCATAATTTTATGATATATCTCATTATTCTCATATACTCCAGAAAACTCCTCGGCCCCAGGACCATAGGCAAAAACAGGTATCAATGTCGCCGAATGTCCTCCGGTTGAAAATGTTCCGGTGATCTCAGAGTAATCACTATACTCGGTTCCATCTTCGGTAGTTTTTATGGTTGATGATAAGGTAAATCCTCCAGTTTCGTGGTCGGCAGTTACAATGACCAAGGTATTACCATCCTTCTCAGCAAAATCTAATGCTTTTCCAATGGCATTGTCAAAATCTATTAATTCAGATATCAAATAATCACTGTTATTATCATGTCCACCCCAGTCAACTTGAGAACCTTCAACCATCAAGAAGAAATTATTTGTACTTAAAAACTTAATTCCTAGCTCGGTCGCATTAGGTAAAAAATCGCCTCTGCCTTCAGCTGTTGGAGGCATGTGTTCCTCACCAATCAGATATGCAACTTTTTCTTCATCTTTAATTACCTCATGTGCATCAAGTGCATTTGTATTAATCAAGAAGTTTTTGGCCTTCATTTCATCAAATAAATTTAACCCATCTCTTCGTTGGTTAAAAAATCGTTCTCCCCCTCCTGCTATAAAATCAATATCAGATGCTGCTAGATCTGCAGCTATATCTTCATACATCCCTCTATTGATTACATGGGCATAAAAACTTGCGGGCGTTGCATGCGTTATTGATGATGTTGAGATCACACCGCTTTTTAATCCTTTGGGTGAAATAATTTCTACTATGGTTGCCACCTCTGTAGAATCATCTGTAACACCAACGGCCCCATTATAGGTCTTTACACCACTTGCAAAGGCTGTGGCACCTGCAGCCGAGTCTGTTATATCTTCACGTGATGAGGAAGTGTTAATGAGTCCTATATGTTTAAATCTACCATAATTAGGTGCTGTTTCTTTAAAATAAAATGCCGAAGAAATTTGTGTTAAGCCTGTACCATCTCCTATCAGAAGTATCACATTTTTAGGAGTTACTTCATTTGAAACTTGTGTTTCTTCTTTTGTTTTACATGAAATTAGAAATAAAAAAGTGAATGCAATCACAAAGTGTTTTGGTCTCATTAGTTTAGTTTAGTTATATGAATATTTTCATAAAGCTAATCAATTTATAAGAAGGTTTGAAAAACAAATATTAACTATCTTTCGTAAAAACATTTTTAAATGAGTAATTGTTACAAAGTTTTAATGCTGCTATTCTTGTTGCCGTTATTAGGTCATGCACAATTTATATCTGACGACGACAAATTACATCTTGCTGCTGGTGCTTTAATATCATCAGGGACTTACACTATTGTATATTCAAAGACAAAGAACAAGTCTAAAGCCTTTTGGTATAGTTTAGGAGCTTCTACATTGGCCGGTTTGGCAAAAGAGGTATATGACAGCACTAAAAAAGGAAATAAATTTGACACTGGTGAGGCAGTTGCCACGACCACAGGTGGGCTTATAGCAAGTATCTCATTTGATCTTTTTACAGGAAAAAGACGAAAGAACAGAAATTAGGGATATTAAAAAAGTTCTTTATTAGTTGCTCATTAGAGTGCTTTTGTAAATCCGATGTCATCGATCACCACCACACCACTTTTTGTTTTATTGAAAATAAAAGAAACCTTCGTGATTTTACTACTATCAAAATTTTGATGATTCTTTAAAATGGTTTCTAATGGAAAATAAAAGGTTTGAAAGATTTTTTCTGATTCTTTTTCACCAGTTAAAAAATCAACTTTCATAACAACGGTTTCAATTTCGCGTTGCAAGCCTGAAAAATTACTCAATAGAAAATCAACTTGTTCTCCATTTACATCTGTAAATTGAATTGAAAAATCAATTGGCTCTTTTGGGGTATCTGTAGCTTCTTCTTCTTTTTCGATTTCTTCCTCTTTATTTTCTTCAGCATTTGAAGCCTTCTCTTCTTTGTTATTCAACCATTTCCCTTTTGTTTTTGGATTAGAGCTCTCTGTAGATTCTGCCATTGAAAAAACAAAAGCACTGTTACTATCTATGCTTACCGCAGTGGAATCAAGATTGATGTCATAACGTACCAAAGTGCCATCTGTTTGCGCTGTATCATCTTCAAAATTCCAACCAAGTACAACGGCGCGACTCCCTTTTTTTTGCCATTTCAAATCGATCTCTTCTTCTCGCCAAACGGTAAATCCATTTGTCGTAATTTCACCTTTTTTGGTACTAGTAAGCACATCAAAATCTTCATCAAAACTGCATATAAAATTGCTATTCGAATCTTGAAATTGGTTTAAATAAATAGTATCTGGCAGCCAATTTTTACCTTTTCTTGCATCAACAAATAATGGTAAATAAGCCTTATTATCTTTCAAGGTAGCCTCTAAGAATGCACTTATATATACTTTTGCAATTTCTTCCTGCTCTTCTTGTGGCATTAGTTGTTTAAGATTTAGCAAACCGTTAAAGGCAGCACCTAAATCATTTTTTCCCCATGAAGAATTAAACTGTCCATGGTTGGCCCCATAGACATAAAGTCCAGATTTAAGGTGATACAAACTATCGGTAAATTGGATGCGTTCATATTGCTGAGCTCCCATATAAGACCTTACGTCTCCATCCTGAGATCCGTGAATGACAAAATAATCAACATTTTCAAATTTAGTCCCAGAATCCCCTGGTTTATACTGACCATCAACTGGTGCAATGGCGACAACCGATTTTATATTGAAGTTATAATCTAATTTAATTGAAGCATCATCTGGATAATGTGTTAAACTATTAAACATAGCAGCATGTCCAACTGCCTCTCCACCGCGTGAATGGCCAATAAGTGCAATATTATTTGTGTCTATTTTATTGTAGAAGTGATTGTCTTGAGTAGTATTCCAATCATGCCAAACTCTTAAATGTTCTAATAACAACCATCCACGTGCGTCATTCTCTTTTTCTAAACCACCAAAAAAATCTGACCAAGCACCATTAATAAAATTTTGGTCTACCGATGCAAATATGATTCCTCTAGATGCTAACAATTCTCCTAAATAACCATATCCTACATCTGAATAATCGGACATTATATGATTTCCATGAACAATGAGAACCAAAGGAAATGGCCCATCGCCTTCTGGGTACCACACTCTTCCATTAATTGGCAGGGATTTTGAATCAAATCCCCAATATTTTTCTCTGGCCCAGCCGCTAAACCCTTCCCAATTATCTATAAAGGCAACACCATTTACTGGTTCTGTTGTAATAAAAACATCCTTGCCAAATTCCTCTCTTCGTTTATCGATACCACTTCCATAGGTTATTTCTTTTACAGTATATGTTCCCTCATCTGCTGGTGATCCTATTGAAAGGGGTTCTATTTTATCGCCAGATAGCTTCGCAGCATTGGCAATTTCATCTAAATCATATCCAGCAGTATTATAGCTAATAAATCCAGCTATAAGTCCACCTAATCCAAGTACAAAACCAACGATTACAACTACTTTCTTAATCATTGATAGCGTCTTAAATCCTGTTCTTTTTACAACGTAAATTGCAGCTCCTAAGGCAGCAATAACACATACAAAGAATAGCGCCAGGATGGGATTTTGAAGGGAAATTATTAAAAGAGGTATCGCCAAAAATATGGCGATTTTTAGTTGTTTCGGAATTAAATATAGTACCCTAAGAACCTTAACTGTTAGCAAGGCACTCAAAACTACAACTAGCAATAGAAAGAGTCCAAATAGCATGATCCATGGATCCTTGGTTTCAATTGCTAAATTGATGGTGAAATACACCCAAAAAAATAAAATAACATAAATAAGGGTTTTTGACGCCCCATTTATGGCATTGCTTCCCGGTTTAACTTTTAGCCATTGTCTATTAATCCAATTAGAGATTTTTTTAAATAATCGTTTCATTCGATGTCTTTTTTATTGACAATGAATTCTGGACTTTGTTACAATTCATTGTAACAGGAAGATACAAAAAGAAAAATAGAGCTATTTTAGGCTACGAGTCGCTTCACTATATCTTTAGTAGGGAGTATTTTCTTAGTATGTTCTATACTCGGACCTGCCACCCAAACTGTTTTATAGGTCGCCTTTTGTGCGGCGTTCTTAGTGGCTTTCATACCAATAGAAAACCTAATCATTTTTACCCATTTCTTGAGTTTTCTATTTTTGTTTAGCAATGTCTCTATCCAGGTAGCTTTAGTACCTATTTTTTGCACATAGGGCGTGTTGATTACGGTACAAGGGGTGCCAGATATACGCTCGGTAACTACAATATCATCTGCTCCATAATCTACACATGCTTGCTTATATTCTTGGGTTACATTTGCTTCTACAGATGCAATAAAAGGACTTCCCACAGAAACTCCTGCTGCACCATAACTCATCATTGTATCAATATCTGCTTTACAACCAACGCCTCCTGCCGAAATAATAGGTATGGCACAATTCTCAACTAATTCTGTAATTAAATCTTTTGGAGAAGCGCCTCCCCTATGACCACCTGCTTGATTATTAACAGCTATTACAGCGTCTGCCCCTAAACCTTCAACTTTTTTTGCAAATTTAAGATCGACCACATCACAAAATACTTTTATCCCAGCTTTATGAGCTTGCTTTATGGTCTCTTCTGGACTACCTAATGAGGTAATTATAAAATCACAGCCTTCTTCACATAGCACTTCCAATTGCCCTTTATACTTGACGTTAGATTTATTTACAATTAAATTAAACCCAAACGATCCTCCAGTGGGTTTAGCTGCCTTTAGTTCTTTTATGGCTGCTCTTAACTCAGGAAGCGTTCTATAATTTAAAGCTGGTATACATCCCGCGATTCCACATTTCATGGCTTCAATTACCATGGTAGTATTAGAAACCAAAAACATTGGTGCTTGTATAACTGGATGCTCAATGGCTAGTAATTCTTTAAGGGTTTTTGACATTTAAAGGTGTTTTGAACAAATATAAAAATATTATGCATGCATAGCAAATTAATTTATAAGTATAAAAAAACGCAATCATTGTTGATTGCGTTTTTCGTTGTTATGTTTATATTTTTCTTGTTCTACCTTACTATTTCATGATAAAACTCGAAACTACAATTATTTAACTTCCTCAAAGTCTACGTCTTCCACGTTGCTTGATTCGTCATCTTGATTAGGAGCACCTGCACCAGCATCTGCACTTCCAGCATCTGCTTGTTGTGCTTCTTGTTGTGCTTTGTACATTTCTTCACTTGCAACTTTCCATGCTTCATTTATTTTTTCTAAAGCAGGGTCAATTACAGCAATATCTTTAGTTTCATATGCTTTCTTTAATTCTTCTAAAGCATCTTCAATTGGCTTCTTCTTATCATCCGATAATTTATCACCAAATTCTTTTAATTGCTTTTCTGTCTGAAAGATCATAGCATCAGCACTATTCAACTTATCTGCTGTTTCTTTTGCTTTGGCATCTGCTTCAGCATTCGCCTCTGCATCACGCTTCATCTTTTCAATTTCTTCGTCTGTTAAACCTGAAGACGCTTCAATTCTAATGTTTTGTGATTTACCTGT
>CAZAPO010000250.1:0-4457 GCA_964487005.1 uncultured Flavobacteriaceae bacterium
GGAGGAATCTTTTAAAAGAAGTTGTTGCAGACCACAAACAAGAAATAATATCAGATGTCCGAAATATTGCGCGTAATCTTTATAAGCTACCTGAAAGAGAACTTCACTTATGTGCAGTAGAACTAATTGAAAAACAGCTGCGAAAAAAATATGCAGAAAATGATATTACCCTCATTGAAACCTTACTAACCACCAATGCCTGGTGGGATACTGTAGACTTTATTTCAAAACAAATTTTAGGAAATTACCTATTACAATTTCCAGATCAACTAGCCACCGTTATTCATAAATTCACTAACAGTGACCATCTCTGGTTAAACAGGAGCACCATTATCTTTCAGTTAGGTTATAAACAGCAAACAAATGAAGCGGTACTCTACCAACAATGTCGGCATTTTAAGGTGTCGGATGAATTCTTTATCAAAAAAGCAATTGGGTGGTCATTACGAGAATATGCTAAAACTAACCCGAAATCCGTTTTAAATTTCGTAAATTCAACGAGTCTTAAACCCCTAAGTCGCAAAGAGGCAATAAGGAACATTGTTTAGCCTATGAAGCTTAAAAAAAGCATAAAAATCGTCCTTGGTATTGTAATTTTCTTTACCCTTCCTAGCCTGCTCTATTTTGGATACATCTACATTAAATACCATGAAGACCTCCCTGTTGGTATTGAAGGAGAGGCCGCCGATAATCTAGCAAACAAAATGCTGGACGCACTTGACTACCAAGCATTTGAAAAGACAAAATTAATTGAGTGGACACACCGCAATAGAAGGCGTTACCAATGGGATAAGGCCAATAATATGTGTACCGTTTACTGGAAGGAATACAAGGTAGACTTACACTTAAAATTTCCTGAGCGTAGCACCGCTTCAATTCATAGTTTTAATGTTATTGACGAGCAACGGGATGCCCTGGTACAAACCGCCATTGATTATTTTAACAACGACTCATTTTGGATGGCAGCGCCATATAAGGTATTTGATCAAGGTGTTGTTAGAAAAGTTGTAAAATATGAAGGAAAAGAAGCCTTATTGGTGACATACACACAAGGAGGTAGCACACCTGGAGATTCATATTTGTGGATATTAGATAGTGCCTACAAACCCATAAAGTTTAAAATGTGGACTTCACTATTACCAATTGATGGTTTAGAGGCAACATGGACCGATTGGACCACCACCGAAAGCGGTGCACAACTACCCACCTTTCACAAAATTCTATTAATGGGTGTAGAAATGGATCATATTAAGGGCACCAGATAAACCTATTCCTATTGACAGACATTGTAATTCTTACTGATAGAGACCACCTATACCCAGATACCACAGCCAGCCAAGAACAGCTAGGTTTTTTAGAAGATGACCTTTTATTAAAAGCTTTACAGAACCAAGGGTTAAGCATAAAACGCATAGCTTGGGATGACCTAAATTTTGATTGGACAACCACCAGAAGTGCTATCTTTAGAAGTACTTGGGATTATTTTCATAGATTTCCAGAATTCTCTCAATGGTTAAAAAAAGTAGCAACCCAAACAAGCTTGTTAAATTCTAAACACCTTATTCACTGGAATATTGATAAACACTATTTGTTAGACCTTAAAAACAAAGGAGTACACATTGCGACCTCACATTTTATTGAAAAAGGAACCATCTTAACGTTAAAAGAACTTCATGCTAATTTGGGTTGGGAAGAAACGGTATTAAAGCCATGCATCTCTGGCACAGCAAGACATACCTATAGACTCAATAGAACTAATCTAGCCGAGCACGAAGCTATTTTTAAAGAGTTAATACGTATTGAATCTATGATCTTACAACCATTTCAATTTGACTTTATTCATAGAGGTGAAATCTCACTAATGTTCTTTGGCAATCAATTCTCGCATGCCGTATTAAAGACTCCAAAAAAAGACGATTTTAGGGTGCAAAGAGATTTTGGAGGTTCGGTTCAAATGTATCAACCATCATCAGCCGAAATTAGCTTTGCCTTGAACAGCTTACAATGTTGTCCAGAAACACCATCGTACGCAAGAGTTGATATTTTTAATGATAATGAGGGTCGTATTGCATTAAGTGAGCTTGAATTAATAGAGCCCGAACTGTTTTACAGACTTCACCCTGAGGCTGCAATACAGCACGCCAAACACTTGGCAGCATTAATTAAAAAACTATAAGCTATTTGCTTCGTTGACCAGTAAACTGTTGATCCTTAATTTTAAACAGCACGTTAAATGTGGTTAAACTTCCATAAATTCTAGTAATGTATTGCTGTAAATCGATTTTTTCTTGCTCATCAAGGTTACTTGAATTTATTTTTTGCTCCATGACTCGCAATCGATCTCGAACCATAACAATTTTGTGGAAGAAAGTATCAATAGGAATTTCTTTGTTTTGCAAATTTGTATCACCAGGCTCGAGGATGATGTTACCACCCTTCCATTTATCTGCAATTGGAACTACCTCACTGGCGTCACTCCATTTTTTTAATATTTCCACAAGACTGCTCTCTACATCAAAAAGGCTCACACTATCGACGTCTTCGGCATTGGTACGTTCAATAACCTCAAATTCGGAATCTAAATCAATGGTTTCTAATCCTCTTTCGATAAATGTAACCCAATAATGACGAGACGTAACATTGGTGACAACGCCCTTCCCATAGTCTGAATGATCAATTCTTGAACCTATTCCTAGTAATCTCATAGTAACTGTTGTTAATAAAATGTCTAACAATAATACTAAATACAAATGAAATCAACTTCAAAAAGAGCGTGAAAAAACGTAACTTTGCAACTTTGCCATTTCATGACCAATTTCGAAGAACATATTGAAGTAAAAGGAGCTCGAGTTCATAACTTAAAGAACATCGATGTGACCATTCCTCGTGAGAAACTAGTCGTTATCACTGGGTTATCTGGAAGTGGAAAATCCTCATTGGCATTTGATACCATTTATGCTGAAGGTCAACGTCGCTACATAGAAACTTTTTCGGCATATGCACGTCAATTTTTGGGTGGACTAGAACGACCTGATGTCGACAAAATCGATGGACTTTCACCAGTAATTGCAATCGAGCAGAAAACAACAAGCAGGTCACCAAGATCTACCGTGGGTACCATAACCGAAATCTACGATTTTCTTCGATTGCTATACGCCCGTGCCAGTGATGCCTTTAGTTACAATACAGGGGAGAAAATGGTAAGTTACAGAGACGACCAAATAAAGGAGCTTATTATTAATAGTTTTGATGGTAAACGCATCAATGTTTTAGCACCAGTAGTTAGATCTAGAAAAGGACATTATCGCGAATTGTTTGAACAAATAGCCAAGCAAGGATTTGTAAAGGTTAGAACCGATGGCGAAATACGCGATATTGTTAAGGGCATGAAGTTAGATAGGTATAAGACGCACGATATAGAAATTGTGATAGATAGACTGGTTATTAATGCTAGTGTAGATAACGATAAGCGACTCACCGAAACCATCAATACGGCAATGTATCATGGCGACAATGTGCTTATGGTTATTGATCAGGACTCTAATGAAGTTCGATATTTTAGTCGGAATTTAATGTGTCCAACTTCGGGAATTTCTTATCCAAATCCAGAACCCAACAATTTCTCGTTCAATTCTCCTAAAGGCGCCTGTAGTAAATGTAATGGTATTGGCACCCTCTATGAAGTGAATGTTGCTAAGATCATCCCCGATGATAGCATTTCCATAAGAAATGGAGCATTAGCTCCCATGGGACCACAAAAGAACAGTTGGATTTTTAAACAACTAGAGACCATAAGTCAACGTTTTGAGTTTGATTTAGGTGATCCAATAAAAAAAATCTCGGCAGAAGCCCTAGAAATGATTCTATATGGAGGAAATGAAAAGTTTGCAATAGAGAGTAAAACACTTGGTGTAACCCGTAATTATAGTATCGATTTTGAAGGTATTGCTAACTTTATTGAAAGCCAATACAAGACTGCAGAGTCTACTTCTATTAAACGTTGGGCCAAAGACTACATGGATAAGGTTGCATGTCCAGAATGTGGTGGTTCAAGACTAAAGAAAGAGTCGTTATACTTCAAGGTTAATGGGAAAAACATCTCTGAATTAGCACAACTTGATATAATTGATCTTGCCAGATGGTTCAATGAATTGGAAGGTAATCTATCGGAAAAACAAAAAATCATTTCGGCAGAGATCCTAAAAGAAATAAAGGCGCGAATTCAATTTTTAATAGATGTTGGTCTCACATATCTGTCTTTAGATAGAAGTTCAAAATCACTATCAGGTGGTGAGGCGCAACGCATTAGATTAGCAACGCAAATAGGTTCGCAATTGGTTGGAGTGCTTTACATCTTAGATGAACCAAGTATTGGTTTACATCAAAGGGATAATGAAAAACTTATCAACTCGCTGGTTTCACTAAGAGATATAGGCAATTCTGTTATTGTAGTAGAA
>CAZAPO010000251.1:0-3514 GCA_964487005.1 uncultured Flavobacteriaceae bacterium
ATTATGAAATTAGTTAAACTCTTCTTACTATGTTTCATCGTAGTAACCAGCTGCTCCACTCCTACGAACTACGATATCTTAATTAAAAACGGAACCATTGCCGATGGATCTGGAAATACAACATATGTTGGCGATATTGGTATTAATGCCGATACCATTGCTGCGGTAGGTGTAAAAAATGCAACTGGAACTACTGAAATTAATGCTTCGGGGCTCGTCGTGGCTCCAGGATTTATTAATATGCTTTCTTGGGCAACAGAATCGCTCATTATTGATGGCAAATCGCAAAGTGATATCCGTCAAGGCGTAACACTTGAAGTTTTTGGAGAAGGTTGGTCTATGGGCCCATTGTCTGATGAAATGAAAAGTAATTCTCCCCTTTCTGAAGAAGTTAACGATTTTGAAATTGACTGGACTACTTTAGATGAATACTTACAGTCTTTGGTAAGAAGAGGGGTTTCAACTAATGTGGCCTCATTTATAGGTGCAACAACTGTTAGAATTAACCATATAGGTTATGAAGACAGAGCACCAACCGAGGAAGAAATGGAAAGTATGAAAGCCATGGTGCGAAAAGCCATGGAAGAAGGTGCTATGGGTGTAGGTTCTTCGTTAATTTACGCTCCAGCTTTTTATTCATCAACCGAGGAACTTATAGAGTTATGTAAGGCGGCATCAGAATTTGACGGCATGTATATATCACATATGCGCAGTGAAGGAAATCGCTTATTAGAGAGTATGGATGAACTCATTCGAATTGCCGATGAGGCAAATATACGTGCAGAGATTTACCACTTAAAAATGGCTGGTAAAAGTAACTGGAATAAATTTGATGCTGTTGTAAAGAAAATTGATTCAGCGAGAGCCGCAGGATTGCAAATAACTACAGATATGTACACATATACTGCTGGTGCGACAGGACTGGATGCCTCAATGCCACCATGGGTTCAAGAAGGTGGTTATGCGCAATGGGCTGCTCGTTTAAAAAATCCAGAAATTAGAAAGCGTGTGTATAAAGAGATGACCACACCAACTGACGAATGGGAGAATTTAATGTATGCGGCAGGAACACCAGAGAACTTATTATTAGTTGGTTTTGCGAACGATAGCTTGCGTCATTATACCGGAAAATCATTGGCAGAAGTTGCCAAAATTCATGGTAAAAACCCAGAAGAAACGGCTATGGATTTAGTGATAGCAGATGGAAGCCGTGTGGGAACAGTCTACTTTTTAATGAGTGAAGAAAATGTAAAAAAGCAACTGGCCTTACCATATATGAGTTTTGGGAGTGATGCTGGATCTCTTGCCCCAGAGGGAAATTTTTTAAACTCCAATCCACACCCTAGATCCTATGGGAATTTTGCAAGAGTTTTGGGTAAATATGTCAGAGATGAGCAAGTGATACCGCTAGAGGAAGCCATTAGAAAATTAACCTCATTACCAGCCTCTAATTTAAAAATAAAAAAACGTGGAAGTTTAACTGAAGGTTACTTTGCCGACATCGCTATTTTTGATCCCGAAAAAGTTCAGGATCATTCAACCTTTGCCGATCCGCATCACTATTCAACCGGGATGGTTCACGTATTTGTAAATGGTGAACAGGTGCTCAAAGATGGTGAACATACGGGTGCAACTCCAGGTATGGTAGTAAGAGGACCTGGATATAAAGGTGACGAATAGGTAATCGTATAATATGGAAATAGACATTTTCCAAATCGATGCCTTTACATCAACCGTATTTGGTGGAAATCCGGCAGCAGTTTGTCCGCTTAAAGAATGGCTGCCAGATGAAATTTTATTGAACATTGCAAAGGAAAATAACCTGGCCGAAACTGCCTACTTTGTTCATGAAGGAGGAAATAATTTTCATTTACGCTGGTTTACCCCTGAAATAGAAATGGACTTGTGCGGGCATGCCACGCTTGCGTCTGCTTATGTTATTTTTAATTACCTTGATTATAATTTAAGTGAGATTAACTTTGATTCTGCTAGCGGTGTTC
The DNA here is from genome assembly GCA_964487005.1 of uncultured Flavobacteriaceae bacterium. Classification (GTDB taxonomy): domain Bacteria; phylum Bacteroidota; class Bacteroidia; order Flavobacteriales; family Flavobacteriaceae; genus CAZAPO01. The sequence goes on from CAZAPO010000251.1 coordinate 2,001, forward strand.
TAATTGTACGACAATCAGGTTCACAAATAGAAATGAATTTTCCATCCAGACCACCTTCAAAATCACAATTACCTGAAGTGATATCGCAATCATTAAGTATTCAACCGCAAGAGGTATTCAAGGCAAGAGATTTCATGCTTATTTATGATACTCAAGAAGACATCCAACAGCTGGAAGTAAATGCCTCCCAATTGGCCCATATTAATCTTGACCCTGGAGGAATTATTGTAACAGCAAAAGGGAAAAATTCAGATTTTGTTTCACGTTTTTTTACACCAGGAGCTTCGGTATTTGAAGATCCTGTAACCGGTTCAGCACATTGTACGTTGGTTCCTTATTGGGCAAAAATCCTGAATAAACAAGAACTTAAGGCCATACAATTATCAGATCGCCAGGGTGAACTTTCTTGCAGGCTACAAAACAATCGTGTCTATATTAAAGGTACAGCAATAAAATATCTTAAAGGTAAAATCGAAATTTAGTTCACTGGAAAATCAAAATAGGTGTCAGGAAAAGGTTCATTGGCCAAGGTAAAGTGCCACCACTCTTTACTGTAATGCTTAAACCCATGCTTACGCATTATGTTCTGTAATAACATCCTGTTTGCACGTTGTTGGGCAGAAAGATCTACATTTGCGACCCAACTTTCGGGACCAAAAAAATCCCACGGACTTCCCATGTCTAATTCAATTCCAGTAGTGATATCAACTAGGGTCATATCAATAGTACTTCCCCGTGTATGTCCCGACTTTGAAGCAATATATCCCTCCTCAAACAATCGCTCTTTAGGCACATGTGGATAGAACTTTTGTTTGTTAATGGTATCATTCAAATTACGAGCCCAACGTACAAAATGGTCTACCGCTTGTTGCGGTCTGTAACCATCAAAGATTTTAATTGAAAGATTATACTGCTTTAGTTCTTCCTGAACATTTTTTAATGCCAAAATAGCTTTGGTAGATAATATTCCCACATTATTTTGATACCCATCAATAGGCTGTCCAATAAAATTATCATTCCCATAATATCTCAGCTCTAAAACCGCATCTGGAATATGATTGTGAACATAATCAAATCCATCTGGTAATTTGATTTGTGCATTACAAGAAAAAAGACAAAAAAGAAAGACTAAAGCAAAAACTCGTTTCATAACTGATATTCATTTAAACGAAGTTATAAAACATCAACGACTAATTTTTGAAACATTTAAAAAAAGTCTGTTTGCTAATGTTTGCAATTATTTAAGGTTAAGAATGATTTTACTACCTTATGATACCATAAAACAAAAGCCGAGGTCCCTCAACCTCGGCTTTCTTAATTTGCTTTTTTATTATGAGGTATGATTTGGGGTCTCCAGATCAACAACATAATGCAAATATTAATTAATTAATCCATTGAACTAAAAACTAAATTTTAGTACGAGTCAAATATAGAATCATTATTCAAAACATCGATTAAAAACATTATTTATTCGATGAAATACATATTTTTTTAACATTTATCGTTAAAACACT
>CAZAPO010000252.1:0-11932 GCA_964487005.1 uncultured Flavobacteriaceae bacterium
TATCGTGGAGAAACATTGGTAAATGAACCTATGGATTATTCAGAAAAAAATTATTTACCAATTAGTACCCTCCATAACATATTGAAACGGCTCATCTTTCCAGAAGCCTTTATTGAACAAGAAAGGTTTAAGCTAACCAATGAGCAACGAGAATTTTTGATTAACACCATGGCCATGCTACCAAAAGACGGTGGATACCTAGATGATGATCATTATGATAGTTATGTCAAATTTTTCTTGTTTGGTGACACAAAAGAACCAATGCCTCCTCATATTAAAATCCATAACAAGGTGGGCTTGGCATATGGATACTTATCGGATTGCGCCTATATAGTTGACTCAAAAAACAACATCGAATATATGTTAACAGCTACAATTCATGTTAACGAAGATGGTGTATACAATGATAATGTCTATGAATATGACACGGTGGGAATTCCTTTTTTAGCAGCACTTGGAAGAGAAATTCATAGCTACCTATTAAAAAATAACTAAGGTTCATTTATTTCACCCAATTCTTCAGCGCACCAGTTATTACCATCTTATAACCAGTTATTACAATTGAATTTGTCATTATAAATAATTGATGTCTATTTATTCCAGATATTAAACATTGTTTTTTATTTGAATTAGTCTATAAAATGCCATCCATGGGCCCATTGGATGGTTTTTTTATGAATTTAGGTGACTACTTCTCTTTAAAGTAATATCTTTATGTTCCTACATTTTGCTCCATGAGTTCCAAAACTTCTCTGAACTCCACCATCTTTTGTTTAGATGTTAGAAACTGAATTCTAACATTATTATAACGAAACATATAAATTATGATTACCAACCAACAACTATTCGTCCCGTTGTTCATTGCTTTATTTATGCTTCCTTTTACTGGATTAGGACAAATGAATAACGACACCAAATTACTCTCGCAACCTGCTGCTAGCAAAAATCACATCGCATTTATTTATGCTGAAGATTTGTGGATAGCAGGTATTAATGGCTCAAATCCTATTCGATTAACCATCGATAAAGGAATAGAAAGTAACCCCGTATTTTCACCAGATGGAACTACCATTGCCTTTAGTGCCCAGTATGACGGCAATACAGATGTATTTACCATTCCAGTAACTGGTGGTATCCCAAAACGTCTTACTTGGCATCCAGGTGCCGATTTAGTAAGAGATTTTTCATCAGATGGCAAATCAGTTTTGTTTGCTTCGCAACGCAATACATTTACAGGAAGATATTTACAATTGTATTCGGTGTCAATTAATGGCGGCACTATAAATCAATTAGAAATACCAAATGCATTTTGGGCGTCTTATTCAGATAATGGTAGCCATATTGCCTATACACCCTTATATGAACCCTATGCACAATGGAAACATTACCGAGGTGGTATGGAAACAAGAATTTGGTTATACAATACCAAAAATCATAAAGTTGAAGAAATTCCAAGAACTGGAAATCAAGGCAATAGTACCAAGCCACAATGGATGGGAGACAACGTTTATTATAGAAGCGACTCCAACGGTGAATTTAATTTGTACAAGTATAACGTTGGTTCAAAAGAAGTTACACAGCTTACAGATTACAAAGATTTTCCAGTTGCTAATTTATCGGCTAGTTCAGGAAATGTTGTTTTTGAACAAGCGGGACATCTCCATATCATGAATGCTGTAACTGGCAATATCAAGAAGATACAAGTGAATATTTCTACAGATTTACTCGAATTGCGTGAACGTTTTGTATCAGGTAAGAATTATGTTCGTACAGCATCAATTTCACCATCAGGAAACCGTGTAGTGGTAGATTTTCGAGGTGATGTAATCACTGTTCCAGCCAAGAAGGGAGATCCTAAAAACCTTACAGCAACGACAGGAGTTCATGAAAAATATCCAGAATGGTCACCAGATGGTAAGAGTATCGCTTATTTCTCTGATGAATCGGGTGAATATGCACTACACTTCCAAAGTACCGTAACAGGTAATGTCTCGAAGTATCCCCTATCAGGAGCTGGTTTTTATGCCAATTTATATTGGTCACCAGATAGTAAAAAAGTATGTTTTGTAGATAACGGAAGAAGTTTGTACGTTTTTAATCGAGAAAATAATACAAGCACGAAAATAGATTCAGATGACATGTATTTTCCTGGTGTATTCAGAGAATTATTTGGTAGTTGGTCACACGATTCAAACTGGATTTCGTATACCACCATTACAAAAACTAATTTTGAACAAGCTTTTGTGTATTCGGTAAAAGAAAATAAGTCCTATCCTATCTCTGATAGATTAGCCAATGTTTCAGAACCTATTTTTGATCCAAGTGGAAAATATTTATACATGGTGGCTTCGACAGATGCAGGGCCAGTAGTAAATTGGTTTGATCAGTCAAATAACGATATGGTTGCAACTAGTTCTATTTATTTAGTAACGCTTCAAAAGGAAACAATTTCACCATTTGCAAAAGAAAATGATGAAGAAGAAATCAAAGCAGACAAGGGTGAAGATAAAAAAGAGGATGGCGATAAAAACCTAACAATCGATTTTGACGGATTGGCCAATAGAATTGTAGACATGCCATTACCTCCATCAGACTACAGAAATCTAGGTATCGCAAAAGAAGGCCAACTGTTTTTTGTTTCAACCAAAGACAATACCGCAACATTAAGCAAATTTGATTTAAAAAAGAGAAAGGCAGATGTAGTTATGCCTGCAGCAGACTTTGTAATCTCTGCGAATGGCAAAAAAATGATGTATGTTAATAGAGGTAGTATTGGTATTACAGATACAGGTGTAAAAGCCAAAGAAGGCCCGCTAAACTTCTCAAGTATTAAGGTGAAAATTAACCCTCAAGACGAATGGAATAATATTTTTGAAGAGGCTTGGAGAGTTAATCGGGATTATTTTTATGACCCTAATATGCATGGCGTCAATTGGAATGCCATGAAAGAAAAATACAGACCATTCTTAGCGCATGTAAGTTGTAAATCAGATTTATACCGCGTTATGCAATGGATGTTCAGCGAACTTGCGGTAGGACATCATCGATTTGGTAGTCGAGGAGATAATATGAATAGTTCAGATAACATCCAAGGTGGATTATTAGGAGCAGATTACACCATAAAAAACAATCGTTATCAAATAATGAAGATTTATGGTGGCCTCAACTGGAATCCTAATTTGCGATCTCCACTAACAGAACCTGGTGTGAATGTAAATGAAGGAGAGTACATTATTGCGGTGAATAATAAAAATGTTTCTTCAAGAGATAATTTGTACAGTTTCTTTGAAAATACAGCCAACAAAATTGTGAATTTAAAAGTTAGCAAAAAAGCAGATGGTAGTGATGCACGAACGGTAAAAGTAACTCCAGTATCTAGTGAACGCGCCCTAAGAAATAGAGATTGGGTAGAGGGTAATATGAAAAAAGTACATGAAGCTACTAATGGGCAGGTCGCTTATGTTTATGTTCCCAATACTGCTGGTGCAGGACATACTTATTTTAAGAGATATTTCTTTCCACAAGCAGATAAAAAAGCAATAATTATTGATGAGCGATTTAATGGTGGAGGTCAATTAGCCGACTACTATATAGATATGCTCAAGAAACCAATACAGTCTTATTGGAACTATCGCTACGGAAATGATCATAAAGCACCAAGCGCCTCAATTCAAGGGCCTAAGGTGATGATTACCGATGAAACAGCAGGCTCAGGAGGAGATTACCTACCATGGATGTTCAAAAAGTTCAAGATGGGAACAATTGTAGGCAAAAGAACTTGGGGTGGTCTGGTAGGTGTTCTAGGATATCCAGAATTTATTGACGGTGGAAGCGTAACCGCACCAAATGTTGGTTTTTATACCGAAGATGGCTTTAGGGTTGAAAACGAGGGAGTAGCACCAGACATAGAAGTAGAACAATGGCCAGAACTTGTAATAAAAGGACATGACCCGCAATTAGAAAAAGCGATAGAAATAGTGCTAAAAGAACTCAAAGAAAATCCACCAGTTGAAATGGTTAGACCGCCACATCCAATTAAAGTTAAAAATTAAAAACTGCTCTGGCTCTTAGAACTTTCTAAGAGCCAGAGAATTATTAAACCAATCAATATTATAGTATATTTATTGTTCAGTTCATTTATCAAATGATCACATTAGTATATTTCTAAAACCAACCACATGAAATTATTTAAACTACTAGCGTTAATCGTTTGTTTAGGTATGACAACAAACATTGATGCACAACGACGTAACAAAAAACAAAATACAGCAGCCTCTAAGAAAATAGTTTCCGATAAGGAATTTAACGGACTAAAATGGCGTAACATTGGACCTTTTAGAGGAGGAAGAAGTGTAACCTCTACGGGAGTTGTAGGTCAGCCGCACACCTATTATATGGGTTCAACTGGTGGTGGAGTTTGGAAAACAACAGACGATGGAATTACTTGGAAAAACATTTCTGATGGATTCTTTAAAACAGGGACCGTTGGGGCAATAGCAGTCGCTGAAAGTGACCCTAATGTAGTGATTGTTGGTATGGGAGAGCACGCTGCCCGTGGTGTAATGACCTCTATGGGAGATGGTGTGTACAAGTCGACAGACGCAGGTAAAACATGGAAGCATATAGGATTGGATAACTCAAGACATATTTCTGATGTCATTATACATCCTACAAATCCTGATATTATTTTTGTTACGGCACAAGGAGCTCAATATGGCCCAACAGAAGAAAGAGGTGTATATCGCTCAACTAATGGAGGTACCACATGGGAAAAAGTATTATATGTTAATGATAGAACTGGCGCCTCTTCCCTATCAATGGACATGAATAATCCAAGAATATTGTATGCAGCAATGTGGCAGCATGCGCGTTACCCTTGGACCATGGAGTCTGGTGGTGATAAATCAGGTTTATACAAGTCGACAGATGGTGGGGATACCTGGAACAAATTAAAAGGAGGGTTACCAGAAGCATTTGGAAAATCTGGAATTTCGGTATCAAGGGCAAATTCAAATAGAGTCTTTGCCGTTATCGAAGCCGAAGGCAAAAAAGGGGGTGTTTATAGATCTGATGATGCCGGAAAAAAATGGACACAGGTAAACTCCAATCGTATTAACATTGCACGTTCATGGTACTATATGGAAATTTTTGCAGACACTCAAAATGAGAATGTAGTATATGTATTGAATGCTCCCGTAATGAAATCGATAGATGGTGGGCGGTCATTTACAAACATTCCGGTGCCACATGGTGACAATCACCATTTATGGATCAATCCAAATAACAATCAAATCATGATTAACTCTAATGACGGAGGGGCAAATATATCTCATAACGGAGGGAAAAGTTGGAGTACACAACAAAACCAGCCTACCGCGCAGTTCTATCGCGTTATTACAGATAATCTGGTACCGTATAATGTATATGGAGGGCAACAAGACAATTCGGCAATTGCAATTGCGAGCAGAACCAATGATTTTGGTATCGATTGGAAAGATTGGTATTCGGTGGCAGGATGTGAAAGTGCCTTTTTAGCATTCGACCCAGATAACCCAGAATTTGTGTATGGTGGTTGTTATCAAGGAATAATAGAAAAATGGGTTGCAGCTTCAAGAGAGGGTAAACCAATAAAAGCCTATCCAGAATTAGGTTTAAGTATTCAACCAAAAGATTTTAAATTTAGATACAATTGGAATGCACCAATAATAAGTTCTCCTCACGACAGAGGGACCATATATCATGCAGGAAATGTAGTATTTAAAACACAAGATGGAGGCAATAGCTGGGATGTGGTAAGCCCAGACCTAACTAGAAATGATAAGACCAAACAAGGGCCTGGTGGAGGACCATATACCAATGAAGCAGCCGGTGGAGAGAACTATAATACCATCATGTCATTGGTTGAGTCCCCGCATGAAGAAGGTGTATTATATGCAGGTACAGATGACGGATTGATTCACCTTACTAAAAACGGTGGACAAACTTGGACCAATATTACCATGCAAGGTATTGGAGAAGCTATTATAAATAGTATTGAAGTTTCTCCACATGATGCAGGTACAGCATACGTTGCTGTAATGCGTTACAAGATGATGGATCTGAAATCACATGTATTTAAAACCACAAATTATGGCCAGTCATGGACTAAAATAGTAAATGGTTTTAATGACCAACACTCTTTTGTAAGAGTTGTTCGAGAAGATAAAAAAGTAAAGGGCTTGTTATATGCAGGAACAGAAACAGGACTGTATATTTCTTTTGACGATGGGCAAAATTGGCAACAATTACAACTAAATCTTCCAGTGGTTCCAATTAATGATTTATATATTCAAGATAACGATTTGGTTGCGGCAACCGCCGGAAGATCATTCTGGATTTTAGATGATTTAGCACCAATTCAAAATGTTACTGCAGAGAAACAAGGAGTATCAATATTTACTCCAAAAGACTCATATCTCATTTTTGGCGGTAGCGTTACCAATGTACCTGGTGTTGGAACCAACCCTCGTAGCGGTGTAACATTTGATTATTACCTAACAGAAAAGGTAGATTCAATACCACTTACCTTAGAGGTCGTTAAAAATGGAAAAGTGATTAGAACCATATCGAGTGAACAACCAAAAGACTTTAAATCATGGCCTGGCGGACCGCCGAGACCTCAAGTGCTTCCAGCAAAAAAAGGATATAACCGATTTACATGGAATTTTGCAAAAGACGCCTTACCAGCGGTAGATAATGTATTTGTATATGGGGACTATTCGGGATCAACAGTTCCTCCAGGAGATTATATACTAAGATTAACATTAGGGGAACAAACAGCACAAACAACAGCTACAGTATTACAAAACCTTAAGGTCAATGCATCTATAGCAGATATCAACGAACAACAAAATATACTTTCACAAATTGAAGATGCTATTAGAGACATACATGAATCTGTAAATAACATGCGCTCGGCAAAATCACAATTAAAAGGATATGCAAAACTTTTAAAAGATAATGACAGCGCAAACAACTTATTAGATAAGGGTAAAGAATTAGTTGAACGCATCAATACATGGGAACGTAATTTGATTCAGCCAGATCAAAAAACGTTTCAGGATGTCATTAATTTTAACAATAAACTTAATGCCCAGTTGATGCATTTAAAAGGTTTTATTGATGTAGCAGAACCCAAAGTAACGCAAGGAGCTAAAGAACGATTAAGAGATCTACTTGCCCAATGGAAAACCTTTAGTGATGAACGTGATGCCATTATTAACAACGAAATGGCCGCGTACAATGTCGCCTTTAAAAATCTAAACTTACCAGCTTTAATAATGAAGAATTAATATGAATGAACTTTCATTTGATAGGTTTACAAAAAAAATCTATATCAAAGCATCAATAGAAAAACTGTACTGGTGTTGGGCTACAGAAGATGGGTTAACATCCTGGTTTTTACGAGAGGCTAAATTCACCCGTGAAAAGTTCACGGTTGATTATGGTGAATATACGAAACCAGGGGATGCTTATGTCTGGAAATGGCACAATTGGGATGGACAGGAAGAAGGTAAGGTAACCCAAGCAAACGGAAAAGATTTTCTGCAATTTACTTTTGCAGATGGCCTCGTAGATATTCATCTAGAACAAGTAAATGAGGTAGTAGTAGTGACCTTAAAGCAACATCAAATACCAACCGATGATGATAGTAAGCTTAAAATTCATGTAGGCTGTAGCAATGGCTGGACCTTTTGGTTGACAAATTTAAAAGCCTATTTAGAACACGGAATTTTATTAAACGAAAAAGAGCAAGACCTAACAACCAACAAATTGGCCGGTTGGATCTTTGTAAATATGTAACTCAAAAACTAAGAAAATTAAATTGACATGAAGCTGAAATTTTTAGTAACCAGTATCATTCTTCTGGTTGTAACTACCGTATTCTCTCAAAACAAGAAAACTGATCCAACACGTTGGACACCTGAAGACATTATTAATACAGAGTCCATGGGATCTGTTTCGTTCTCACCAAATAATACTATGGTGGTTTGGACCAAGCGAAAGGGTGTCAAAGCCAAAGACAGATTTGTAACAGATATCTATCTAACTCGCCTAGACATAAAAAAAGATGGGAAGTTTAGAACCTTTCAACTTACCAATGGAGATGATAGTGATTATAGCCCAATGTTCTCAAAAGATGGTGAAAACATCTATTTTCTTTCATCTCGTGATAAAGGAAATAAACTATGGAAGATGAGTATTTATGGTGGCGAACCTTCAAAGGTAAAAGAGTTTAAAAATGGAATCTCAGGTTTGTCATGGAAGGATAAAAACACACTAATATTTCAATCACATGATGGTAAAACACTGTATGAGCAAGAGCTTGCCAAAAAGAAAGATAATGTCATTGTTGTAGAAGACTCGTTACACTGGAGACCAAATCATGTATACAGTTTTAACTTAAAGACAAAAGCAACAAAACGCCTTACAAATAACAAGAAACCTTTAAGCGGATATACCATTTCCAAGGATGGCAAATGGCTTTTTTATAGTGTTCAAAGAAGCAGAAGTTATGCTGCTGATTCCTCACACGATCCTTATCATTATATTATGAACGTAGAAACGGGTAAGGTCACTAAAATAGAAACCAACTTAGGATTTCCTATGGGTGGTATTGCCTTTACCAATGATAACAAAGGATTTTATTTTAGAGCAACCTATGCCTCAGATCCGCAATGGAATGGATCTGGAATTGGACTGGTATATTATTACGATTTGGCTACCCATACATTTAAGCAGGTAGATTTAAAATGGAAACTTGGTCTAGGAAGAGCAGGTTACCGAGTTGTTGGCAATAATCTTTTGGCTTTTTTGGCCAATAAAACAACCTATAGACTGGCCTATTTTAAAAAAAACAATAATAGTTGGTCTAAACAAAAAGTCGATATAGGAGATAAAAATGATCATGTAGGGATACTTGCAGTATCTGATGATGGCACTAAAATAGCTTACAATTATTCTACAGCATCGCGCTTACCAACTTTCCATATTGCTGATTTAAATGCCAATAAAATAACGAATGAAAAAGTACTAATTGAACTTAACAGTAAGCTAAAAAAGAAAAGTATCACGAAAAGTGAGGTAATGACTTGGAAAGGTTATAACGATGAAGAAGTAACCGGAATATTGTACTATCCAGAAAATTATGAGGAAGGAAAAAGATATCCATTGATGTTATCAATTCATGGAGGACCCGCTTCTCAGGATATGGATCTTTGGAGTGAGCGCTGGAGCACGTATCCAAACATCTTAGCACAACGAGGAATGTTTGTTTTAAAACCAAATTATCACGGTTCAGGAAACCATGGGCTATCATTTGTAGAAAGCATAAAAGGTAATTACTATGAACCCGAAATGGAGGATATAACCAAGGCAATTGACATATTGGTAAATAAAGGAATGGTAGATCGCGACCAATTAGGCACCATGGGCTGGTCTGCTGGAGCGATTATTACAACAATGCTCACCGTGAGATATCCAGATATGTTTAAAGTAGCCGCCCCTGGAGCAGGAGATGTGAATTGGACTTCAGATTTTGGTACTTGCAGATTTGGAGTGAGTTTTGATCGCCAATATTTTGGTGGTAACCCATGGGATGATGTTAATGGTACCTTTTATAATGAAAACTATATCATTAAATCGCCACTTTTTGAGATCGAAAAGATTAAAACACCAACCATTATTTTTCATGGTAGCGAAGACAGAGCTGTTCCAAGAGATCAGGGTTGGGAATATTTTAGAGGACTACAACAAGCTGGTGATACTCCAGTGCGATTCCTTTGGTTTCCAGGGCAACCTCACGGACTCCAAAAAATAACGCATCAGTTACGAAAAATGAAAGAAGAATTGGTTTGGATTGACAACTATTTATTGAACAAACCATATACAAAAAATGAAGCCTATAAAGAGGACAGTCCATTAGGTGAGTTATTTAAAATAGAGGAAGCCAAAATAGTAGATGGATTCTTTGGTGAGATGAAAAATGGTGTACTAATTCCAGAAACTTTAGTTATTAAAAAAGACTCTACCTCTATTGGAAGATTTGAGGTTACTAATGCACAGTTCAAGGCCTTTAAATCGGATTTTGAATACGAAGCAGGAATCGATAATTATCCTGCTGAGGTGAGCCGTGAAGATGCTGAAGCTTATGTGCAATGGTTATCCGATAAAACTGGAGATACTTACCGTTTACCAAACAAAAAAGAAGCCAAAAGTTTACACAAACAAGCCCATAAAGTTGGTGCAAAGGAGCTAACTCTTAATTACTGGGCTGGTTATGCAATAACGAAAGCTGAAGTACCACTGTTGAGAGAGAAACTCAAAGAGCTTAATACCATTTTGTATAAAAAGGTTGGAAAACGCAAGTCAACTAAAGTGGGTAATGCCGTTGTTTACGATTTGGGTGGAAACGTAGCAGAATATTACACAGAAGGTGTATATGGTTATAGCTCATATGATTTCTATGATGCTAACGATAATAGTATGATAGATAGTAAACATGTTGGGATTAGGGTAATTAAAGAATGATCAAATTCTTTAAACATATAAGACAATCATTGGTTATGGAAAACAATTCGGCCAAATATTTTAAATATGCCTTTGGTGAAGTGATTCTTGTAATGATTGGTATTTTATTAGCCTTACAAGTAAACAATTGGAATAATAAAAGGCTAGAACGTCAATTAGAAAAAAGTGTTTTAAAGCAAGCCCGAATTGACATTCAAAGCATGCTTAATGATATGCGTGGTGACGAAGAGGCACTTAATATGGGGATTAAAAGTCATTTAAACATTGTAGAATACATTGAACAGGATGCTGTGTATCACGATACAATGTGTTTTGACTTTCACTGGTTGATTAAAGATGAGTATATGTATCCAATTACATCGGCCTATGACATATTGAAGGATGAAGGTTTAGATTTGGTTAGAAACGATTCTATAAGAACTGGACTTCAAAATGTATTTGAATTCATGCTACCTCGTATCAGTAAAGAAAATCCCTTCTATCCAGACCTGGAAGAGTTCTTCAGTGATTTTTACCAACGTAATTTCAATGTAAATAAAGACCCATCGTTAGTATACAACTATAAACTATACGATTACGATTTTAAATATCCCTACAAGAATACTTTTGAAAATAAAGAGTATAACGTTTTTATAGGGTATGTCCCTAATGATTTTGAGGCGCTAAAAACTAGTTCTGAATTTCAAGTATTACTAAGACAAGCCTTTAGGTATAGAATGTTTAAATACAATCGCTATAGATCTGCTGTTGAGATGCTAGAAGCCTTGAACAAAAAAATAAGTGAACAACTAAAGTAATGAACGGATTTGATATAGTTATGGTAATTGCAATCATCCTATTCGCTAGACTAGGTATACGATTGGTTACTGGATATATTAAAATGAAAAAGGAAAATAAAAGCAATAATAAAGACAATGAAAGTCTTTCGTAACCTTAGAAAAAATATTATGGGAGAAGGTAAAACGGGCAAATACTTAAAGTATGCCATTGGTGAAATATTACTGGTTATGATTGGAATATTGTTGGCCCTTCAGGTGAATAATTGGAATGAAAAAAGGAAAATGCATGCCGAACTAGATAATATTCTAAGAATAATCTCTTACGATATGGAAACCGATACTCTTGTGGCCAACCAGGTAATAAGTTATTATGACGCACATAACAAGAATAGTTTAAGAATCATTAACAAGGAACTCAACAGAAATAATTTTACCGAGTGCCGAGAGTGTATTGCCTTGGTCACAGTGTATAGACCAATGAACATTCAGGTAAAAGGGTTTGAATTACTTAAAGATTTACCAAATCAAATTTCAACCCAGCGCGATAGTTTAGTTACAAATATTACACAGATCTATACCATTTT
>CAZAPO010000253.1:0-6228 GCA_964487005.1 uncultured Flavobacteriaceae bacterium
ACTACATAACTTAACCTAATAAGAATAGGTCTTGGTATAGTATTTAATATGGCTTTAAAAACACTCAACTTATTAGCTGTATTCTTCTCTTGCTGGGCAAAAAATATCAGTAAGTTTACAAGCTGTCAATGCTTTGCCACCATGTGGTACATACGAAGGAATTTTTGCAACCATTCCGGGAGTAAAAATTTTTGTCTCTCCATCTACCGTAAATTCAAATTCCCCTTCAATTACTTGCATCAATTGTTCATGTACGTGATTGTGCGTTGGAATTTCGGCTCCAGCTTCTACTTCCCAATACGCATAAGTGAAGCCATTCATGTGTATAAACCTGCCATGGAAGCCTTTGATAATCTCCTTGGGAACAATATCATGAAATAGGTTTATATCCATTATAGTACTAATGCTTTTTGCCTAAACTCGTCCTCTTCGTTACTAACAATTCCTAGCGCTTCATAAATATATGCAAATGTCGATAACAGTTCTGGCTTACCATCTACCAATGCCACATCATGTTCAAAATGAGCACTTGGTTTACCATCCAACGTTGTAATTGTCCAACCGTCTCGGTGTTGTTTAATGCGATGTGTTCCTAAATTTATCATAGGTTCAATGGCCACAACCATACCTTCGATAAATTTTTTACCACGGCCGCGTTTACCGTAATTTGGCATCTCTGGATCTTCATGCATCTTTCTACCAAGTCCATGACCAACCAATTCCCTTACAACACCATATCCATGGTCCTCACAATATTTTTGTATGGCATAGCCCACATCACCTACACGATTATTTTTTTTAAATTCTCGAATTCCTATATAAAGTGATTCCTTCGTAATTTTTAATAATTTTTCTGTTTCTGAATCAATTTCACCTACAGCAAAAGTATAGGCGTGATCACCATAAAATCCATTTTTTAATGCGCCACAATCAATTGAGATAATATCACCTTCAACCAGCGGTGTATCATTAGGAATACCATGAACAACCTGCTCATTAGGACTCATGCAAAGCGTGTTTGGGAAATCGTATAAACCCAAAAAACCTGGAACTGCACCTTGATCACGTATACATTCTTCGGCAATTTTGTCTAATTGCAAGGTGGTCACCCCTGGTTTTACTGCCTTAGCAACCTCTCCCAATGTTTTAGAAACAATTAATGCACTTTCACGCATTAGTTCAATTTCTTCTCTGGTTTTAACTTCGATCATTTTATAAAAAAATATGGGCAAAGATACTTAAAAATAACAAGTAAATAATTTTTGATTGAACATGACTTTTGGCAGCTTTTACGCCGCCTTTAATACATAATTTTGTGTCATAAATGAATTGTTATGTACAGAACAGTAAGCGCACAAGAAGCAGTAAAAGTTATAAAATCTCACGATCGAGTGTACGTTCAGGCTGCTGCAGCGGCTCCACAAGCGTTAATGAAAGCAATGGCACAGCGTCATGAAGAATTGAGAAATGTGGAAGTTTGTCATTTACATGTAGAAGGAGAGGCCCCATATGCAAATCCAGAATTCGGCGACAGTTTTCATGTAAATTCCTTTTTCATTGGGAAAAATGTTAGACATACCCTTAAAGCTGGGAATGGGTCTTATACTCCAGTTTTTTTAAGTGAACTTCCCAAACTATTTAAACGAAATATTGTTGATATTGATGTTGCATTAATTCATGTTTCACTACCTGATAAACACGGATATTGTTCTTTAGGGGTCTCGGTCGAGGCAACCTTAGCAGCTATAGATAACGCAACTATTGTAATTGCTCAAGCAAATAAACAAATGCCACGAACCCACGGTGATGGCATAATTCATCACTCAGAAATTGATTTGTTTGTTGAGGTAGACGAACCTTTACCTGAAGTGCCGCCTGGAAACGTTTCACCTATCGAGCAAATGATTGGTGACAATGTCGCTGGGCTTATTGAAGATGGTAGCACATTGCAGATGGGTATTGGTGCCATTCCAAATGCTGTACTTACAAGGTTGCATAACCATAAAAACCTTGGTTTGCATACAGAGATGTTTTCTGATGGCGTCATAGATCTTATTTTAAAAGACGTGATTAATGGAAATGAAAAAACAGTCAGTCCTGGTCGTGCGCTAGCAACATTTCTAATGGGTTCAAAAAAGCTTTATGACTATGTAGATGATAACCCATTTATTGAAATGCGAGAATCTGATTATGTCAACTCGGTTGGTGTTATCATGCAAAACAAAAAAATGGTCGCCATAAATTCTGCTATTGAAGTTGATGTCACAGGCCAAGTTTGTGCAGATTCTATCGGCCCAAATATGTACTCTGGTGTTGGTGGTCAAATGGATTTTATACGCGCTGCAAGTATTAGCGAAGGAGGTAAGGCTATAATTGCACTACCATCTGTTACAAGAAAAGGTATTAGTAGAATTGTTCCAACATTAAAGTTAGGCGCAGGTGTTGTTACTACTAGAGCACACGTACATTATATTGTGACAGAGTATGGGGTGGCCAATCTATATGGTAAGACCATAAAAGAGCGAGTTAAGGCATTAGTGAATATTGCCCATCCAGATCACAGGGAAACGATTGATAAGGAATATTTTAATTTAGTAAGAGGAGTGCTTATCTAAACAAACCAAAAAAGCCTTTCTTACGTTTGCTTTCAGAAAAATTTGGAGCTTTATTGGTGAGTTGCTGATATATTTCTCCCCAACCTAAAACACCACCTAAATTTCTGTCGTCGATAAAAATATCGGCATGGATTTTTCTACTTTTTGTATAATCAAACTGTTCTTCTGGAAAACTTTTATTCACTGCATAAAAATTTATGCCGTTTGCTTCACAAAAGGAGACTGCTTCTTCTAATCGAAGTCCACTTCTATAGGTCCAAAGTATAAGTCGATGACCATCTTCCTGCAACTTTTTTAAAGTTTCAAAAGCAAAAATGCGAGGCTTTCCAATGTTAGGATAGTCATCCTCTACAATGGTGCCGTCAAAATCAATAGCGATAGTAAGTCGATTATAAAGTTTCATTTTCGACTTCCAATATACATTAAACTAACGACTTTTGCGTCATTGCTTCTGGTTGCGACACACCCATTAATGCTAAAATAGTTGGGGCTATGTCTCCCAATATTCCATCATTAATACTTTTTAGTTCTTTATCAATTAAGATAATTGGTACTGGATTTGTAGTATGAGCTGTATGAGGAGTACCGTCTGGATTTACCATGGTTTCGCAATTTCCGTGGTCTGCAATTAATATTGTGGTATAGTCTTGATCTAGGGCAGTTTTTATAACATTGGTTACACATTCATCAACTGCTTCACATGCTTTAATAGCAGCTTCCATAACTCCTGTATGCCCTACCATATCTCCATTAGCGTAGTTGAGACAAACAAAATCTACCTCACCTTTTTCCAGTTCTGGAATTAGTGCCGCCGTCAATTCATAGGCGCTCATTTCGGGTTTAAGGTCATAAGTAGCAACCTTTGGAGAATTACATAAAATACGCTGTTCACCATCAAATGGTTCTTCTCTTCCACCCGAGAAAAAGAAAGTTACATGTGGATATTTCTCTGTTTCGGCAATTCTAATTTGTTTCTTGTTATTGGCCTCTAATACTTCACCCAATGTATTATTTAAATTGTCTTTTTTGAAAACTACATTAATATTTTTAAAGGTTTCATCGTAGTTAGTCATAGTCACATAATGTAGGTCTAATGTATGCATGTTTTGTTCATGAAAATCATGCTGGCTAAGTGCTTGGGTTAATTGCCTTCCTCGATCAGTTCTGAAGTTGAAAAATAATACGACATCACCATCTTTTATTGTAGCGATAGGTGTGTTGTTATTTGTAACAACAATGGGTTTAATAAACTCATCTGTTACATCATTTTCATAACTCTCACTAATAGATTTTAGTACATCTGATGTATGCTTACCTTTACCATTAACTATGGCATCATAAGCAAGCTTAACACGTTCCCAACGTTTATCCCTGTCCATGGCATAATAGCGTCCAGTAACAGATGCTAATCGTACTGCAGTATTCTCAATATGTTGTTCTAATTCGGTGATAAACCCATAACCTGATTTAGGGTCTACATCTCTACCATCTGTAAACGCATGAACAAATACCTGCTCAAGCCCAAATTCTTCAGCAGCATCAATAAGACCTAATAGGTGATTGATATGTGAATGCACACCACCATCACTCACCAGCCCCAAAAGGTGCACATTTTTACCCTCTTTTTTTGCATATTCAAAAGCATTAATAATAACTGCCTCTTGTTGCAAAGTTTTATTTTTTACGGCTAAATTTATTTTAACCAAATCTTGATAGACTATTCGCCCTGCGCCTAAATTCATATGACCAACTTCACTATTACCCATTTGACCTTCTGGTAGACCAACATGAAGCCCATCGGTTCGTAAACTGGCGTTAGGATATTTTGTGTACAAACTATCAATAAAAGGTGTTTTTGCATGATCAATAGCTGAAACTTTTGGGTCAGGAGAGGTTCCCCAACCATCTAAAATCATCAAGATTACTTTTTTGTTCATCGTTAAAATTTAGAACCTCAAAGATAAAAACAAAATCCCGCTATTTAGCAGGATTTATAAAGAAAGTACTATATCGATTGCGTTAAGGTACGCTATGTTTTTTGATGGCTTCTTTAATTTTTTCGATGCGATTTTCTGGGTCTGGATGTGTGCTTTGAAATTCAGGAATTCTATTAGGGCCTGCCGCGGCTTTAAGTATTTCCATGACACCAATCATTTCATTAGGATTGTAACCAGCTTGGATCATAAAAATCACCCCTAATTCATCGCTCTCCAATTCATCTCCACGTCCATTAGTAAGTAGTGTTTGCTGACCATAATTTCCAACAAGTCCACCCATATCTGCACCTACTGATGCGCCTGTTGTAACTTTTTGCCAATATTCTGATTCAGCAATTCTTTCTGCCGAATGCCTCCCCAAAACATGGCCAATTTCATGACCTAAAACACCGGCTAATTGATCTTCATTTTCTAGTTTAGATAATAACGCATAGGTTATAAATATTTGACCTCCTGGGAGTGCAAATGCATTGATGGTTTTATTGTCTGCTAATAAATGAAACTCATACCTATATGGTGTTTCTTTTGCAATTGAACTATTTACCAAGGTAAACCCTATACGGTCAATTTCATCCTGTAAACGTTGATCTGGATGTAAACCACCATGCTGTTCGGCCATAATTGGTGCATTCTGTAGACCAATGGCTATTTCTTGGTCAGAAGTCATGCTTATAGCCTGTACACGACCTGTATAAGGATTGGTTTCCTTTCTACTGCATCGTTGTACGTAGGCAAATAAGATAATTGCTGCACCTATTAATAACCTAATTTTTAACCTGTTACTTCTCATGTGTACTTATTAGGTCTTTTAAAAATACAAAAGTTGGGACAAAAAAGGTGAATGCGTATGCAATTAAGACACTTTAAATTTAAAATGGTCACATTGCCTAGAATAAGTATTTATATTTGATCTTTAAAATCTTCTCAAATGAAACTTCAATTTAAATTATTGGATTCTGACAATATCAAACAAATGATACCTCTAATGCAGCAGTTTACTGAAAATAAATATTCTAATGCGTTGCTAGAGGAACGGTTTCAAGAAATGTTTACCCAAAACTACGAATGTGCTGGTATTTTTGATGGTGATTTATTAGTGGGGATTAGTGGTATGTGGTTTTGTACAAGGCACTATTCTGGTAGAAGTGTGGAAGTAGATCATGTTTTTATTGATCCAACCTATCAGGGACAAGGTCTTGGAGCTCAGTTTTTTGAATGGATTTACAATTATGCGAAGTCAAAAAACTGCGAAGCAATTGAGCTAAATACTTATGTTGACAATCACGCATCACACAAATTTTATTATAATCAAGGATTTAAAATATTGGGGTATCATTTTGTAAAGAAGTTGTGATTTTATTTTAAATGAAAAAATACTTTCTCTATATTTGACCCCAGAATTGCGGGAGTAGCTCAGTTGGTAGAGCGTCAGCCTTCCAAGCTGAATGTCGCCGGTTCGAACCCGGTCTCCCGCTCTAAAGCTTCATTATTTAAATGAGGCTTTTTTAATTTAAATCACTTAAATCTGTTTCTGGAAGGACTTCATAAGGACTTTGACTGTGCTTAAAGACCCTAGCTGTTAAATCACCTTTTAAAATTACTCGATCTCCATTAAC
>CAZAPO010000254.1:0-7681 GCA_964487005.1 uncultured Flavobacteriaceae bacterium
ACCCTGATGCATGGCGATACCACCAATAAGTTGGACATCATAGTGAATCATATCCCAAACAATTGGTTTACCTGCAGCATCCCACGAGTTTGACCATATTGCCTGATCTCCATCTAGCGTTACGTAATCTTTTTCACCAGATACTTCTCTATCAAATGTATTTGCAGTAACCGCAATAGAGGTATTATGTACAAAACGCTTAGCAGTTTCTTTAACTACGGCAAACGCTTCGGGAAGGATTTCATTTAAGACTACTTCGGTCGCTTCATATGACTGATCTTTTAATTTATCAATTTCTTGATAAATTTCTTCTTTCCTATCAATATCTTCAGTTGTGTCTGCTTCTTCTTGAAGACTATTAATTTGTTCTTCAATTTCTTTTCGTCCTTCTTCAATTTTAGTTTTAAAAGCATCTGTTTTTGCTCTTAATTCGTCATGAGACAATCCCTCGAGTGAAGACTCAAAAGATTTAACTTTGTCAACAATTGGCATAATTGCCTTGACATCTTGTTTGGATTTATCTCCAACGAATACTTTAAGAACAGAATTTAAAATACTCATGTATATATTTTTATTTTTTGTCTTTAACTAAAAGGCAGTCAAAGATACTATTTGTTGTTATGTTTAAGGTTAAAATAGTGTACAAAAAAAGCCTCAACAGAGACTTTTTTACTATTTTTTATGGTTTGGTTTTTTAATATTCATCCTCGTTCCAAAGATAATCTTCGTCAGTAGGATAATCAGGCCAAATTTCTTGAATAGACTCATAAGAATCTCCTTCATCTTCAATAGATTGTAGATTTTCTACAACTTCAAGAGGAGCTCCTGTTCTAATAGAGTAATCTATTAACTCATCTTTCGTTGCTGGCCAAGGTGCATCACTTAAATATGACGCTAATTCTAAAGTCCAATACATTTCTTATTAGGTTTAATTTTTTGCAAAAATAAATTTTTAGCTGAAAAAGTCAAGTAAAAAAGAAATTATTTCATCATTAATTTAAAGAACGCCTTTTAAAATAACCGTTTATTACTAAATGGCCTTGACAGATAAATGTGGTGAATAGAACTAAATTAACTGTTTTTTTCTGGTATCCACTTAATTTCTTCTGCTTGAAGGTCTTTGGACAATTTCCGTGCCAATACAAAAAGATAGTCAGAAAGGCGGTTTAAATAGGTAAGTGTTTCTTCTTGAAAAGGCTCAAGATCGTTGAGTGCTGAAGCTAAACGCTCGGCTCTGCGGCAAACACAGCGTGCAATATGACAGAATGACACCGTTTGATGCCCACCAGGAAGTACAAAATGTGTCATTGGTTCTAGTTGTTCATTCATATTGTCCATTTCTTTTTCTAGAAGCGCTATATCGTCTGATGATATTTTGGGAATGTTTAAACGTTCTTTTCCACTTTTTAAGATTGCCTTTGCAGGATCGGTGG
Source organism: uncultured Flavobacteriaceae bacterium (assembly GCA_964487005.1). GTDB lineage: Bacteria > Bacteroidota > Bacteroidia > Flavobacteriales > Flavobacteriaceae > CAZAPO01. The sequence goes on from CAZAPO010000254.1 coordinate 1,434, forward strand.
CAAGAATAGCGCCAACAGTGAACAGTTTGTTTTGAATTATGGCAAGAACCGATTTATAGTCCCTATTAATTTCCTGATCCCTAATTAAACCAATATGTGAATTTAACTCGTCAACGGTGCCATAACTTTCAATACGTATATGATGCTTTGGGACTCTGGTTCCTCCAAAAAGAGCGGTTGTACCTTTGTCTCCAGTTTTTGTGTAGATTTTCATATTTCAAAGTTAAAGGTTAAAAATGAAAGTTGAAAGAAATTGTCAATTCTAGACCAAAGTAGAAATATGAATACATTTCTTGGCATTCTAATACGCTAAGTAGCTATTATTAAAAATGTTATCAAATGCGAATTGTAAAATGTTGTTTTTGCTGTTCTTTTCGAAAGAACACCAAGCCCCAAAAGTAGGTGTCAATTGAAACCGTAATTTTTGGATGTTGTTTTATGGCATCCCAAGCTGCGGTCATACCTCTTGACCAATAAATGTCATCAAAAATAAAAAGGGTATTATTATGTGTTGTTGGTAACAAGGTTTTAAAATAGTTAATGGTAGCCTCTTTTTGATGATTGCCATCAAAAAATATGATATCAAATTTGTTGGACAATAGCACAGGTAAATGCTGGTCAAAATCACCTTCCAAAAGATTTATTTTTTCTAAACCTTCTTTAATTAATCGCGCTTTAGTAAATGCAGTGATATTTGAACAACCCTCAATGCTGGTAATTTTTGCTTTTGGACTCCCTAATGACAATGCATATGTTCCAATGCCTAATGAAGTTCCTAATTCCAACACATTATGTACTTGAAAATAGTTTGACAACCTGCATAACAATTGAGCACGTTTATGTGTTGTTCCAGAATTTTTAGCAATAGAACTTACCATACGTTTGGTAGATTTCATGGCCTTAGAACCCGCGCCAAGATCATGTATGTGAATTATTGTATTGTCTTCAAGTAATGAAGCTCTGTAGGTGTTTAATTTTTTATAATCTGCATATTTGGTTTTGCTATAAAAACACTTGGTTACTAAATCAAACACAAAGGGAGAATGAATACCGTGTTGATTTGTTGAACGCCAAAGAAATCTCAAATATGTGATAATTCTATACCACATTTACCCTTCCTGTTTTTCTAAAAGTTCTAACCAGCGTAGTTCTTTTAATTCAATATTTTCAATAATCTGCTGCAATGCTCCCGACAATTCAGTGATCTGTTCTTGCGATAAATTTTCATCGTCAAATTTGGCTTCTAATTCTTTCTTATCAAACTCTAATGACTTAATCTTACTTTCAATATTTTTTAACTCCTTCTGCTCATTATATGAAAGTTTGTTATTGTCATCTTTTTTCCAGGCTTTTTTTTCGGTTTTTTCTTTCTCTTTTGGTTCTTTTTGCACACTGTCCTCGTAAACTCTAAAATCACTGTAATTACCTGGAAAATCTTCAATGACTCCATTACCTCTAAATACAAACAAATGGTCTACAATCTTATCCATAAAATAACGGTCGTGTGTCACTACAATTAAGCATCCCGGAAAATCTAATAGAAAATTTTCTAAGACATTAAGTGTCACAATATCAAGATCGTTCGTTGGTTCATCGAGAATCAAAAAATTAGGATTTTGAATTAAGACTGTACAAAGATATAGCCGCTTGCGTTCACCACCACTTAACTTCTCAAGATAATCATATTGCTTTTTTCTATCAAATAAAAAACGTTCTAATAATTGCTGCGCACTTATCTGACGCCCCTTCTTTAATGGAATGTAATCTCCATAAGCTCTAACTACATCAATAACTTTTTGCTCTGGTTTAATCTCTATTCCGTTTTGTGTGTAGTATCCAAATTTTACGGTTTCACCAACAACTATTTTTCCGGAGTCCACCTTTAGCGTGTTGGTAATAAGATTGAGGAAAGTAGATTTTCCAGTACCATTTTTACCAATAATTCCTATACGTTCACCTTTTTGAAAAACGTAATCAAATTTGTCTAACATCAACTTATCACCAAAAGCTTTTGTTACTTTATGAAGCTCTAGAATTTTGCTGCCCAAGCGTTCCATGTTCAGTTCTAGTTGAACAACATGATCTTTTCGCCGTTGATGAGCCCGATGTTTTATTTCAAAAAAATCGTCGATCCTAGACTTAGATTTTGTTGTTCGTGCTTTGGGTTGTCTTCTCATCCAATCTAGCTCCTTCTTAAATAACTGTTTGGTTTTATTGAGCTCGATTGCTTCACGTTCTAAACGCGCTTCCTTTTTATCTAAAAAATAAGAATAGTTGCCCTTGTATGTAAATATTTCGCCTTGATCTAACTCAATAATTTCATTACAAACTCTTTCCAAAAAATAACGATCATGGGTGATCATGAACAAGGTGATATTTTCTTTTGCAAAGAATTTTTCTAGCCATTCAATCATTTCAAGATCGAGGTGGTTGGTAGGTTCGTCCAAGATTAGCAAATCTGGTTTGTTGATTAAAGCATTGGCGAGTGCGAGACGTTTCTTTTGCCCTCCCGAAAGTACCGATACTTTTTGGTCTAGATCTTCAAGTTTTAGTTTAAACAATATTTGTTTGTAGTGTGTTTCAAAATCCCAAGCGTTTTCACGTTCCATTGCTTCAAATGCTTTTTGATATACTACTTCATCTTCCGGATTTTTAATTGCCTCATGGTATGAATTGATAATTTTTAAAATGTGATTGTCAGAGTCGAAGATGGTTTGTTCAACCGTTAACCTTTCATTAAGCTCTGGCTCTTGAGCTAAAAATGATACTTTAATCCCGTTTCTGTATATAACGGCTCCCGCATCAGGTTGATCTTTTCCTGATAAAATATTTAAAATGGTTGTTTTTCCCGAACCATTTTTAGCAACAAAAGCTATTTTCTGATCCTTATGGATACTAAAGGAAATATGTTCGAATAGTTGCAATTCGCCATATGATTTCGCAATATTTTCAACAGTCAGATAGTTCAATCTACTTTTTTTACAAAGAACGCATAAAAAACCAAAAAATACGTCTGCTGTTTTTATTTTGAACACTAAAAGTTATATTTGTGTATTAACTATGAGCCTCAAAATGAAGAAACTCTTTGCTCTCACCGCGCTTGTTTTAAGTCTTTTAGCTTCGTCTTGTATTCCTCAACGAGATACGCTATATCTTCAAAACAAAACTAATGCTACAAATGAAGCCTATACTATAACTGAGCAGCAGAAACCTTATCGTGTACAAATCAATGATATTTTGAACATTCGAGTAAAAGCTTTAGACCAAGAAAATGTTCAGATTTTTAACCCAGTTGGAAACGAAAATTTAAACGCAGGAAGTGCTGAAAGAGCCTATTTTGATGGTTTTACAGTAGACCTTCATGGTGAGATTAGAATTCCTACGCTTGGAAAAATAAGTGTTCTAGGGTACACTACTGAAGAAATAGAACAGATCATTGAAAAGAAATTACTCGAGGAACAGTTTAAGGAAACAGCTAATATTTTTGTTACGGTTAAACTATCTGGATTACGGTTTACCGTTAATGGTGAAGTTGGAAACCCTGGTACCTTGACGCTGTTTCAAGAACGTGTAAATATTTTTGAAGCAATTGCAAATGCTGGTGAGATTCCAGTTACAGGAGATAAAAAGGATGTGCTCGTAATTAGACAATATCCACAGGGGCAAAAGATTCACCATTTAGATCTTACAGATATCAATGTGATGCAATCACCATATTATTATATTCAACCCAATGATATGATCTATGTTAAACCATTGAAGCAAAAATCATGGGGTACAGGTGCCACAGGTGTTCAAACGTTAACTACTTTAGTATCGGTAATTTCGTTGGTTACTACAACTATATTATTGATTAAGAATTAATTAAATGACAGAGGATTTTAACATTAATGAACTGCCATCTAATTTTGATATTAAGTCATTTATATTCAAGATATTAGGTTATTGGAAGTTATTTGTTGTATGCATAGCAATAGCATTTGGTATTGCCTACTCGGTCAATATACGAAAGCAAAGTATTTATGCGCTGGAGTCTTTAATATCAGTAGAAAACGACCAGAACCCATTCTTTACTTCAAATACAAGTATTTCATTTAATTGGGGTGGTGTAACCAGCAAGGTGCAAACAGTAATTACTACTCTAAAAACTAGAACGCATAATGAGCGTGTAATAGATTCACTACAGTACTATGTAGAATACCTAGAGCAAGGAAAGTATAGAATGAATGATGTTTATACTAGAACCGCCTTTGAATTTGAAATAAATAAAGACAGACCACAGGTTTTGGGGAAACCAATAGCTATTAAGTTTATTAACGATGAGGAGTTTGAGGTGTCAGCAAATTTTGAAGCAGAAAATGGTAGTGGGCAAATATTTAAGACAAAGGAACGTCTAAATGTTATTTTACCTCAGGGCAATTTTAAACAAACATTTAAATTAGGAGATACTATTTCAACAACATTTTTAAATGGTGTCATGAAGTCGCGAAACTTTGCTCCGGTAGTAGTTGGGAAAGAGTATTTTATTAGATTTTTAAACTTTGATGGCGTTGTTAATCAATATAAAAATGGGTTATCGGTTGTTCCAAATTCACAGGGATCGTCCATATTAAGACTAAGGCTAGCGGGAGCCAATAAAAGTAAGATTGTAGATTATCTAAACGCAACTGTGAACATTTTAGAGAAGGCACAATTAGAACGAAAAAACCTCTACGCCACCAACACAATTAAGTTTATAGATAGCAGTTTAAATATGGTTTCGGGTAACCTAAAGGCCGTAGAAGATGAAATGAATAGGTTTAGAGCTCAAAATAAACTGTTTAATGTAGATGAAGAAAGCGGAAGGGTATCTGAAACCTTAGGAGAATATGAATCTCAAGAAACGCAGCTTAATTCTAAAATAGATTACCTTAATTCACTACAAAATTACCTTGAAACAAAGACCGATTACACAAAAATTGCAGCACCAACGAGTGTGGGAATTGAAGAGGCAAATATTGTTACGAGTGTACAACGAATAATCGATCTTTCAATAGCGCGTCAAAAGTTAGAATATACAACAAGAGAAAATTCACCACAGTTTAGGAATATTGATCGTCAAATAGATGCAGAAAAGAATGTACTTCTTGAAACTATCAAGGAAACCAAAAAAACTTTTGGTATCCAAATTACCAATTTAAACAGAATGATCGCCTCTTTAGAGTCGGAGTTAAGCGAGTTACCTAAAGACCAACAAGAATTTTTAAAGATTCAGCGTAGATTCAACTTAAGTGAAGAAGCATATAATGTATTTCTGGAAAAGAAAAGTGAAGCAGAGGTTGTTAAAGCAGCAAATGTTTCAGATATCAACGTTATTGATAGTGCTAAAGATATTGGTGAAGGACCCATAGGTCCTAATACTAGATTAAATTACATTATTGCTTTATTTATGGGAATTATGGTTCCATTTATGTTCATAATTATTGTGACCTTGTTCGATAATAATGTGCATACGGTTTCAGATATAGAACGCCTTTCGGCGATTCCAGTTTTAGGAATTGTAGGCAAATACAAAAATAAGGGCAGCCTTGTAGTTTATGACAACCCAAAATCGGCAATAGCTGAGGCATTTAGGGCTATAAGATCAAGTTTAAAATTTATCTATAAATCACAAAATGTTAAGGGTACAAAGACGGTAATGGTGACATCATCGGTAAGTGGAGAAGGCAAAACCTTTTGCTCGATTAATATTGCTACTGTTTTTGCACTTTCAGATAGAAAAACTGTATTAGTTGGATTAGACCTAAGAAAGCCAAAAATATCGGGTGATTTTAATTTAAAAAACGATATTGGTGTAGTTGATTATTTAATTGGTACCAGAAACTTAGAAGATATTATTCAGCCAACGCAGATTAAAAATTTAGATATTGTTCTTTCGGGATCAATCCCTCCAAATCCGTCCGAATTATTGATGAGTAATAAAATGGACAAGTTTATAGAAGACCTAAAACAAGCGTATGATATTATAGTCTTAGATACACCACCCCTTGGACTTGTAACAGATGCTGTAGAACTCGTTGAATATGCAGATGCTACCATTTATCTGGTGAGACAAAACTATACAAAGAAAGACATGCTTACAGTAATCAATGATAAATACAAAAAGGGTGAAGTGAAAAATATAAGTTTTGTATTGAATCATTACTTGCATAAGAAAAACCAGGGATATGGATATGGATATGGATATGGCTATGGTTATGGTTATCATG
>CAZAPO010000255.1:0-8140 GCA_964487005.1 uncultured Flavobacteriaceae bacterium
CAAGGTGAGGTTTCTTAGTTACAGTAGAGTCTTTGCTAAGGGCGTGGATTGCAACGCAACAATCCTGCATTTGGTAGGCAGACCTGCCAAAATCAGTTAAAAATAAATAGCTCACCAAAAAGGGTGGGCTTTTTATTTTTACGAAGTTCATAAATAGTTATGGTTAGTTCATTGAAATAAATCTTAAGATATTAGTACCTTAGAGAACAATAGAATAGCATTTAAAACAATTTAAACTATGGCAAAAAGTAGACGGGAATTTGTTAAAAAAAGTATGATTTTGGGGTTATCATCAATGATAAGTCCTTACGCCTTGCAGGCATCAAATAGTTTTGTAAAGAATGATAAAAAACTAAAGATATTAATCTTAGGAGGCACCAGCTTTTTAGGGCCACATCAAATATCTTATGCCTTAAAACGCGGACATGAAGTCACCACCTTCACCCGTGGTAAAACCATTCCTAAAATACATCAAAAGCTATTTGCCAATGTAGAGCAACTCATTGGAGATCGTGAAAATAATCTGGAGGCGTTAAAAAATAGAAAATGGGATGTTGTTATCGATAATTCGGGACGTAAAACCAAATGGACTGAAGACACAGCTCAATTGTTGGTGAATAACGTGGGTTACTATATGTATACTTCTTCAATAAGTGTATACTATCCTTTTACGGGAGATGATTTTTCTGAAAAGCGAACCCTGGTTACCAAAATTCCCGACAATATTCAAGAACAAGAACGGTTTACCTATGAATATGGTGTGATGAAAGCCACCTCTGAAATTGCCACCATGAATGCCTTTGGACCAGAACGATCAATTATTGTGCGCCCAACATTAATTGTAGGTCCTGGTGATAGAACAGACCGCTTCCCGTATTGGTTGGCAAGAATAGAAAAAGGAGGCAACATTATTATACCTGGCAATAGCGACGAAGTAGTACAGTATATTGATGTAAGAGATCTTGGTGAGTGGATGATTAGATTATTAGAAAACAAAGCTGCTGGTGTTTATAATGGTTCTGGCCCAGGATTTAATATGACCACCAATGCTTTTGTGCATGGTATTCACTCCTGCTACAATTCTGCTGTCAATTACATCCAGATTGATGATAATAAATTTCTACAAGAAAATGGTATTATAGGCATCCAGCCATGGGTCATACAGTTACCACAATACGCCGGAATGTCAAAAAGTGATAACAGTAAGGCCATTAGCGCAGGCTTAACCTTTAGGCCGTTATCACAAACCGTTCAGGCTACCAAAGAGTGGTGGTATTCTGATGCTGTTTCGCAAGAAAGGCGGGATAATATATTGACTAATGAACGATCTTTAATGAACAGAGAACAAGACATTCTCGCCAAGTGGAAACAACACCAAAAAAATAACTAAATACTCCTCGTTTAATTTAAGAAAAGGGATGTGCAATGCGCATCCCTTTTCACCCTTAGAACTCTTATTAAAGAGTTGTTCCCTAGTTAATACACAACTTTAAGACTTTATTTTAAAACCCTGCTAATAGAATTCCTTAGAAAAACTAAGGTTTTTCCTTAGTGAATTTGGCGCAATCCCTTATACCTTGGTCTGGTTGTTAGATTGTGCTGCAAATCGCTAGCTCATCAACAACTAAAATCGTATTTTTGTAGTGTCAATTTCACCATTATGAAGACTACATTAGCTATACAAAATTTAAAATGCGGTGGGTGTGCTAATACCATAATTACACGTTTAAATGGATTAGCAAATATTACCGATGTTGCTGTTAATAATGAAACCGATACTGTTTCATTTAACTATAAAAATGACCATGATTTAGAGGAAGCTACTAAGCTTTTATCGAAGCTTGGATATCCAATTGTTGGTGAACATAATCCACTAACAAAAAAAGCAAAGTCTTTTGTGAGTTGTGCTGTTGGAAGAATGAACAACTAAACGATTTCAGCACTTAGTCCTGCCTGCAATAATAAAGAACATCGCGGTTCTAAATCGTCATACGGTCCCGTTTTGACCGTACATTTACCCTTGTAGTGAACTATAATAGCACATTGTTCTGCTTGCTCTGGTGTGTGTTCGCATGCATAAACTAGCGTATCAATCACGTGGTCAAAAGTATTTACATCGTCATTAAACAGTACAATCTCATTTTGCTTGACAACCTTTTCTTTTAAAACTACTTTTTCTGATATCTTCTCTTTCATACCTATTGGTATTTTGTACTAATTTAAAAATTTTAGTGATACCCATTGATTTCTTTCTAAGGTTTCACTAAGTTTTAATCCATATTTAACACAAGCCTCCTCAATTATAGGAATATCACTCGCGTAAAATCCGCTAAGTAATAAGATTCCGTCCTCAGACAAACAACTTATATAGGTAGCCATATCAGCCAATAATATATTGCGGTTAATATTGGCAATAATAATGTTATAGGCTTTATCTTTTAAGAGTGACGCATCTCCTTCATACACCGAAATGTTGGTGCAGTTGTTATGTTGTACATTTTCCAGGCTATTAAGATAACACCAATGATCTATATCAATGGCATCTACCTTTTTTGCTCCGCGCTTTTCGGCTAGAATGGCCAACACCCCAGTACCGCAACCCATATCTAAAACCGATTTTCCTTCAAAATCATTATTAAGTATATGCTGGAGCATCATATGTGTAGTTTCATGATGCCCTGTGCCAAAGCTCATTTTAGGTTCAATAATAATGTCGTATGTTGTATCTGCCACCTCATGAAACGGGGCTCTTACCGAGCACAAATCATCAACAACAATAGGGTTAAAATTACTTTCCCAAGCAGCATTCCAATTGGTTTGCTCAATCTCTTCAAAGGTATACGTGATCTTAAACTCGGTAGATTGCAACAAAGCTATTTCATCTAAAATGGACGGTTTCCAATCTCCCTTTTGAATATAAGCTGTTACACCTTGTTCTGTTTCAACAAAGCTCTCAAAACCTGCATACCCTAATTCGGCAATAAGAATCTCAACCCCTGGAACCAAGGGTTGCACTTGAAAATAGTACCCTATATATACAGGTGCCGACATTTAAAAGGCATTCACAATAGCAAAGAAATCTTCGGCCTTTAAAGAGGCACCACCAATTAAACCGCCATCTACATCGGGTTTAGAAAATATTTCTTTTGCGTTGTTTGGCTTAACGCTACCTCCATAAAGTATGGTAACATTATTGGCTACGGCATCGCCAAACTTACTGGCAATTGTTTGTCTAATAAATGCATGCATTTCTTGGGCCTGATCTGGTGAAGCCGTTTCGCCCGTACCAATAGCCCAAACAGGCTCATAGGCCAAAACAATATCGCCCCAGTTGCTTTCTTCTAAATGAAATAATGCATTGGTTAACTGCGATGCCACAACATCAAAGTGCTTACCAGCTTGTCTATCTTCTAATTCTTCACCAAAGCAAAATATTACACGCATTTCATTGCTTAGTGCAGTAGCTACTTTTTTTGCTAGGTCGCCATCGGTTTCATTATAATAGGCACGTCTTTCACTGTGTCCTAAAATTACTGTTTGCACACCTATTCCCTTTAACATAGCGGCACTCACCTCTCCTGTATAGGCACCATTGGCGGCATAATGCATGTTTTGGGCCACCACTTCTATATCGAGTTCAGCCGAATGCTTTAAAGCGGTTCCCAGACAAACAAAAGACGGGGCTATCATCACCTCGGCATTAGATGTTTTAGTTTGGGCCGCCAATTGCCCTATTAAGGCTCTTGTTTCGGCTAAGTCGTTATTCATTTTCCAATTTCCTGCAACAATATGTTTTCTCATTGTAAGGCTTCTTTTAATTTAATATCGTTTGTTTTTACTGCTTCAAACAGTTGTATATTTTGATCTTTATCTATAATCATATATCGTGGGGTCCAATCAAGGTCTATAAAATCTCCAAAGTCACCATTCCATCCCGATTTTATAAAATAGTGCTCACCATAAATTTGATGCTTGTCTATTCCCTTTTTCCAGTTGTCAATTTTCTTATCTACCGAAAGAAATAAAAACACTAAATCTGGATACTCTTTTTGCAAGGCCCTCACCTGTGGTAGCGATTTTAAACAATCACTGCACCAACTTGCCCAAACATCAACAAAAATAGTTTCCCCCTTATAGGTGTCTAAGAGCTCTTTGAAAGTGAGTTCACTATCATCAAGTGCAACAAAAGTATCATTTAAGGCGTCTTCAGAAAATCTAGCAGGAATCTCTTTATTGCATGCCAATAAAACTGAGCAAAACATTAAAATCAAAACCTTCTTCATAGCACCACAATAGTATTTTTAGACAGCCAATTTCTAGTATTAGCTATTCTAATTTTAAATCTTCAATATCGTTCCAATGTACCTTTTGGAGTACTGTTCCTTTACTTAATTCGAGTATCCCAGGATTTGCTCTCACGACCGTTTTAAGAGCTTTTTCATCACACAAATAAAAATCGAAATCAAAGTTATAATCTACCTTTATTCGTTGCTTTGCTTCTTCACTAGAAGCAGTTAATCCAATCACTTTATAACCTTTACTTTGTGCTTCCTTCACTTTAGCCATAATTGCCGCAAGACCTTCTTTTTCGGCCTTTTCTAAACTATAGGAAACAATCATCACCAATTTATTCTCTTGCAACATTTGCTGGGTTACATCTTCATCAGCCGTTTCTATAGTAAAATCCAATATTGGCGGCTCATAACCCTCTTCTACCACTTTGGTCTCTACACTCACATATTCTCCACCTTCAACCGTTGGGTAGCTTCCTCTGGTAGTTATGATTTGCTCCTCTCCATTGACATTAAATTTCCAGAAATAATCAATTACTGGTTTTGGAGCATCCTCTGGCATCGCCATATTTTCTATAAGGTTATCACCTATCTTATAAGCTCTAAAATCTACTGAAGGTAAATGCATTAACACGTGGTATCCAAACCACAGGCACCATATAAAACTTGCCAATGCAACTATGGTCGTTGCAAATTTTGAAAATACAGGCTTGATATGTTTAATTCCAAAAAAGAGCACCAAAATAAATGCTAGTAAAATAACGTCCTTTGTAAAGCTTTCCCATGGCGTTAATTTTAATGCATCACCAAAACAACCACAATCTTTAACTTTATCAAAATAGGCCGAGTAAAATGTAAGGAAGGTAAAAAATACGATCATTCCTAGTAAGCTCCATACCGTAAATTTAGGCTTATACCCTATAAGTAAAAACACACCAAGAACAACTTCAAACACCACAACAAAAATTGAAATTCCTAATGCATACGGCTCTAAAAAAGGAATGTTTAACACATCGGTGCTAAAGTATTCTTGAAGCTTATATGAAAACCCAAGCGGATCGTTAAGCTTTATTAGTCCTGAAATAATAAACAGAACTCCAACAAGAATTCTGGAAATAGCCACAAGTATTTTCATAGGTTATAATTTAGTTTTGTTCATTTATATGTATCAAGGCAAAAACAGCATAGTTTACCATATCTTGATAATTGGCATCTATTCCTTCACTGACTATAGTTTTACCAGCATTGTCCTCTATTTGTTTGACGCGCAATAACTTTTGAAGAATCAAATCGGTAAGCGAACTCACACGCATATCTCTCCAGGCTTCACCATAATCATGATTTTTATCTTCCATTAACTTTTTAGTAACGCCAGCATGTTTGTCATATAAGGCCGTTGCCTCTTCTACGGTTAAGTCGGGTTGCTCAACAACGCCTTTCTCCAACTGTACCAGCGCCATTAAACTGTAGTTTATTATACCAATAAACTCACTCACCTCATCTTCATCAACTTTTCTAACATCATTTTGCTGCAGTCCTCTAATACGCTGCGCCTTTATAAAGATTTGGTCTGTTAAAGACGGTAAGCGAAGGATTCTCCACGCGCTACCATAGTCTTTCATTTTATTTACAAACAGCGTACGACAAGTAGAAATTACTTCATCGTATTGTTTTGAGGTATTTTGCATAAAGTGAGTTGAATTTTGCGTAAATTTCGCTTAAAATTTTTAACTATTCAAAGTTTATGGTTTAAAGTTTTTAAACTATAAATCAACAGCTTAATTGCACGTATTAATGACTATTAATTGTAAAGGAAATTTAGTTGATCTTAGCACCCCAAAAGTGATGGGGATTTTAAATATCACACCCGATTCATTTTATGATGGTGGAAAATATAAAGATGAGACCGCTGTTCTTTTACACGTTGAAAAAATGCTGACAGAAGGCGCTACTTTTATTGATATTGGTGCCTATAGTTCGCGTCCGGGAGCTGGTCACGTTACCGAAGAAGAAGAGCTCAATCGAATTTTACCCATTGTTGAAGTTGTAAATAATAAATTCCCCGAAGCATATTTGTCAATCGACACCTTTAGAAGTATAGTGGCAAAGCGTTGTATTGAATCTGGTGCCGCTTTAATAAATGATATTTCTGGAGGACATCTAGACATGCAAATGTTACCTACTATTGGTCATTTAAAAGTCCCTTACATTGCCATGCATATGAAAGGAACTCCGCAAACCATGCAAGAACATACAAACTATGACGATCTACTAAAAGAGATCATCTATTACTTTTCAGAGCGAATTGCCGAAGCTAGAAAGTATCAAATTGTAGATTTTATTATTGATCCTGGTTTTGGTTTTTCTAAAACATTAGCACAAAACTATGAGCTTTTAAGTAATCTCGAATTGTTAGCTATATTAGAAAAACCTATGCTTATTGGTGCGAGCAGAAAATCGATGATTTATAAACTTTTAAACAGTTCGGCCTCTGAAGCCTTAAATGGTACCACCGCAATTAATACAATAGCATTACAAAAAGGAGCACAGATTTTACGCGTACACGATGTAAAAGAAGCTATGGAATGTATTGCTATAACCAATCAATTATCTTAATGAGAAACTTATTTGTCCTTTTAATCATTTGTTTATGTACATCTTGCGCTGATCGCGAAGTACAGCTCCCACATACATCCAACAACGATATAACTGAAATTGTAGATGTATCACCCGTCTATATTTTTTATGACGAATCCATGCCAGACAACGTTGATTTTAACCGTAGAAACATGATTAGCACAACCAATTGGTTGGTAAATATTGATAAAAGACTGACCTTAAAACAGTTGTTACCACATTTGCAGTATTTATATGAAAAACGACACGGCGATGGAATGCATACCAATGAAAATGCAAAAAACTACTTCACCTGTTTTAATCCAGATACCGAGAATTTAGCTTTTATAGAATTTACAAATACTAACTACACAAGCGATGTACCATCTATGCAAATGGAGGACAAAAAACAATATGTCAAGATTACATCTAATGGAAAAGTAGAACCTTATAATAATACGGGTGTTAGTTATGAATCGTTTACAACTTTTTTAAGCGAAATTCAAAACCAAAATGAAATTGTTTTGGTATTATCAGGCCAATTGTCGATGCAAGCGTATATTAATTTGAAATCGGCTATCGCTTCAAACAAAAATATGGACGTGAAGATCTCTACTACAGAATTTATCTTTAATTAGCTATCTTTATTAAAATTTAAAACCTACCCTTCACTTGGAAATATTTAATGACCTATTAGAGTTTACCGTTCTTGATGTTATTGACATAATTCTGGTAGCATTTCTCTTGTACTATGCATATAAGCTCATAAAGGGTACAGTAGCGATAAATATTTTTATTGGAATTGTAGTTATCTATCTCATATATCTTCTTGTTGATGCTTTACAAATGAAGATGCTTACCAATATTTTGGGTGGTTTTATGAGCGTTGGTATTATTGCCTTGATAGTAGTATTTCAACCCGAAATTCGAAAATTTTTACTCATGGTTGGCTCTACCAATATTGGTGCAAAAGGTGGATTTATGAAAAAACTTAGCTTTTTACGAACCCAGGCCATCAATGCCACCGAAGCCGAAGTTGTGGTTGCCGCATGTACCAAAATGGGTAGCTCAAAAACTGGAGCCCTCATTGTATTAGAGCGCAATAACAATTTAGACTTTTTGGTATCTACCGGCGATGAGATGAATATTAAGGTCACCCAACCTATTTTAGAGAGTATATTCTTTAAAAATAGCCCCTTACATGACGGTGCCATTATTATTGCTAATAATGT
>CAZAPO010000256.1:0-21959 GCA_964487005.1 uncultured Flavobacteriaceae bacterium
GCTTTTTGAAATGAAGCAAGATAACAATGCCTTCCCATTCTTATTTGCTCCAAAAATGGCAAACAAATCATCAATTTCATTTCCTAATTCAAAGCAAAGGTCTTTAATACCACCTGCATCTAAATCTACCTCTTTCGCTAAGAAATTAATACCATTAATCTCCTCAATTTCATTTTTAAGACTTCCCTTTAAACTCTTAGCTTTATCTTTTAATAGTGCTTCTATTTGCTTCTTTAATCCAGAATTCTCTTCTTTTAAATCGGACACCGCTTTAACTGGATCTTTTGCATTGTTTAGTAAGTCCCTAATTTCAAAATAAGCTCTATTTGAGTCAAAATAGAAATCTTTAACTGCATCATTTGTTATGGCTTCTATTCGACGTATCCCTGATGCGATTGCACTTTCAGATCTAATCTTAAAATGCCAAATATCACTTGTATTTTGAACATGAGTTCCTCCACATAATTCAATAGATTGACCAAAGCGTACTGTACGTACAGTATCGCCATATTTTTCACCAAACAAAGCCATAGCTCCCTGCGCTATTGCCTGTTCCATAGGTACGTTTCTTCCTTCTTCTAAAGGCAACTTTCCATCAATACGAGCATTGACAAAATTTTCTACATCTCTTAATTGCTCTGTTGTCATTTTTGAGAAATGTGAAAAATCAAATCGCAAATACTTTGAATGTACAGCGCTTCCTTTTTGTTCAACATGATCTCCTAACACCTCTCTTAAGGCTTGATGCAAGAGATGTGTCGCTGTATGGTTACAAGCAGTTCTATACCGCTGTTTCGAATCTACAACCGCTTGAAATGTTTCATTTAAATGTTTTGGTAGATTTTTAACAATATGAATAATCACATTATTTTCCTTCTTGGTGTCGAGTATGTAAACAACATCACCAGAAGCATCTTTTAGATACCCTTTATCCCCAACTTGACCACCACCTTCAGGATAAAACGGAGTTAGATTAAATACAAGTTGATATTGCGCTCCCTCCTTTTTTGATGTTACCTTTCTATAACGCGTTATTTTTACATTGGTATCTAATACATCATAACCAACAAACTCTTGCTCAGCATCCTCTTGAAGGACCGTCCAATCATCTGTTGACATTTCGCTAGCTGCACGAGATCTATTTTTTTGTTTTTCTAGCTCGGTGTTAAATCCTTCTTCATCCAGAGACAAATCCTTTTCATTTAAAATCAATGCCGTTAGATCAATTGGAAAACCATAAGTGTCATAAAGTTCAAAGGCTTTTTCACCAGAAATCATATTTCCTTTGGTCCCCTCTATTATTTTATCTAACAGTAATAACCCTTGCTCTAATGTTCTTAAAAATGAAGCTTCTTCCTCCTTAATTACATTTTCAATGAGTTGCTTCTGGGTTTTAACTTCAGGAAACGCTTTGCCCATTTTTTTACTTAAAACCTCAACCAAGCGATATATAAATGGTTCTTTTTTATCTAAAAATGTGAAACCATATCGAATAGCACGACGTAATATGCGTCTAATCACATATCCTGCTCCTGTGTTGCTTGGTAATTGTCCGTCTGCTATTGAAAAGGCAACCGCTCTAACATGATCAGCAATAACTCGAATAGCTACATCAATTTTCTCACTTTTGCCATATTCAGTATTAGTTATCGTCTCAATTTCACGTATAATTGGCGTAAATACGTCAGTGTCATAATTAGATTTTACGTCTTGTAAAACCATACACAAACGCTCGAAGCCCATACCTGTATCAATATGTTTTGCTGGTAAATTTTCTAATGATCCATCAGCCTTTCTGTTGTATTGCATAAATACCAGATTCCATATTTCAACCACATGTGGATGATCCATATTCACTAAATCCTTACCTGCTACTTTTGCTTTTTCTTCTTCTGATCGAATATCAACATGTATTTCACTACATGGCCCACATGGCCCTTGATCTCCCATTTCCCAGAAGTTATCCTTTTTATTTCCCATTAGGATTCTATCTTCCGGAATGATTTGCTTCCAAAAGTCATAGGCCTCCTGATCCATTGGTAAACCATCTTCCTTATCGCCTTCAAATACCGTCACATAAAGTATGTCTTTGTTAATTCCATAGACTTCGGTTAATAGCTCCCAAGCCCAAGCAATTGCTTCTTTTTTAAAGTAATCACCAAAACTCCAATTCCCCAGCATTTCAAATAAAGTATGGTGATAAGTATCATAACCAACTTCCTCAAGATCATTGTGTTTTCCAGATACTCTAAGACATTTCTGTGTGTCTGCAATTCTACTATTCTTTGGTTGTGAATTCCCTAAAAAGTACTCTTTAAAAGGAGCCATCCCTGAATTTACAAACATGAGTGTTGGATCATTCTTAACTACCATGGGTGCAGAGGCAACAATACTATGCTTTTTGCTTTCAAAAAAATCTAAAAATTTCTGACGTATGTCTTGAGACTTCATATATGCTGTTAATAACCTATTTCCTATAAATTGCCGTAAGTGTGAAACAATTTATATATTTGTTTTTCGTTCTATTATTCGTGCAAAAATAGAACATTTTTAAGTTATGTCGAAGGTAAAATATTATTACGATTCTGAAACACTTTCTTACCGTAAAGTGGTTAGAAAAAAGCGGACTACTGCCAAGTATATCTTTGTCTTTTTACTTGCTTCGGCCTTGTTTGGCTTTTTCACCGTGTTAATTGTAAGTCAATACTTTGAATCTCCAAAAGAAAAAGCTTTAGCACGTGAGCTTCAAAACTTGGAGTTACAATACGAACTTCTTGATAAGAAAATGGATGAGGCCGAATTGGTTTTAAATAATCTAGAAGAACGTGATAATGCTATTTACAGGTTGTATTTTGAAGCCAATCCAATTCCATCAGAACAACGACGTCAAGGTTTTGGTGGTATTAATCGTTATAAACAATTTGAAGGATATGATAATTCTAAATTAATTGTAAATGCAAATCAGCGTATTGATATTATACAAAAGCAAATTGTTGTACAATCAAAGTCGTTAGATGAAATTGCCGTTTTGGCAGAGGACAAGGAAAAGTTTTTAGAGGCAATACCAGCTATTCAACCGGTAAATAATGAAGATCTAACTAGAATGGCCTCTGGTTATGGATATAGAATTGATCCGTTTACCAAGGCAAGGAAGTTTCATTATGGAATGGATTTCACTGCCCCTCGAGGAACACCAATTTATGCGGCGGGAGATGGTATTGTCAAGCGTGCTGATGCAGGATCATCAGGTTATGGTCGCCATATTAGAATTGATCATGGTTATGGATACGTTAGTTTGTATGCCCATTTGTACAAATACAATGTCAAGAAGAATCAGAAGGTAAAGCGAGGTGATCTCATAGGTTTTGTTGGAAGCTCTGGACGATCTGAAGCGCCACATTTACACTACGAGATTTTTAAAGACGGAGTGCGAATCAATCCAATTAATTTTTATTACGGAAATCTTTCGGCTGAAGAATTCAATGAACTTCTCGCGAAAGCATCAGTAGAAAACCAATCACTTGATTAATGCATATTGATCTTCCAGATAAACGATATTACGGTATTGGCGAGGTAGCCAAGGCATTTGATGTGAATACCTCCTTGATTAGATTCTGGGAAAAGGAATTTGATGTAATTAAACCTAAAAAGAACGCCAAAGGTAATCGAAGGTTCACCCCTGAAGACATTAAGAACCTTAAGTTTATCTATCATCTAGTGAAAGAACGTGGTTTTACACTAGAGGGTGCAAAGGTTCACCTCAAAGAGGGTAAGAAGAGGTCATTAGACAACTTTGAAATTATTAGCAAACTTGAAGATGTCAAGGACCAACTCATCAAAATAAAAAATCACCTGTAACATTTTTGGTGATTTTTCAACTTATCATTGAAACATTAACTACAATTAACACATTATTACTATGAAAAAATTGTTACCATGGATTGTTGTTGCAATCGTCGGTTTCGGATTATACTCCTGGGGAAAAGGATTTAATAACACAGCTGTTGGTTATGAAGCCGATGCTAAAACCAAGTGGGCCAATGTTGAAAGTGCTTATCAACGACGTGCAGATCTTATTCCAAATCTTGTAGCGACAGTTAAAGGATATGCAGAGCACGAAAGAGAAACACTTGAAGGTGTTGTTCAAGCTAGAGCACAGGCTACACAAACTACACTAAGTGCAGATGATCTTACTCCTGAGAATTTAGCTCAATTTCAAGAAGCACAGCAAGGCTTAAGTGGGGCTCTATCTAGATTATTAGTGACTGTTGAAAGATATCCAGATCTCAAAGCAGATCAACAATTTAAGGAGTTAATGACGCAGTTGGAAGGAACAGAAAACAGAATTAATGTTGAACGTAATAGGTATAACGAGACAGTTAATATTTACGACATACACATTAAAGAATTTCCAGGTAAACTTCTAGCGGGACTATTTGGTTTTGAAGAAATGCCACGTTACAAGAGCGCTCCTGGAAGTGAAAATGCTCCAAAAGTAGAATTCTAAGATTTTAATTATGTCTAAACTAGAAGATTTTCTTTCATACGAAGATGAGCTGGAAATCGTTGACACTATTAGAATTGCAGAAGGCAAAACCTCTGGAGAAATTCGTGTGCATATTGAGTCTTCAAGCACCAATAATTTAGAAGGTCACGTTTTAGAAGTATTTCATCATTTAAAAATGGACAATACGGCAGCGCGCAATGGTGTGCTAATCTATATTGCTGTACTTGATAAATCATTTGCAATTTATGGTGATAAAGGTATCAACCAAGTGGTACAAAGTGACTTTTGGGACTGTACAAAAAACACTATGGAAGAGCATTTCAAAAAAGGCGCATTTAAACAAGGTATTATAGCTGGTATATTAAATGCGGGCGAACAACTTGCTAAATACTTTCCTTGGGATCATAGTGATGCAGACGAATTATCAAACGAAATATCAAAAGGTTAATGAAAGTACTTTTTAAAGTAGGTATATTATTTTTTACGCTATTAGTGTCGCAAACAAGTTTTGCACAGTTTGAGATTCCGCCAGTCCCAAAAAATCAGACTAGTGTTTATGATTATATTAGCCTTTTATCTACTTCTGAAAACGAATCATTAAAGCAAAAGCTCATTAATTATTCTGACTCGACCTCAACACAAATCGTTGTAGCTATCATTAGTTCAACTGAAGGCGACAATATCAATTATCTGGGAGCTCAATGGGGACAGAAATGGGGAATAGGACAAGAAAATGAAGATAATGGTGTACTTATACTTCTCGCCAGAGATGATAGGAGAATTGCAATTAACACAGGTTATGGCGTTGAACATTTATTGACAGATGCGCTTTCAAGACGTGTTATTGAACGTGATATTATACCCTACTTTAAACGCGATGATTATGCCGGTGGGCTAGATCGAGGTGCAGATGCCATTTTTGAAATATTGTCTGGCGAATATCAAAATACAAGATCATCATCAAAAGAACCTCCTATTGTACCGATTATGATATTTATCTTTTTGGTGATAGCGTTTATAATTTTTGTAATTGCTATCTCTAAGGGTAGAAGAGGTGGTGGTAAGGGTGGAAGAAGAAAAAGATACACCGATTCTGATATTATCGACGCCATTATTTTAAGCCGAATGGGAAGAGGCAACTACGGTAAGTCTTCATCTGGAGGATTTGGTAGCTGGGGCGGCCGGTCTTCTAGTGGTGGCTTTGGTGGTGGCTTCGGCGGTGGTAGTTTTGGTGGTGGTGGTGCCTCTGGTGGTTGGTAGATTAATGCCTCATCATTCTATAATATCCACCACCGTCTCCTCTACCTCCACGATTTCCTTGAGGTCCCATACTATTAAATTTCCAGCTAAAACTCAACATAAAATACCTATTTAATACTGTACTTTGAGAGTCCTGAATGTAATTTGCCGTTGCAATTCTTCTTGCGTTGGTATTTTGATTTAATAAATCGAAGGCTTTTAAACTTATGGCTCCTTGATCTTTTAAGATCGAGTAGGCCAAAGTTGTATTCCAAAACCACGAACTTTTTTGAAACCCAGGAGCAATATTAGGGTTGTAGTTATACCTTATATCATTACGCCATTCTAATTTTTTTGGGACAGTTGTAGTTGTTCTAATACCTATGGTATGTTGTACAAAGTCTTCATCTTCAAATCTATCTAAATCAAACTTTCTTCTTGTAAACGACAAATTATAACTAGGTATTAATTGCATTACATTTTTCCAATCAAAGGTCAATTCTAAAGTTGGTGTCAATGCATTAATTTTTGAAGCATACTGTTCTCCATTATTGAAATTGATATTCTTAGATAAGTCAGCACGAAGTGCCAATCTATATTTAAACGTTTTTACTGTATCAATTTTTACAGATTTGCTATAACTCGCGCGTGCATTTGTATTGTATCCGCCATCAACATTCGCATAGGTCGTAGTTCGTACAAAATTTTCATCTACAATAGAATTTGTTACTACATCATTATCTCTAAAATTTGCACTTATATTGCCAAAAAATCCTGTCCCTTTTTGAAAATCAAAAGAGTGAAAATTTGCATATACTCTGTGGTTGTTCGTTGGCTCAAGATTTGGATTACCTATTACCGTATTTAATGGATCAGACACATCAGCGAAGGGCTGCAATTGCGATAGGTTTGGAGAATTATTACTTAAGTTATACCCAAATCGCAATGATGACTTTCTACTAAATCTATATCTGTAGCTCGAACGAATTTCTACAGCCTCAAAATCACGCGCCAAACTTAAATTTGGCCTCAAGAAATCTTGGTTTTCTAAATTTCTAAACACATAACGTGCTTCAAAATAAGTAAATACTTTGTCCTTTCGGTGACTTAACCTTACTGATGGTGTATTGGTTCTATTGATATACTCAAAATCAGAGCTTAAAATGGTATTGAAATCGGTGTAGTCCTGCGTACTATCATTATAGTCATAGGTACTTACTTTGTTCTCTTGCTTATTGTTGTTATAACTATATCTAATATCCATATACCACTCTTTACCCCTTAGTGGTAATCTGTAGTTCAAACTAGTCGCAAATCCCTTAGTTGTTCTATCACCATCAGTAAATTGGTCTCGAATGATATCTTCTGGATTATCACCAAAAATATTAGCTTCAGACATTAAAAAATCATCCGTTTCAGTAGAATTATAATCATTATCTAAGCTTAGCCTCAAAAATGCGCCGTTACTGCCAAACCTTTTGGTTATGTCTAATTCATTACTAAAATCTTTCCCGGTGGTTTCAACAAATGAGGTCGATGTTGATTGGTTGCTAATCGTATTTTGATCGTCTCTTGTTTCTTCAGTATCAGAGAAATCTCTTTGTGTTTGCGAGGCATTGAATGAGGGTTCTATATCAATTCTTAATGTTGAATCAATTTCTATTTCAAATTCTAAGTTTGCCCGATGGCTTTTGCTTTCTCTGTAAGAGCTTGAATTTGAACTTGTAAAATACCTACTGTCAGGTAAAATATTTTCTCTTTCGGTAGAGCTTTCATTTTCTACATTGCTCCCTGCAAAAAAGTAATCTGCCGAAATATCAATAGCTTCACTTAATTCATCGGCATAATTTACTCCATAATTGTCTGAAGTTGTTATTCCTTCACCTCCGCCAAAACCTCTTCCACCAGTAACAAAATTACCTCCACTACCAAACATTCTATAAATCTCTCCAAAACTAAAACCGGCAGAATTTGTATTATTCCCTCCTGCCAACGCACTTATACGTTGGTCATTATCAAAGATATTTACCATTCCAGCATATTCATATCGCTCATCAGTTCCTGCACCTGCTGCTACGCGTCCAAAAATTCCTTTATTCTTATCCTCCTTAATCGTTAAATTGATGGTTTTATTTTCATCATCACCAACCTCACCAGTAAATGCCTGAGCCTTTGTTTTGGTATCAGTAATTTGAACCTTATCAATCAATTCTTTAGTAAGGTTACGTGTTGTAATGGTTGGATCGTCACCAAAAAATGGTTTCCCATTCACTAAAATCCTATTTACTTCTTTACCATTAACAGTAATTTTTCCTGCTTCATCAATCTCTACACCTGGCAACTGTTTCAATAAATCTTCAACATTTGCATCTCTTTTTGTCTTAAATGAGCTTACATTAAATTCAAGGGTGTCTTTCTTTACAGTTATAGGTGCTCTCGATTCAATTAATACGGCATCTAGTGCATTGGCATCTGTTAACATTCCAATATTGCCAAGGTCTATAGTTGGTTTGTCTAATGCTACTTTCTGTGTATGTTGCTGATAGCCAACATATGATATATTTAAATTGGCATCCTTAAAAAATGTACGCCCCTCCAGGGTAAACTTTCCTTCTTTGTCTGTAATGGTATAGGTAATGAGGGTACTATCTTTAGCTCTTTCGAGGTAGACTGTTGCCGATTCTAATGGAGTTTTCTCGGCGTCTGTAACCACAGTTCCCGAAATCTTAAAATCTTTAGCTTGCCCAAAACTTACGGTCACACATAGCAGTGTCACGAGTATTAGGTAATATTTCATGAATAAAGAAGGTTAGTTTTTCAGAACGAAAATAGGTTTCTTTTGAGTGAATTTTCTTAAAAAAACTATAATATTCAAAACGGTTTATTTCTTACGCATATATACAGTAACCGGAACACCATGAAAATTGAAATGCTCTCTCAGTTTGTTTTCTAGAAAGCGTTTATAAGGTTCTTTCACATACTGTGGTAGATTACAAAAGAATGCAAATTGCGGCTGAGGTGTTGGCAACTGCATAATGTATTTAATTTTCACATATTTACCTTTATATGCTGGAGGAGGATTCTTTTCAATTAAAGGTAATAGCACCTCATTAAGTACGCTTGTTTTAATTCGTTTTGAACGATTTTTATAAACCTCAACAGCAGTTTCAATTGCTCTATATATACGTTGTTTGGTAAGCGTAGATATAAATACAATTGGCACGTCAGTAAATGGTTCAATTTGCTTTCTAATATAAGCTTCAAACTCCTTAGTTGTTTTATTATCTTTCTCAATAAGGTCCCACTTATTCACTAAGATCACGATTCCCTTTCTGTTACGTTCTGCTAACCAGAAAATGTTCTGCACCTGGCCATCAAAACCTCTGGTTGCATCTAAGACTAATAAGCACACATCTGCATGTTCAATAGCTCTAATACTTCGCATTACAGAATAAAATTCTAAGTCTTCTTTAACTTTAGATTTTCTTCTAATTCCTGCGGTATCAACCAAATTGAATTCGAAACCAAAACGATTGTATTTAGTGTCAATAGAGTCGCGAGTTGTTCCGGCTATATCTGTAACTATATATCGGTCTTCACCTATTAACGCATTAATGAATGATGACTTCCCTGCATTTGGGCGACCTACTACTGCAAAACGTGGCAATTCATCTTCATCAACCTCTTCTTTTTCTGGTAAAGCTTCAACCAAGGCATCTAACAATTCTCCTGTACCACTACCATTAATACTGGCAATTGTAAAGTACTCACCCAATCCTAAGGAGTAAAACTCTACTGCATCTTCAGCTCTTTTCGCATTATCTACTTTATTCACCGCTAAGAAAACAGGTTTATCTACTTTTCTTAAAAGCTTAGCTACATCTTCATCCATACCTGTTACTCCAGACTCAACATCTACCATAAAAATAATGGCATCGGCCTCGTCAATAGCAAGTTCAACTTGCTTATCTATTTCGGCTTCAAATATGTCGTCACTACCCAATACGTAACCTCCTGTATCAATTAAAGAGAATTCTTTACCATTCCAGTCGCTCTTACCATAATGCCTATCGCGTGTTACCCCACTTACAGCATCAACAATGGCTTCACGTCTTTGGATTAAACGATTAAAGAAAGTTGATTTACCAACATTTGGACGTCCTACTATTGCAACAATATTTCCCATAGTCTAAAATAACGGTGCAAAGGTACTATTTACATATTGAAGAAAAAACAGTAAATTGAACATATAAATAGTACTCCCAATGTCATTGAACAACGACATCGTTTTACGACCACGATTTAAGCTCGAGCTAAATAAAAATAATGAAGAAGTCTTAAAAGTTTTTGAAGATGCCAAGAGCACACAGAAAGAATTTGTTGTGACTCGTGTAGACGATCATGTTTTTATTAAGATACCAAAAGCTAATCAACATTTTTGGTCTCCTCAATTACATTTAGAAATCATGGAAGTTGATGATACACATAGTACCCTATTTGGGCTTTTTGGACCCAATCCAACCGTTTGGACAATGTTTATGTTTTTTCATTTTGCCGTAGCTGGAATTTTCATTGGGTTTGGTATTTGGGCATACACGAATTGGTCATTAAATAATGACTATGCGGTTCAGTTATTTGTAACCTTATTTATGATTGTCATTTGGATTGCTCTGTATTTGGGCGGTAGGGTTGGTAAAGCAACTGGAAAAGATCAAATGATTTTGTTACATAATTTTATGAAACAACAATTGGACGGTTAACGATTGTTATATCCAAATCTTTTAAGTTGTTTTTGATCATTTCTCCAATTCTTATTTACTTTCACATACAATTCTAGATGAATTTTCTTTTCGAAGAATTTTTCAAGGTCTAAACGTGCTTCAGACCCAACACGTTTCAATGACGAACCTTTATGGCCAATGATAATACCTTTTTGCGTTTCTCGCTCGACCATGATGATAGAGCGTATTCTTATAATACTTTCCTCCTCTTTAAATTCCTCGGTGTCTACCTCAACAGCATACGGAATTTCTTTTTTATAATGCAGCAATATTTTTTCACGAATCTTTTCATTCACAAAAAACCGTTCGGGTTTATCTGTTAGTTGATCTTTTGGGTAAAACGGTGGCGATTCTGGCAGCAGTTCAATAATTCTTTGAAACACATTTTCAACTTGAAAACCTTCTAAGGCAGAGACCGGATAAATCTCTGCATTAGGCACTTTTTGAGACCATAATGCAACTTGGTCTTCTAGCTGTTCTTGATTAGAATTGTCAATCTTATTTAGTAGCAACAATACCGGAATTTTTGCATTGGTAATCTTATTGAAAAAGGCTTCATCTTTCAAGTCTTTCTCTCCTACCTCAACCATATACACTAACACATCGGCATCTTCAAATGCAGATTTCACAAAACCCATCATACTTTCTTGTAACTCATAAGCAGGTTTAATTATACCTGGAGTATCCGAAAAAACCACCTGAAAATCATCTCCATTCACAATACCTAAAATTCGGTGACGCGTTGTTTGAGCTTTGGAAGTAATGATTGACAGTTTTTCGCCTACAAAAGCATTCATTAAAGTTGATTTCCCAACGTTTGGATTACCAATTATATTTACAAAACCTGCTTTATGCATTTACATTATTTTTGGCAAAGTTACGACCTTGGTTTAGATAATTGCCTATCGTACATCACAATACTTCCTGCAACCGAAACATTAAGACTAAGCTCTGATTTAAATTTTACTAAAAAGTGTGATCTTTCAATCGCTTCTTTTGATAGTCCGTGATCTTCAGCACCTAATAAGTATACGCAACGTCTAGGGTGTTGAAATGTTTCTAAGTTTTGAGCCTCACTTGTTAATTCAACTCCAACAATTCGTGCGCCCTTTGGTAAATGCCTGTAAAACTCTTCGAAATTTTCATAATGAAAATACGGCATCGATTTGACGGCATTATGAGTATCACAGGCTTGCTTCGCATATCGATTACCTATGGTGAAGATAAAACTGGCTCCAAGGTTTTGAGCAGAACGCCATAGCACCCCAAGGTTTTCAGGTGTTTTACCATTTTGAATTCCTATTCCAAAAAATTCGTTTTCAAAGTTGTCAATCATAGCGCAAAAATACAATTTAAAGTGTTTTAAATATTGTAACTTACCCTGACTAAAATTAACCAACATGATTTCACGATTTTTACAATTATCTTATTTATTTATTGCCCTACTAGTTGTTAGTTCTTGTGCAAATACTGATGCTGATTCAGCTACAATGATTATTCATGGCGGAACTATTTACACTGTCGATGAAAGTCAGTCTACAGTAGAAGCAGTAGCTGTTAAAGACAACGTCATACTTTTTGCAGGTAGTTTTACAGAAGCCGAAGCCTACAAAAATGATCAAACAGAAATGATTGATCTTGAAGGAAAAACTATGACTCCTGGATTAATTGAAGGGCATGGGCATTTCATGGGTCTAGGTTACAATGAGCTGCAGTTGGACCTTATGAATACCAAAAGTTATCAAGAAATTGTAGATGCCGTTGCTGAGCGTGTGAAAGATGCAAAACCTGGAGAGTGGATTCTTGGAAGAGGCTGGCATCAAAGCAAGTGGGATAGTATGCCCTCAAATGCAGTAAAAGGATTTCAAACACATCATAAACTTAGCGAGGTCTCACCAGACAATCCTGTATACTTAAGACATGCAAGTGGCCATGCTGGATTTGCAAATGCTAAGGCCATGGAAATTGCAGGATTAATTGACTTATCTGGAGAAGGAATAACCTCTTATGAAATAGATGGTGGTGAAGTTTTTGTTGATGCGTCGGGAAGACCAACAGGAGTATTCAACGAACGTGCGCAGACTTTAATTGGTAAACATATTCCAGCCAACACCCCTGAGACAGACTCTAAAGCATTTAATCTAGCAGTAGAAGCCTGCTATAAAAATGGAATTACTGGTTTTCATGACGCGGGGATAGGAAGAGAAACTATAGCATTTTATGATCAAATGAAAGCAGAAGGTAATATGGGTGTTAGAATGTATGCCATGATTACTGGATGGGATGAAGAACTTATAAATGAGTGGTATGAAAAAGGACCAAATATTGATCCTGATCATTTATTTACAGTTAGATCTATAAAATTAAATTGTGATGGAGCATTAGGCTCGAGAGGAGCATGGCTTTTAGAACCATATTCCGACATGCCAGATCATTATGGACATGAAACATTGCCTATGGAGGTTGTAAAGAGAACGTCACTTAATGGCCTTAGAAATGGATTCCAAGTTTGTTCGCATGCCATTGGTGATCGCGCTAATAGAGAAATATTAGATCGCTATGAAGCGGCTTTCACCGAATTAAATATGAAAGATGCTAATCACCGTTTCCGTATTGAGCATGCGCAGCATTTACACCCAGAGGACATCCCTAGATTTGCTGACCTAGGAGTAATACCGGCAATGCAAGCCGTGCATATGTCATCAGACAGACCGTGGGCCATAGACCGTTTAGGTGAAAAACGAATTAAAGAAGGTGCATATATGTGGCAAGACTTATTGCAGAGTGGTATTCCAATTGTTAATGGCACCGATGTTCCTGTAGAACCTCTAAATCCAATACCTAGTTTTTATGCGAGTGTAAGCCGCAAAACCTTAAAAGGCACTCCAGAAGGTGGTTACGAACCTGAACAAAAAATGTCGAGAGAACAAGCACTTAAATCGTATACTTTAGATGCCGCATACGGGGCTTTTGAAGAAGATATTAAAGGGTCAATAAGCGCTGGCAAATTAGCAGATTTCACAATTTACAATCAAGACTTAATGACTGTAAATGAAAATGACATTTTAAATACCGAGGTGGTCATGACCATATTTAATGGTAAGGTGGTTTATAAGAAAGATTAAACCTTGAGTTCTTAATGAGATATTTCTATTTCCTTATAACATTCATCTTACTTGTAAGTTGTAATACGTCTAATAGCGAAACAACCAACACCAGACCTAATATCATTTACTTTTTAGCTGATGACCTTGGATATGGTGAAATTGGAATAAATGGGCAATCCATAATTAAAACACCGCATATTGACGCACTCGCAAATAGTGGTATGTTATTCACACAGCATTACTCTGGCGCTCCTGTTTGCGCACCTGCGCGATACATGTTATTAACAGGGCTTCACGCTGGTCATGCCTATATACGTGGAAATGACGAATGGGCAGAAAGAGGCGAGGTTTGGAATTACGAATTAGCATCAAATGACCCAGCATTTGAAGGGCAGCGGCCCATTCCAGAAAGCACCATAACAATAGGGCATAAATTACAAGAAGCAGGTTATACGACTGGAATATTTGGAAAATGGGGTTTAGGAGCACCGAATACAGAAGGAGTTCCAAATAGGCAAGGATTCGACGAATTCTTTGGCTATAATTGTCAACGACAAGCTCATAACCTATACCCACCACATCTCTGGAAAAATGATGAAAAAATTATCTTAAATAATGACTTAGTCGCTCCTAGAACTAAATTAGATTCTTTAGCCGACCCTTACAACGATATTAGTTACTCCAAATACAATCAAAAGGAATATGCGCCAACCGTAATTCATAAAGAAGCACTGCGTTTTATTGAACACAACAAAAATGAACCATTTTTTATGTATTACGCGTCACCATTACCACATCTACCATTACAAGCACCGTTAGATGAAGTTGAACGTTACAAAAAACAGCTGGGCAATGAAGAACCTTATTTAGGCAATAAAGGATATTTTCCAAATAGAAACCCAAGAGCCACCTATGCGGCAATGATAAGTTATTTAGATCAACAATTAGGTGAAGTAGTTTCATTGCTTAAAGAATTGGATTTGTATGACAATACCATCATTATTTTTTCAAGTGATAACGGTCCAACTTATACCGGTGGTGTTGATTTTGATTACTTTGAAAGTTCACTACCATTTCAAAATGGATATGGCAAAACCAAGGGTTATGTTTATGAAGGAGGTATTCGAGTTCCCACGATTGTGAGTTGGCCCAACCGAATAAAACCAGGAACTCAGTCAAATCATATTTCTTCTTTTTATGATGTGATGCCTACGTTATGCGAAATTGCTGGTATTTCTCCTCCAGAAAAAATTGACGGTATTAGTTTTGCTAATGAGTTAATTGGTAAAGAACAGTTAGCTCATGAGTTTCTTTACTGGGAATTTCCGAGCTATAATGGACAACAAGCGGTACGAATGGGTAAATGGAAGGCTATTCGTAAAGATATATTTGATGGCAATTTAAACATTGAACTCTATGACCTTGATAGCGATATTGCCGAAACAACAGATGTCTCAAAAAACCAACCAGATATAATAAAACAGATAGAATTAATTATGGATAAAGAGCATACGCCTTCAAAGAACGATCGATTTAAATTTGAAGCATTAGGAGATAAATAGTACCATGAGACCATACCAGAAATTTTTATCACTATTCATTCTTGTTTCATTTATTTCTTGCGGAACAACTCATCAAATAAAACAAGAACTTACTAAAAACAATAAAGAATCATCTTTTTTTAAGGGATTCGTGCTATACAACCCAGCCACCGGAAAAGAGATCATCAATCATAATGGAGCAAAGTACTTTACACCAGCATCAAACACCAAACTTTATACATTTTATGCAGCATATAAAACCTTAGGAGACTCTATCAAGGGATTAGAATATTTTCAGAGAAATGACACCCTATTCATTAAAGGAACAGCAGACCCAACCCTACTTTATGGTTTTGAAAACTCAAAAACTTTAGCATTCTTAAATAAACATGAAGGGGTTATATCTATTGTAGACGACGCCATTGATGATGATAAATTTGGTAGTGGATGGTCTTGGGGTGATTATCATTACTATTACATGCCAGAAAAAAGTAGATTTCCTATCTATGGTAATATACTTACTTACGCAATGAATAATGATTCGGTTAAAAGTTTTCCAGTATTGCTAAAAGACAAAATTACCATCGTAGATTCAACTGATATCAATAGATCTCAATATGAGAACGAATTTTTTCTTGAAAAAACAGATACAACAGCAAATTACATCCCGTTTATAACATCAACTACATTAGTGGCCAAATTACTGAGTGACACCTTACAAAAGACAATAAATGTTGTTTCTAGTATTAAGGAAACTGAATTCAAACCCTTGTATAGCCTTGCGGTAGACTCAGTGTACAAACAAATGCTTGTTGTTAGTGATAATTTTATCGCAGATCAACTCATGCTTCAGGTGGGTAAAGAGGTATCAGGAAAGTATAATGTACATGAAGGTATTGAGTATGTACTGGAAAATCATCTTTCATCATTACCACAAAAACCAAGATGGGTTGATGGCTCTGGTTTATCGAGGTATAACTTGTTCACACCAGAGGACACGGTGCATTTACTAACCAAAATGTATGAGGAGATTCCATTAGAAAAACTTTTGAGTTATTTTCCGGTTGGAGGTAAAACAGGTACCCTAAGAAACTGGTATGCCAACGACCCCCCTTTTGTGTATGCTAAAACAGGTTCATTATCAAACAACCATTGTTTAAGTGGATATTTGATCACCAAAAAAGGAAACGTACTTATATTTAGTTATATGAATAACCATTATCAAATATCAAGCAACGAAATAAAACTAAAAATGCAACGGCATTTACGGGAAATTTATAATACATATTAAATCATGAGAGTCAAAGCTGTCTTACTAGTTATTAGTATGGTGTTTACCAGTTTAACTCAGGGTCAGGCTGCAATAGATTCTTCGAGAATAATCAAAGTACTATCCTTTAATATTTTGCATGGAGCTAACACTAACGGCAACTTTGATCTAGACGTAATTGCTAAAGTCATACGTGATCAAGACCCAGATTTTGTTGCCTTGCAAGAGGTAGATTATAAAACCAATCGTGCAAAGAAATATGATCTGGTCACAGAATTGGGATGGCGAACCAAAATGGCTCCACTCTACGGAAGAGCGATGTTTTACGATGCTGGTGAATACGGTGAGGGAATTTTATCAAAACATACATTTTTAAAAACTCGTAATGTAGCATTACCCTATATTCCAGGTGATGAACCTCGAGCAGCCCTAGAAATTACAACCGTATTACCATCAAAAGATACTATTGCATTTATTGGCACACATTTAGATCATTTAAAAGAAAATAACAATCGCCTGATGCAGGCTAAAAAAATTAATGAAACATTTCGCTCAAACAAGTATCCAACTATATTAGCGGGCGATCTCAATGCTGTGCCTGGAAGTGCACCAATGAATATACTGGAATCTTTTTGGACAGCGAGTTACAATAGATCAAATCCTAAACCAACATATCCTTCAGATAATCCTTTAAAGAAAATTGATTACGTTTTATATCGTCCTCAAAAAAAATGGAGGGTATTAGAATCTAAAGTTATCTGCGATATAATTGCATCAGATCATTGCGCCTATTTGGTGACCTTGCAACTAATTGACTAAAGAAAATTAACACTCACATTATTACAACTTTTTGTAAATTGTACATTGGTTAGCAAAAAGGTATGGCAACACGGAAGTACGAAGGCAAAAAATTTGACCAAAGAAAAGAGAACAAAGTCCTTGATTCATTAACGGTTGAAGAAGCCCTCCAAATAAATATTAATAATAAACCATTCACGGTATCAATGCGAACGCCTGGAGACGATCTGTCTTTGGTGCGAGGTCTGTTGCATGCAGAAGGTGTAATTAATGATATATCCTTTTTTCCAGAGATTGCCATTAAAAAAGAAAATGAAAACGGTGTTGTAACGGTAGTAAATGTTAACGTCCCAGACAACAAACTAGGGTACGGCTATAGTAATAGCCGTAGCTTACTCTCAGTCTCATCTTGTGGGGTTTGTGGAAAAACAGAATTGGAAGACCTTCACTTTTTAGGTAAAACTATTGATGATGCTACTAAGCTCGATATAACCATAATTCATCAGTTATTTGAACAGATGAATACGTATCAGGAGAGTTTTAAAAAATCAGGCGGATCGCATGCGGCTGCAGCTTTTACAATAGACGGAAAGCTAATTTGCTCTATGGAAGACATTGGAAGACATAATGCCGTTGATAAAGTTGTAGGTAAGCTAATAAATGCAAAACAGTTAAAAGAAGCCAAAATATTAACAGTAAGTGGCCGAATATCCTATGAGATAGTGATTAAGTGTTTTAAGGCACAGATTCCTTTCTTGACTGCAGTTTCTGCTCCATCATCATTAGCGGTAGATTATGCTAAAGAACTTGGTATTTCTTTGTTTGCTTTTTGTAGAGACCAAAGAGCTACCTGTTATGCAAACCCTCACAGAACTAAAAACAATACAAACAAAACTAAAGCGAGTTAAACATATATGTCAGACAATTTAAGCGAATTATTAGGTAGAAAAGGTGTTCATGACAATTTATTTGATCATTTAGGAAAATTAGCTCAGCCCAAAGGTGCTCCATCTGATGATGAATTGGCTGCATTGGCAGACGATTTTTTGATTGGGAAAGCCAATACTTTTGGAACAGCTAGTTTCTATGATTTTTTAAAGCCAGAGAATAAGGGCAAAAAAGCTTATGTCTGCAATGGTACTGCATGTGTTTGTGCAGGAACACAAGAAAATGTAGTCGCAGCATTGAAAACCAAATTTGACATCAATGAAATTGGTCATATGACCTGTTTGGGACGCTGTCATGAGAATAGTGCTTTTCATTACAATGGACAGAATTACTCTGGAGACGCACTTGAAAACTTAAATAATATTATTGACACTGATAATACGCTTAATCAAGATAACTATTACGTTAAAGCAAATGGTCCAGAGATATTAACAGCGCCATTTACCAATATTGATGATTATTACCGTCCTTTTGTTGATGCACTCCATAAAGATTCTTTAGATGTGCTTGAAACTATTAAGACTTCCAATGTTCGTGGTCGTGGTGGGGCAGGATTCCCTATGGGGTTGAAATTAGAGTTTTGTCGGAATGTGGAGAACGAAACAAAATTCATTATTTGCAATGCAGATGAAGGTGATCCTGGAGCTTATTCAGATAGATATTTACTGGAAAAACAACCACATTCGGTACTTTTTGGCATGTTAATCTCAGGATATGTAACTCATGCAAAATATGGTATACTTTACATAAGAGCAGAATACCCCGAAGCCGTTGAGATTGTTCAAAATGCTATAGATGAGTTGCGAGATAAAGGCTTAATTGGTGAAGCTATTTACGGTAGTAGTTTTAGCTTTGACTTTAAGATAATTCAAGCACAAGGATCATACATATGTGGAGAAGAAACTGCTTTAATTAATTCCATTGAAGGGCAACGTCCAGAGGTAAGGGTTCGCCCACCGTTTCCTGCTCAAAAAGGGCTTTTTAACAAACCAACAACGGTTAATAATGTCGAAACATTGGCAGCCTTGCATTACATCATTGAAAATGGCGGGGAAGCTTGGAAAAATATTGGTACCGAGCGATCATCAGGAACCAAATTAGTTTCATTAGACAGCTTTTTTAACAACCCAGGCATGTATGAAGTGGTTATGGGAACACCACTCTCTGAGGTAGTTTATGAATTAGGAGGTGGATTTAAAACCGAAGTAAAAGCGCTACAAATAGGAGGTCCGCTAGGGGGGCTCGTACCAGTTTCAAAAATAAATGAGCTCACATTAGATTTTGAATCATTTTCAGATAACGGATTTTTATTGGGGCATGCCTCAGTGGTAAGCGTTCCTGCTAATTTCTCAATCATGAAATTTATTGAGCATTTATTTGATTTTGCTGCATACGAGAGTTGCGGGAAATGTTTCCCTTGTCGTCTAGGAACAAAACGGGGACAAGAAATGGCAGAAAAAGCATTAGTTTCAGATTATAAAATAGATAAAAAGTTGTTTGTTGATTTACTGACAACTCTAGAACACGGGTCTTTATGTGCACATGGTGGTGGAATTCCATTACCTGTACGCAACGCATTACAATATTTTGATGAAGAACTGAAACCTTATTTTAATTAAGGCCCTAAAAATATTCTAAGTTATGAGAGAAATAGAATTAAAAACAGATACTAAAGCACCAGAGGTGGATATAGCAAAAGATGTAAAAACTGCATTTATCGATGGTCAAGAATATGATATTAGGGACGGTGAAACCATATTGTCTTTCATTAGACGTAATAGAGAAAGTGGTCTTGTACCCACACTTTGTGATGCACCAAACCTCGATCCATTTGGTTCATGCCGTGTGTGCAGCGTTGAGGTTGCTCTTCAAGAAAATGGGCGCACCAAGACAATGGCTTCGTGCCATACACCAGTAGGTCAAGGGCAATACATTTATACCAGTACAGTCGATCTTCAGGAGTTGCGTAAGAATATTGTTGAGCTTGTTCTTACAGATCACCCCTTAGATTGCTTGACTTGTGAGGTAAATGGAAATTGTGAATTACAAACGGTTGCTGCTCAAGTTGGAATTCGAGAAGTGCGTTATCCTGAAGGAGAAAATCATCTAAAAAGAGAAAAAGACCTGAGTCATCCATACATGACCTCAGATCTCTCAAAATGTATAAACTGTTATCGTTGTGTGCGTGCTTGTGATGAGGTGCAAGGACAATTTGTATTAAGTATGTCAGGACGTGGTTTTGATTCTAAGATTATAAAAGGACTCGACCAATCATTTATGGATTCAGATTGTGTTAGTTGTGGTGCTTGTTCACAAGCTTGCCCAACTTCTGCAATATCAGATGTATTTCAATCGAAGGCCATACAAGCCACAGAAACAACGCGAACCATTTGTACATACTGTGGTGTGGGTTGTAACCTGGAAGTATCTACAAACAACGGGGAGATATTGAGTATACAGGCACCATATGATGCCGAAGTAAATCAAGGACACACTTGTTTAAAAGGACGTTACGCATTTAAATTCTATGATCATCCAGAGCGTTTAGATTCCCCAATGATTAAGCGCAATGGTGAGTTTGAAAAGGTGACATGGGACGAAGTTTACGATTATATCGCTGATAAATTTAATTACTATAAAACCGAATTTGGGCCAGATTCTCTTGCCGGAATATCGTCATCACGATGTACTAATGAAGAGAATTATTTAATGCAAAAATTCTTTAGAGCCGTTGTACAAACTAATAATATTGATGGATGCGCACGCGTGTGTCACTCTCCAACCGCCTTAGGGATGCAACGCACATTTGGTACAGGTGCCGCAACAAACTCCATTGAAGATTTAAAACATACTAATTGTATAATGGTTATTGGGGCTAACCCTACAGATGCACATCCTGTAACGGGTGCTAAACTCAAGCAGTTTGCAATGAAAGCCGATAACGTTTCCATAGTAATTGACCCTCGTCGAACAGAGTTAGCCAGGTATGCTACGCATCATTTAGCATTAAGGCCAGGTACTAATGTTGCCGTGTTAAACATGATGATTTATTATATCATCACAGAAGGTCTGGTTGATGAATCATTTATTGACAATAGGACTGAAGGTTATGATGATTTCAAGAAAGAAATATTAAGTATAGATCTAGATAAATTAGAAGCTGTTTCAGGTGTAGACAGAAATGATGTTAGAGCTGCTGCCATAGCTTATGCCACTGCACCAAATGCAATGTCATTCCACGGTTTAGGAGTAACAGAGCATTCGCAAGGAACATTTACGGTTATGCAAATAGCCGACCTTGCACTAATGACAGGAAATATTGGCAGAAAAGGTGTAGGTGTAAATCCATTACGTGGGCAAAACAATGTACAAGGGTCTGCAGATATGGGTGTTCAACCTCATCAAGGAGCTGGATATTTAGATGTCACCAAAGATGATGTTAATAAAAAATATAATGAGTTTTATGGTGTTGATGTACCTAAACATATAGGTTATAAAATTCCAGAAATGTTTGATGCCGCCTTAGATGGTAAATTAAAAGCAATTTGGATTATTGGTGAGGATGTGGTACAGACAGATCCAAATACACAGAAGGTGATAAAAGCACTAAATTCAACCGATCTTGTAATTGTTCAAGAACTCTTTATGACCGAAACAGCTAAACAGGCAGATGTAATTTTACCTGGGGCATCGTTTCTAGAAAAAAGTGGAACATTTACCAATGGTGAACGTCGCGTTCAGGCGGTTCACCAAGTAGTTGAGCCAATT
>CAZAPO010000257.1:0-19721 GCA_964487005.1 uncultured Flavobacteriaceae bacterium
ACTGCAGAGAAAGTTCGTATATTACAAGAAGTTGATCATATTTTTGTTAGCGGATTGAAAGACTGGAAATTGTATGATGACGTGTGGCAGGCAGGTGCAATGCTCTTACCGGTGAATAGTGTAGGTGTTATGGGTGATGAGCGTACTTACGAAAAAGGTGTTGCGTTGAGAGCGGTTGAAAGTACTGATGGTATGACAGCAGATTGGGTAAATTTACCATATGAGTTTTTGCAGAAAACATCTAACGATATAATAAATAAGGTTAAGGGCGTTAATAGAGTAGTGTACGATATTAGCTCTAAGCCACCAGCAACCATTGAGTGGGAATAATGTATATGTGACCTGGTTGTGTCTTAATCTATAATGCATCAACTAACGTATATACATTAAAAAATAACGTATGAAGAAGTTTTTATTTGGTTTCTGTTTTTTCATTTGTCTTGGATTACATGTTCAGGCACAAGAATTTAAAACACACAAAGTAAAGGTAGGCGAGACCATTGAGAGTATCTCTAAAATATACATGGTTACTCCTTTTGATATATATGCTTTAAATCCAGATGCCAAAACAAAGCTAGAACCAAATATGGTGATTATTATACCTCAATCTAAGGTTCTAGAAAATCCAGTAGAAACCAAAGTCACCAAGCTTTTAGGGTACACTTCACACAAAGTAAAGCGACGAGAGACGCTGTATAGTATTGCAAAAATTTATAACGTAACTATAGACGATATTAAGAAACACAATAACCGTCTGTATTCAGAGAATTTAAGAAAAGGAGATAAGATCAACATACCTAAATATGGTGAGGTTTCAGCACTTACAAATTTAGGTAATACGCTAAGGAGCTACACAGTGCAACCTAAGGAAGGTAAATGGAGGATAGCCTATAAGTTTGGAATTACCATTGATGAGTTAGAGTTGCTCAATCCAAAATTAGCCGATACGCTAAAGGTTGGGCAGAAAATAAACGTTCCAAATATTGCTAATAATGAAGAGCGCGTAGTAGATGAGGAATATGGATACTATACGGTAGTGGCAAAGGAAGGGTTCTTTGCTTTAGAGCGTAAATTAGGATTGACCCAGGAAGAAATAGAAACATTGAATCCTGAAGTAAAAGAGGGCGGATTAAAAGTAGGAATGGTGTTAAAAGTTCCTAGAGATGTGACAAATAATGAAGGATCGTCTGAAGTTTCTAGATCGGTATTGATTGATAAAATAAATAACCTTAGCACTAAAAATTTAGCGGTAATGCTACCGTTTAGATTAAATAGGGTAGATTTTGATTCTATTCAAGAAGTAAAAGAATTGTTACATGATGATGGTGCATTGTTAAATATATCTCTTGATTTTCATACAGGGGTGTTGATGGCACTAGATTCGGCTAAGCAACTGGGTATTTCTGCGAAATTGGATGTTTATGATACGAAGGCCAGAGCAGGTGAAGTTGAGGCGATAATTCAGCGAAACGACTTTAGAGATTATGACGCCGTAATTGGCCCATTTATCTCGGGTAATTTTGATCGAGCGGCTTCGATTTTAAGGAGATACGATGTACCCGTAGTGTCACCAGTATCAAAACCCGAAAATTTGTATGGAAACGTTTTCCAAACAATTCCACCAAATGAGTTGATGCTCAAGAAAATGGTCGATTTTGTACGTAATATGGATAGCATCCCGGCGCAGATGTTCATTATTTCAGACCAAAGGAATCGTAATATAAACAATGCTTTAGCCGAAGCATTCCCAATGGCAAAGCAGCTATTTTCGAGAGTAGATGAAGAAACTGGTAAGGATGCATTTTACATCACCATGGAAGATATAGAAGAGCAATTCGTTGAGGGCTGGAATCTTGTTTTTTTAGAAACTAACAATGAAGGTTTTGCTTCAAATGTTACAAGTATACTAAACGCATTTAATGGAGTTGATGAAGAGTTAGAAATTGAACGACAAATAATGCTCATGACTACCAACAAAAATAGGGCATGGGATAGTGAAAATGTATCTAATTTGTCGCTTTCAAAATTAAAATTTCATTATCCATCGGCAAACAAACCGCAAGCGGCGAATGCGCGCAATAGTTTTATTAATAGCTATGAGCGAAGGTTTAATACAGTTCCAAATAGATATGCCATTAGAGGGTTTGACTTGACCCTCGATCTATTATTGCGCTTGGCAACAGAAGACGATTTATACGATGCATCTACTAATGATATTGAAACTGCATATGTAGAAAACAAGTTTAGATACTCAAAGAAAATGTTTGGTGGGTATTATAATGAATCATTTTATATTCTAAAGATGGAAGATCTTCAAATTACGGAAGCTTCTCAAGATTAGTTAAATAATCTTAAAACCATAATATCTAACGAGGTTGATACGTTGATTGTTTAAATCAATCAAAACTATGTATAAATTTATTGTTGTATTCTTAATGTCGTTATGCTTAGTTCAAGACGAACCAAGAATATCCTGGGATCTAGATTATCGCATACAATGGAGTGATTTTAAAGGAACTCCAAAACCAGTTAATCACGCGGTAGCAGTAACTGCATCAGGAATTACCTTTAGTTACTCAACTAAAAAATCAGACACTCAATTAATAGATTATAAAGTAGAGATTAGTGCCGATTTTTACCCTCACAAATCGTGGTGTGTAAGAGAGCGAGTCAATAATAACATTCTAAATCACGAGCGATTACATTTTGATATTACCGAGTTGCATGCGCGAAAATTTAGACAACGTATAGATCAGAGGCGTTTCGACCTCAATATTAACAGAGAGATTGAGGCCATTCACCAACAAATAAATAGAGAGTTAGAGGCTATGCAAAATAAATATGATGTCGAGACAGACCATTCTCAGAATATTGAAAAGCAACAGGAATGGCAGTCTAAAATTGTGGTAGAATTAAATAAATTGGTGTATTACAGTTCATAATTTTATAATTGTTCCTACAATTAACTTTCGAAAACACCTTCAAAAGTGTTATGAACGTTCTGTTTATAAATTTTTATATTGCCAAAGAATTATCATTTTTTATTCGTCCAAAATCCGTAAATTTGCCTGCGTTTAAAAGCGCAATATGACTACAAATACGAAGTATATTTTTGTCACAGGGGGAGTGACATCATCGCTAGGTAAGGGGATTATCGCAGCATCATTAGCCAAATTACTTCAGGCACAAGGATACAGAACTACCATCCAAAAATTAGATCCATACATTAATGTTGATCCAGGTACACTAAATCCGTACGAGCATGGAGAATGTTATGTGACCGATGATGGTGCCGAAACCGATTTAGACCTCGGGCATTATGAGCGCTTTTTAAATGTACCAACCTCACAAGCCAATAACGTAACAACAGGACGTATCTATCAAAGTGTTATTGAGAAAGAAAGACGTGGAGAATTTTTAGGAAAAACAGTTCAGGTAATTCCTCACATTACCGACGAGATAAAGCATAGAATTCAAATATTGGGTAAATCTGGTGAATACGATATTGTAATTACCGAAATAGGCGGTACCGTAGGTGA
The DNA here is from genome assembly GCA_964487005.1 of uncultured Flavobacteriaceae bacterium. Classification (GTDB taxonomy): domain Bacteria; phylum Bacteroidota; class Bacteroidia; order Flavobacteriales; family Flavobacteriaceae; genus CAZAPO01. The sequence continues at coordinate 3,540 of CAZAPO010000257.1, forward strand.
TATTGAATCACTCCCATATATTGAAGCGGTGCGTCAGTTACAATGGGAATTGGGCGAACAAAATGCCTTAGTAGTTCACCTTACCTTAGTACCTTATTTATCGGCTGCTGGAGAATTAAAAACTAAGCCAACACAGCATAGTGTAAAAACATTAATGGAAAGTGGAGTGCAAGCAGATATATTGGTTTGTAGAACAGAGCATCACTTAAGGGATAGTATAAAAACTAAATTGGCGCGATTTTGTAACGTTCAGAAAGAAGCAGTTATTCAATCTATTGATGCATCAACCATTTATGATGTACCAAACATGATGCTCGATGAAGGATTAGACAAAGTAGCGCTTAAAAAATTAGGATTAGAAAGTGCTGAACCAGATTTGACAAATTGGAACGAGTTTTTATCACGTCACAAAAATCCAAAAGGGGAAATCACCATTGGATTAATTGGAAAATATGTAGAACTTCAAGATTCTTACAAGTCTATATTAGAAGCATTTATCCACGCAGGCGCTGCCAATGAGGTAAAGGTAAATGTAGAATCAATTCATAGTGAATATCTAAATAGCGAAAATATAAAGTTAAAGTTATCACATTTAGATGGTGTATTAGTAGCACCTGGATTTGGGGAGCGTGGTATAGAAGGAAAAATTGATGCGGTTAAATACGTTAGAGAACAAAATATACCCTTCTTAGGAATTTGTTTAGGAATGCAGATGGCAGTAATTGAGTTTGCCAGAAATATTTTGAATTTAGAGGGTGCCAATTCAACAGAGATGGTAGAAGAAACTCCTCATGCTGTAATAGATCTCATGGAAGCGCAAAAGAGTGTCACACACAAGGGAGGAACAATGAGATTAGGGGCCTGGGCATGTAAGCTAGAAGAAGATAGTATTGTAGCTGAAGTTTATGGAACTTTAAACATAGAAGAACGTCATAGACATCGTTACGAGTTTAATAGCAACTTTAGAGATCAAATAGAAGCGGCTGGAATGAAAGCCACAGGTATTAATCCCGAAACTGGATTAGTGGAAATTGTTGAGATTCCAGATCATCCATGGTTTGTTGGGGTACAATATCATCCAGAGTATAAAAGTACAGTCTCAAATCCTCATCCATTATTTGTAGCCTTTGTTAAGGCTGCGTTACAATACGCAAAAGCAAATAATAGTGTCAGTATGGCATAAATCAATTATTGGATAACTTTTTGATTAGCAAAACCTATATTTGTGTCTGCTATTGGAGATACATAGGGAAAATAGAAACTAAATGGAAGAAAAAAAATTAGACATTAACTCAATAATAGGCTTTGTGCTAATTGCACTTATTTTAGTGTACATGCTCTATCAAAATCAGCCTACCCCTGAAGAAATCGAGGCTCAGGAAAAAGCAAAGCAGGAGCAAGTAGAGGCAGAGGAAAAAGAAAAAGAAGCTGCTAATGACTTTAAAGCGCAGCCAGCAGATTTTGTAGCAACGCAAACAACAGATTCAACACAGTTATCAGAATTACAAAACAAAATAGGTGCATTCGCATATTCGGCGTCATTAGGCTCAGCGGCAGATGAGAGCACTATTATTGAAAATGAGGTTCTATATATAAAGGTAAATAACAAGGGAGGTTACTTTGACGAAGTACGTTTGAAGGAATTCGTAAATCATGATTCGGTACCAATCTATTTAATCAAGGATGAAAATGCGATTTTCAACATAAATTTTGGAACCACCGATAACCGCATATTAAATACAAGAGATCTATATTTTCAACCTAGTGTAACCAATAGTGGAGGAAATCAAATACTTTCTATGAAGTTAAAGGTTTCAGAAACACAATTCTTAGAATATAGATATGAGTTAAAGCCAAATGACTATATGTTGGGATTCACTGTAAGGTCACAAGGTCTTAACAATGTCATTAACGGTTCACAAGATGTTCGCTTAGATTGGAAGTTGATGGGACGCAGACATGCAAAAAGTATTTCTTATGAAAATCGTTATACACGTTTGACCTATCAGCATGAAAATGGAGATAAAATTAGTAAACTAGCGCAAGCTGGTGATGATGATGATGTAGAAACAGAGGTCAGTTGGTTATCGTTTAGACAGCACTTTTTTAGTTCGATATTATTAACAGATAAGAATTTTAAAACCGTTGCATTAGAATCAAGAACATTATCGGTTGATGAAGAGGTTGATACATTGTTTACCAAGAGTTATGCAGCATCAATTCCATTAGAATTAAGTGGTGGTGAATTAAATGAATCACTACATATGTATTATGGCCCAACAGATGGTAGAATACTAGATAATTATGGTAAAAATCTAGAAGACAGTGTGCCTTATGGATGGGGTATATTTGGAGTAATCAACAAGTCAATTTTTACACCATTATTTGCTGGGTTGAGCAGTATTTTTCCTTACGGAATTGCGATCATTATTATGACAATTGTGGTGCGATTGGTATTGTCTCCAGTACTTTACAAGTCTTATTTATCACAGGCAAAAATGAAGATTTTAAAGCCTGAGATCACTGAGATTAATAAGAAGTTCAAAGATAATCCAATGAAACGGCAGCAGGAAACTATGGCTTTATACAGTAAAGCTGGGGCGAGTCCAATGAGTGGCTGTTTGCCAGCATTATTGCAATTGCCAGTATTCTATGCATTATTTATGTTCTTCCCAACCGCATTTGATTTACGTCAGAAATCATTTCTATGGGCCGAAGACTTATCTTCATATGATACAATTGCAGAATTGCCATTTAGAATACCAATTTATGGAGATCATGTAAGTTTGTTCCCTATTCTTGCATCAGTTGCTATCTTCTTTTATATGAAAATGACAACAGGACAACAGGCAGCATCACAGCCTACACAAGAAGGAATGCCAGATATGCAGAAAATGATGAAGTATATGATTTACTTCTCACCAATAATGATGTTATTCTTCTTTAATAATTATGCGAGTGGATTGAGTTTGTATTACTTTATTTCCAACTTAATTACAATTGGAATTATGATTGTAATCAAGAATTATATTTTAGATGAAGAAAAAATCCATGCTACAATTCAAGAGAAGAAAAAAAGACCTAAAAAGCAAGGTCGTTTCCAAAGAAAAATGCAAGAAATGATGGAGAAAGCAGAGGAACAAAAACGTATGCAACAAAAGAGAAAATAAATTAAAAAAAGGCTACCAATGGGTAGCCTTTTTGTTTTATAACAATTTTACCATAGTTTCGTTTAAATATTAATTAATCTGTCACCTTTAGTACAGCTGAAGGATCCTTTTTTTGCATTTATGAGAAAACATTTTTTAACTGCCATTATTTGTACAATAGGTTTATTAAATGTCCAAGCACAAGAAATAAATCAGTACGATGAGAATGGAAAACGACATGGTGTTTGGAAAAAATATTTTGATGGCACTAAAGAATTGCGATATCAAGGTCAATTTGATCATGGTAAAGAGGTTGGTGAATTTAAGTTCTATAAGCTTGTTAAAAAGAAAAGTATTTTAACGGCGACTAAAATGTTTGAAGAAGATGGAACAGCTCAGGTACGATTTTTAGCTTCCACGGGTAAAACGATTAGTGAAGGTAAAATGGTTGGTAAACTGTATATAGGAAAATGGATATATTATCATAACAAGAATGATAACGTAATGACGGTAGAGCATTACAATAATAAAGGCAAACTGGAAGGAGAGCGATTGGTATATTATAAAGATGGAGTGGTAGCCGAAAGAGCAAATTATAGAAACGGACTACTCGAAGGAAAATATTTTGGTTATTCTGTAAAAGGGGTGGCACTCAGAGAACTCAACTATAAAAACGATGAGCTTCATGGAGTCGCCAAGCATTTTGATGGTAAAGGAGAGCTACTGGCTGTTGGAACATATACCAGCGGAAAGAAGACGGGCAAATGGAAATATTACGAAAATGGAAAACTTACCAAAGAAGATAATGTAGATGTTATAAAGAAAAAAAAGAAGCAATAGCTAAACATTAATAAGTTAAAAAGCTCCTCAATTAGAGGAGCTTTTTTAGTAAACGTCAGTTTAACGGGAAATGAAAAAACTAACCAATCAAAAAATTATGAGACCTACAATGGAGGTAAAATAACTTTATCAATAACATGAATGACTCCGTTTGCGGCCTGAACGTTTACTGCTACTATATTACTTATTCTGTTGTTTCCATCTGTAAGGGTTGCTCCGCCAGTAACGTTTGCTGTTATAGTTCCACCCAGTGTTCCAACACTAAGATTATCACTTAAATCTGTCGATAAAACATTAGCTCCGGCAACAGCATGGAAATCTAATGTCGCTTTTAATGTAGGTTCTGCGATATCACCTAATCCACCTGCACCCAGCTCTGTTAATAATGAACCAAATGCATCGTTTGTTGGTGCAAACACTGTAAATGGTGCTGGAGCAGTTCCGTTTGGTGTAGAAAGCGTTGTTACATAATCAAAAGTTAGGTCTTCTCTCGTTAATGCAGCCACTAATGTTGAGAACGTTGGATCTGCAAGAGCGAAATCTACGATAGATGGTAAATCAATTACCATGTCTACAGCATGAATCACGCCGTTTGATGCAACTACATCTGCAGCAATTACATTTGATTTTCCGTTTAGTGTAACACCGCTATCGGTATTTATATACATACTTAGTGCATTTGAAGTACCATTGAAGGTAGCAGCAGTATTTACGTAACTATTACTTAATCCAGAAGACATTGCAGTAGCTCCAACAATTACGTGATTCGATAAAATTTGATCTAATGCGTTTCCGTTTGGATTTGTAAATGCTGCGAAAGCTGAATTATCAGGTGCAAATACTGTAAAGTCACCAGCAGTAGATAATAAATCAGTGAATGTTGTGTTCCCACCTGAAGTTAACGCACCTACCAAGCTTGAAAAATCTGGGTTAGCGATAGCATGGTCTACAATTGTTGGTACACCAATCACGGCATCAACAACGTGTACAACACCATTTGAAACATCGATATCTGGAATAGCTACATTTGAAACACCGTTTAATGTTACCCCTGATGAGGTATCAACAAACATGCTTATGTTTAGACTCGTTCCTGGTTTTGTAGCTAAGGTATTAACATAACCTGTCATTAAACTACCAGACATAGCTTCACCAGTTACTACGTGATTTAATAAAATTTCGGTTAAAGCATCTACAGGTACCTCGTCTAGTGACCCAAAGCCATTAGCTGCTAAGAAGTTTGTGAATGCTGTATTTGTAGGAGCAAATACTGTAAATTCTCCAGCACCGTTTAACGCGTCTACAAGATTTGCTCTTGTTAAGGCGTCAACCAAGATGCTTAGGTCTGGAGTGTCTAGAGCTGCACCTACAATAGTTTGTGGTAATTGTGGTAAGATTACTTTATCAATAGCGTGAATTACACCGTTTGCTGCTTGAACATCTACCACTATAATATTACTTACTCTTCCGTTTACATCTGTAATCGTTGCACCGCCGCTTACATTTCCAGTAATGTCACCACCAAGTGTAGTAATGGTCATATCATCAGTCAATGCAGACGAGCGTACATTTGCTCCGGCAACGGCATGTAAATCTAACGTAGCTTTTAAGGTTGGCTCATCTATATCACTTAGAGATGTTGCACCTAATTCATTCAATAATGATCCAAAAGCCGCGTTTGTAGGAGCAAATACTGTAAATGGAGCAGGACTTCCTCCTGATGTTAACGCACCTACATAATCAAATGTAAGATCATCTCTAGTCAATGCAGCTACAAGCGTAGAAAAAGTGTCATCTGCAACAGCAAAATCTACAACCGTTGGTAATCCAATTACGGCATCAACTAAATGAATAACACCGTTTGATGCAGGGATATTAGCGCTAATAACATCAGATACACCATTTAATGTAACTCCAGAGGCAGTATTAATATGTATGTTAAGATTTGCACCAGTAGTTGCTTCAGTTGCTAATGTTTCTCCATAACCTGTTGAAAGGTCTGAAGACCTAAGTGTACCAACAATAACATGGTTCAACAAAATTTGAGATAAAACATCAGTTGGTACTTGATCTAAACTTGAAAAGTTATTAGCTGCTAAAAATGCATCAAATGCATTATTTGTAGGAGCAAATACAGTAAAAGGTCCACCAGCAAGGGCTTCAACTAAATTTCCATCGGCAGCTTGCAAAGCGGCTACCAATGAGCTTAATTCAGGCACTTGTAATGCTGTTCCAACAATATTTAATTGTGGTATAACTTCGGGATTATCATCGTCATCGTTGCACGACGTAAAAACCAAAGAAAAGGTCAGGGCAATGAGTAGTGTGTGTAAAAATTTTAAAGATTTCATAATTTTTTTGTTTAACGGATCGTTATTTTTGTTGAACAAAACTATGAAAAGATTAAACAAAAAACAAAACTTTTGTTTAATAAAGTTTTGTTAAAATTAAACAAAATAGAATTTTCCCTAGTATTTATAGGGTTTTTTGAATGTATTGTCTAACTCAAATTATGTCGTAACTTTGTGCCCTAATTTTGTATTAAGATCATTTGAGAGATCTCTTAATAGAAGATTTAACAATAAATATGAAAAGAGTAGTAGTTGGACTTTCTGGGGGAGTAGATTCTAGCGTAGCCGCTTATCTATTAAAAGAGCAGGGTTATGATGTAATTGGCCTTTTTATGAAAAATTGGCATGATGACTCTGTTACTATCTCTAATGAGTGCCCCTGGTTAGATGATAGTAATGATGCGATGCTCGTAGCAGAGAAATTAGGAATTCCATTTCAAACTGTAGATTTAAGTGTTGCGTATAAAGAACGTATTGTAGATTATATGTTCAATGAATATGAAAGGGGAAGAACACCAAATCCAGATGTACTTTGTAATCGGGAAATAAAGTTTGATGTGTTTTTAAAAATTGCATTAGAACTTGGAGCTGATTTTGTTGCTACTGGACATTATTGTCGAAAGGGTACACTAATAAAAGAAGGAAAAGAAATTTTTCAATTATTAGCAGGAAAGGATTTAAATAAAGATCAGTCCTACTTTTTATGTCAATTATCGCAAGAGCAATTATCAAAAACTCTTTTTCCAATTGGTGAATTAACCAAACCAGAAGTAAGAGCTATTGCTAATAAGCTTGATTTGGTTACAGCAGAAAAGAAAGATTCACAAGGACTTTGTTTTATAGGTAAGGTAAGATTACCAGAATTCTTACAGCAACAATTGAAACCCAAAGAGGGTGTTATTGTAGAAGTACCAAGCACACAACAAAAGTATCTAGTAGCGCAACCAGAGTTTCGATCTAAAGAGGAGGAACTTAAATATTTATCAAGGAATATTGAGTACGAGGTTTCCGATGGAACGATTGTTGGCAAACATCAAGGAGCTCATTATTTTACTAAAGGACAGCGTAAGGGATTGGCCGTTGGTGGAACTGTTGAACCTTTATTTGTTATAGATACAGATGTTGATCAAAATGTGATCTACACTGGTCAAGGTAAAACACACCCTGGGTTATTTAAAAAGGTGCTATTTGTTACTAATGATGAGTTGCATTGGATACGTGAAGATTTATCGCTTCAAGAAGGTGAGACTTTAGACGTTCTAGCACGCATTAGATATAGACAACCATTGCAGAAAGCAACACTTCATAAAATAAATTCAGGTATTTATGTTGCTTTTAATGAGCCCCAATCTGCAATTACCGAGGGACAATTTGTTGCTTGGTATATAAAAGACGAGCTCATTGGCTCGGGCGTAATTTCTTAGGCATTAGCTGTTTATTCTTTGTTAAGAATCCTTGGTTCATTTTTAAATTATCAACTTAAAAAATGGTTACTTTTAAGCTCATAATTATTTAAATGAACAAAATCACAGACTTATTCAATATTAAGTATCCTATAGTTCAAGCAGGGATGGTTTGGAATAGCGGTTGGCGGTTGGCATCGGCAGCTTCCAATTCTGGAATATTAGGGTTATTGGGTGCTGGAAGTATGTATCCCGAGGTTCTTAGAGAACATATAATAAAATGTAGTAATGCTACCAACAAACCATTTGGAGTAAACGTTCCTATGTTATATCCTAACATAGAGGAAATAATGAATATTATTGTTGAAGAAGGTGTGAAAATTGTATTTACTTCGGCAGGAAATCCTAAAACTTGGACATCATGGCTCAAGGAAAAAGGAATTACTGTTGTGCATGTAGTTAGTAGTGTAAAGTTTGCTTTAAAGGCGCAAGAAGCGGGTGTTGATGCTATAGTTGCTGAGGGTTTTGAAGCTGGAGGGCATAATGGACGAGACGAAACTACAACCTTTACCCTTATACCAATGGTAAAAGAACATATTAAAATTCCATTAATTGCAGCGGGAGGGATTGCCACAGGTAGTGGAATGTTGGCGGCAATGACATTAGGAGCAGACGGTGTTCAAATTGGTAGTCGGTTTGTAGCAAGTGTAGAATCATCTGCTCATCAAGCATTTAAACAAGTAGTTGTTAATGCTAAAGAGGGTGATACCCAATTAACATTAAAAGAATTGGCCCCTGTACGTCTTATAAAAAACAAATTTTATCATGATGTACAAGAATTGTATAAATCTGCGCCGACCAAAGAACAATTAATAAATTTATTAGGCAGGGCAAGAGCAAAACGTGGAATGTTTGAAGGAGATTTGGAGGAAGGTGAATTAGAGATTGGTCAAATAGCAGGCTTGATTCATGATATAAAACCAGTGTCAGAGATTGTATTGGAGATTGTTAATGAATTTGAAACTACGAAAAAGAAAATAGCAAACTATAAGCTTATATGAATAGAAGAGAAGCGCAGTTAAAAGCATTTGATCGATTGTTAACCATAATGGATGAATTAAGAGAGCAATGTCCATGGGACAAGAAGCAAACTATTCAGTCGCTACGACATTTAACCATTGAGGAAACTTATGAACTTGGTGATGCCATACTCGATAATGATTTAAACGAAGTTAAAGGAGAACTTGGGGATCTATTGTTGCATATAGTATTTTATGCGAAAATTGGGAGCGAAACAAATGATTTTGATATTGCCGATGTTGCTAATGCCATTTGCGAGAAATTAATTAATAGGCATCCACATATTTATGGTGATATTAAAGTAAAGAATGAAGAGGAGGTCAAACAAAATTGGGAGAAACTAAAATTAAAGGAAGGTAAAACAAGTGTTTTAGAAGGTGTACCAAAAAGTTTGCCTGCGATGGTTAAAGCGAACAGAATTCAAGATAAAGTTGCGGGCGTTGGTTTTGATTGGGAAGAACCACATCAGGTTTGGGAAAAAGTAAGTGAAGAACTTAAAGAGTTACAAACTGAAGTGGCTATAGGAGATCATTCGAGTATTGAAAATGAGTTTGGAGATGTACTCTTCTCAATGATAAATTATGCTAGATTTTTAAATGTTAACCCTGAAAATGCCCTTGAGCAGACCAATAAGAAATTCACCAAACGATTTAAATATTTAGAGAATAAAGCAAAAGAGCTTAATAAATCTTTAAGTGATATGACACTTAAAGAAATGAATGTTTTTTGGGAAGAAGCCAAATCAATTTAGTTAACCATAATCTTGGAAAAAAAAGCTATAATCATTGGAGCAGGACCAGCAGGCCTAACGGCTGCCTATGAATTGATTCATAGAACCAATATTAAACCTGTTATTTTAGAACGCTCTCATGAAATTGGTGGTATTTCTAGAACCGTTGTTCATAATGGTAATAGAATGGATATAGGTGGTCACCGTTTTTTTTCCAAATCAGATCAAGTCATGCAGTGGTGGCAAAATATTTTGCCAGTTCAAGGATTTCCCGCAAAGGACGAAACAGCACAATTTATTTCACCCAATGAGAATGGTCCAGATCCTTCCAAAACAGATATTGTTATGCTTATTAGAAATAGGGTATCCCGTATCTTTTTTCTGAGAAAATTTTTTGACTATCCCATTTCAATTAATTGGAAAACAATTTCGTCTTTAGGGTTCGTTAAAATTGTAAAAATTGGATGGACCTATTTCTATATTCGAATATTCCCAATAAAAAACGAGACTTCATTAGAAGACTTTTTCATTAACAGATTTGGAAATGAATTGTACCAAACATTTTTTAAAGATTATACAGAAAAGGTTTGGGGCGTTCCATGTTCAAAAATATCTTCAGAGTGGGGGGCGCAGCGTATTAAGGGCTTGTCTATTACCAAAGCAGTGCAACATGCTATAAAATCTATTTTTGTTAAACCTAAAAATGTAGCACAGTCCAACACTGAGACTAGTCTCATCGAGCAATTTATGTATCCAAAGCTTGGTCCGGGACATCTATGGGAAACGGTCGCCAAAATTATTACAGAAAAAGGAGGCGAACTTATTTTTGGAGCCAATGTAAATGGGTTTGAGGTGGATGCAAAAAACATTACCAAGGTATTTTATAGTGACCATTTGCAACAAACAACACACCTTTCTGGTGCTTATGTCTTTTCCAGCATGCCTGTAAAGCATCTTATTAGAGGATTTAAATCACAGGCTCCAAAACCAATTCAAGAAATTGCAGAAGGGCTTATGTATAGAGATTTTATAACCGTTGGACTATTGCTTGACAATTTAAAACTAAAAACAAGCAACAATGAGCTTATTTCTGATAATTGGATCTACATTCAAGAAAGTGATGTCAAACTTGGAAGACTACAAATATTTAACAATTGGTCTCCCTATTTGGTTGCCGATGATACCAAAGTTTGGTTGGGGCTCGAGTATTTTTGTGATAAAGGTGATGAGCTCTGGAACATGGATGATGGTGTTTTTGTGAATTTTGCAATAGATGAACTCTGTAAGCTCGACATCATTGATAGTGATGATGTGCGAGATACTGTAATTATTAGAGTACCGAAAGCATATCCTGCATATTTTGGTACCTATAAGGAATTTGATAAGATTCGAGCCTTTACAGATAGTTTTGAGAATCTATTTTTAATTGGTAGAAATGGTATGCATAAGTATAATAATCAAGATCATTCAATGCTTACCGCTATTACTGCTGTAAATAATATTATTGCTAACAAAACCTCTAAAGACAACATTTGGAAAATTAATGTTGAGAAAGATTACCATGAAGAGAAATAGCATCATCAGTGTAATATCAAATCCTATATTCGTAAGTATATTTTTACTGGTCTTGTTTTGCGTTGTTTCTTTAGATCCCTATAGGTCATATGATGAAGGTCTTTGGACTTATATGGGTTGGTTATTTAATGAACATGGTATTCCTCCTTATGTTGGAGCGGTTGAAAACAAGACACCAGCTATTTTTTTGTTATATAAAATAGCTGACAATTTTGGAGGCTACAACATTTACTTTGTTAGAGGTCTTGGGATTTTAATAACCCTTCTCACCGCACTTTTACTATTTAAAATTGGAGAAAAACTAAAGTGCTCAGTAACAGGAATAATTGCAATGTGGCTTTTTGGACTGTTAACTTGTTGGAAGTTATTTGATGGATTTTCTTTTGCCCAAACAGAAACCTTCGTGGTTTTTTTTAATGTAGCAGCATTCTATGGTATTTTATTTTATAAGAGCGCTAATAGTAACTGGAAATGGTTATTTTTTAGTGGATTATGTATTGGGATCGCAATAAGCTTCAAACAGATTGCTTTAACAACTTTGGTGGCATTCTTGCTAATGTTATTATGGTTGGTCAAAGATTTTTTAAATTATATCAAGGCTGCTACATTGATTGTACTTGGGACACTATTCTCAATGTTGTTATTTTATTTGACACTTTATATATATGGAGTAAATTTTCAAGAGTATCTGGATGGCGCCTGGTTGATTCTTTTTAATTCAGGTTCGAGATTGGATGAATTAAACCGTCAGTTTACAAATTTCTCAAATGCTTTTTTAACGTCTAGATTGGTTTTATTGTTAGGCGTTGTGGCTTGCTTTGTTGTCAAAAGAAAGCAATTTAAACCTTGGATGTTTGTATGCCTTATGCTCTGGTTCACTTTTGATTTTATTGGAGTGAATGCATCTGGTTATTATTATGGGCATCAACTTAAGCAGTTACTTCCTTCTTTAGTATTAATAATAGCGCTATTTTTTACTACAATTAAACTTAAATGGGTAAAAAAAGACTATCTGCTCAGCCTTCTTGTTTTTGCAATAATTGCATTATTTCCAGTTTTACAGATTAAATCAAATATTCATAAAAATTTAGAGGCTAATGAGGCAGATATAATTGATGCCAGTGATACAGTTAATTTTTTAAAAAATGAATCTTCAAATAATGATTTCATATATCTATTAGGTGCAGACGCGAATATTATTCAGGTATTGGCAGACGCGAATAGGAGGTCATCAAGTAAATATTTTCATTCAATTTTTATTACCAGTAAAAATGAGCAGTCAAGGGTTTTGAGTGATCTCGAACATCAACCTCCTAAGTTTATTATAAAACATAAAGATTTACAAACTTTGGAAGAGATATATGGCACAGAATTTATTTCATATTTCAACCATAAGTTTAGATTGCTTAGGACATTTAGAAGTATAGAAGTTTATACTTTACAGTACTGATGGCCTTAAAAAAATCTAAAATCTGATTTTGCTCGTATATAAAGTATCAAATCATAGAGCAATAAAATTGAACAGATTAATAGCATTGAATCTTAATCAATTCTCTTGAGAAGATTTTAAAAAATCAATTTTATTTAGTTTAGTTAGGAGTATTCAACCTACTTGCGCCCGCAAGTAGGTTGTGCTTTTTTAGTAGTACTGCTTAATCTTATGTAGCTTGGCTTGCCAAAGATTTAATGATTTACGATGTTTATCTATGCTTTTGTAAACGTCCTTTACTAAAGGATTGTCGTCATCAATATTGGAGAAGAATTGCAAATTATTTTCTAATTGATTAATCTCTCCTTTAATGTCTCCAATTTTCTTTCTTACGAAGTTATTCTCATTGTCAAGTGACCTCTTATCATCATTAGATGCCCACATTGACAGCTTGTTATCGTATTTTAGAAGTTCAGAATCATCTTTACTCATATTGAGTTTACCATATAACGCATCAATGGCTTTATTGAATTTTCCTTCTATAAATCGTTTATTAAATGGCACACGTCCTATCGCTTTCCATTCACTAATTTTTTCGTTTATGAGATCTAAATTTGTTTTGTCGTCATCACCAAACTTTAAAGCTTTAAGCTCCTCTAAAAAATTATTTTTCTTTTCTAACGCTTCAACCTCCTCTTGATTAGCTGCATTTCTGCTTTCGTGGAATTTATCGAAATAATGATTACAAGCATCCTTAAATTGTTTCCAAATTTTGTCGCTATCCCTTCTTGGTACATGCCCAATTTTTTTCCAATCACTCTGTATTCGTTTCATGATTGGAGTGGTAGTCTCAAAATCTTCACTATCCTTATGTTCTTCAGCAATTTTGATTAACTCCAGTTTCTTTTGAAGATTCCCGTATTGCTCTTTTTTAAGCCCTTTATAAAACGCGTTCTTTTTTCTGTTAAAGGTTCTTACAGACTCTTTAAATTTAGCCCAAGTAGCTTCATTTACTTTAATAGGAACCTTTCCTGCATTAAAGAATTCTTCTCGTAATTCTTGGATTGCTTTAATCTTCTTTTGCCATGCTCCATGATTATTGCTTTCGTCTTGAGCTATGGTCTCTATTCTGGAAATAATATCTTGCTTTTTCTCGAGGTTTTTCTCATAAGATTTATCGAGTTCTGCAAAATATTCCTGACGTTTCTCATGAATTGCTTTTGTAGCTGCACTAAATCGTTCCCAAATTGTTTCTCTATGTTCCTTTCCTACTGGACCAAGTTCTTCCTTCCAAATTTTATGTAAAACCTGCAACTCTCTAAAAGCCCTATTACTATCGGCATCTTTTGCAAGTTCTTCGGCTTGGGTTATAATCTTTAATTTTTGTTCCAGATTGTGTTTAAAGTCTAGATCCCTTAAATCTCTATTAAGGTGTAAGAAATCATAAAATCGCTCTACATGATGGTGGTAATTATTCCAAACATTATTATAACGATCCCTTGGAATTGGCCCCGCATTTCTCCAACTTTCTTGTAGTTCTTTGAAATGCTTGTAGGTTGAGTTTATATTTTCTTCAACATTAAGCAAGCCCTTTATTTCTTCAATTATTTGAAGGCGCTGTTCTAAATTTGTCTTTAATGATTTTTCTAAATTCTTATAATAGGCTTGACGCTTGTCGCGATATTCTCTACTTAACTCATTGAAGCGGGATTTCTCTGGACTTTTAAAATGAAAGTCTATTGAGTTGCCACCACCAGCAAGAAATTCTTCTTTCTTTTCTTCTAAAAGGGTACTAAATTTTCCGCTAAATTCTCCACGTATTAATTCAAACTGTGCTTTAATTGTTTGAATCTTTTCGGTATTCAATAAGTTTTCTAATTCGCCTACTAATTGCCCTAAAGACATGGCGTGATAGTCTTTTTCTTCTATTTCATGACGCTTACTGTTAGCATCATCTTCAGCATCTTCAGCATTTGAATCTTCTATTTCTTTTATGGCATTTTCTGCCTCCTCTACTGGGGCAGTCTCTTCTGATTCAAGCGCAACTTCTTCCGTAGGTTGATTTTCTGTATCAACTGCAGTTACATCTTCAATCTTAGGTGTAGTCTCTTGTTTTGTTCCATCTGCTTCTTGCAGGTTATCTTTCTCTGACATTTCTTTCAATGTTAAGGTTCAAAGTTTAAAGATACTATTAACGCAGGGAAATACAAAGTATTATACGCTATTTAGACTAGTTTCAGCCTTTGTTCCAAATACTCCAGGCTTTTTCTGCTTGAAGCTCTAACATCCTATAGCCATTGCAAATTTCAGCTCCTTTTGCTTTACCAACCGCCAAAAATTTTGTTTCCTCTGGATTGTAAATTAGATCGAATAATAAGTGATCTTTAGTCAAAGCATCATATGGGATATCAGGACAAACATTTGTGTTTGGATGCGTTCCTAACGGTGTACAATTAATAATTACAGTATGAGTTTTTATGTCATTATCTGTAAGTGTGTTATATGAAAAGGTTGCTTTTTCTGAGAGCGTTCGTGATACATAGTTGTAATCTATACCTAATTTTTTTAATGCATAAGCAATGGCCTTTGATGCTCCTCCTGTACCTAGAATTAGCGCATTTTTATGATGTGACTTGAGAAAAGGTTCAATAGATTTTTTAAAGCCATAGTAATCGGTATTGTATCCAATTAATTTGCCTTTTTTGGTAATCTTTATGGTATTTACAGCGCCAATTTTTTTTGCTGTCTTATTTAGCTTAGACAAGAATGGAATTACCTCTTCTTTGTAAGGGATTGTTACATTTAAGCCTTTTAAACTTGAAGTGTTGTTAATGATATCTGCGAAGGCTTCTATCTCCTTAATATCAAAGTTATCATAGGTATGATCAAGCCCTTCTTCATTAAATTTTTTTGCGAAATATGATCTAGAAAAAGAGTAATCTATATTTTTTCCAATAAGTCCGAACTTAGCCATTTATTTTTCTGGTTTTTTGACCGTACCATTCTAATGCTAAAACAATTAAGATTCCAATAATAATAAATACAGTGGCCCAATATGTTTCGCCCTCTAACTGGGGTAAGAATCGTCTATAATTTTCTATTATTTTTTCCCCGCTAGAATCAAGGATGAAATTACCATCTGTTGCAGTTTTATAGATGGTTTCCTTCCATGGCCAAACAACACCTAAAGAACCTATTATAAAACCCATAAGTAATGATAAGGTCACATTTCTATAATGCTTAAGTACATAGTTTAAAATATGTGAAAAGGTTACCAATCCCGCAACAGAACCTAAAGTAAAAACAGCTAAAACTTTTAGCATTCTAATTCTTTCTACATTGTCAACAAATGAAAAGTCGCCAGTAAATACGTCAAATATAGTATCGTATAACGCATTCACAGAATCTACTAACAACAATACATAGTTTCCTAAAAGTATAAGTATAAATGATCCAGAAAAACCTGGTAACGTCATGCCGGTAACACTTATCATCCCACAGAAAAAGACAAACCAAAGATTATCATTTTCTGTAGCTGGATCAAGAAAACTAATGCTTACTCCAATAATAACACCTACTAACAAGGCAACGTAGGCTTGAGTACACCAACCTTCAAAATCTTTAC
>CAZAPO010000258.1:0-5647 GCA_964487005.1 uncultured Flavobacteriaceae bacterium
TGCTATAGCATCATCAAATCCTATTTCATAAACATTAGACAATACCCTACTCGATATTAAATCATTATTCCATCCTTTAAAATAGTCGTGACAATCTATATAAAATGATGCATTATCTCCATGTGTTTCACGTTCTTGTAAATATATACTAAACGCCTCGTTAACATCTACTGCATTCTTTAATCTATTGATATAAGCCACATCTGGTAAATCTTGAAGCTGCTCGGCGTTTCCTGAATAGGTAGCAGTTGTCCCTAGAGGTATATCGTTCTTTTTTGTGGCCTTTCTTGCCGAAGCTAATTTGGTTGTAATAACTAATACACCATTATTCCCTTGTGTACCATATCTATTTGTTGCAGCAAGTCCTTTTAACAAGGTTATGCTTTCTATATTTTGAGGGTCTATATGACTAGTTATCGCATGAAAAGGAGTACCTTGAGTATTACCCGATCCAAAACTCATTGTCGTGCGTTCCATCTGTACGCCATCAATTACAATTAAGCCATGTTCAGATAATAATAAACTACTACCTCTACCTTTAAATTTACTTATATCTTCATTTAAATTAAGGTCTAATCCTGAAAATTTTCCCACGATGGTGTTGGTGGCATCGGTGGCTGTGACTGGAAGATCTGTATCGTCGATAGTTTGCGTGGCATAACCTACTTTATCTCTATTCACTTCTCCAAATGCGGTTACAACAGTATCGTCATTCTCAACTTTTTGAGTAACTACAACTTCTTCTAAATTTTCTTGGAGATCGCCCAATGTTATTTGCAAAGTGTTTGCTTCGGTAACATCAACTGCAACAGTTTTCTTACCTACATATGAGAACTCTAAGACATCTCCTGGTGTTGCTTTAATTTTAAAACTTCCATCATTTAAAGTTGCAGCACCAATATTCAAGGTTTTATTTAGAACACTTACGTCTGACAATGGCCCTTCCACTCCAGAAACAATTCCTGCAACATAACCCTTTTCAACGCTTGTTGTTGACGATACAACTTTATTTAGTTGCGTGGGTCTTTTAATCTCATCGGTAAGAAAAACAAAACTTCCCGATGATAAATCTGCAGCTAGTTTTAAGCCAATGGAATTAGCGTTTTTAGAACTTGAAATAATGTGAATTGGCTTTGTGTTTGGTGGCTTAAATTTATTCAAGTTTTCAAGCCCATCAGTAAACAATAAGAATTCTTCAACATCTTCTTTAAATAAGCCAGTATATGATGTTGCGCCATCGTAAACTGTATTTGTCAATTCATCCTTTAAGCCATTCCAATCTGCACCCCTAACTTCATAGTTACCTTCTAAGATTACTGAATTACTAAACATAACCAATTTGACATTTGCCTCATTATACTTCTTGAAGTAATTGTTTAGGTATTCCAGTTCCTTGTTCAATTTTCTATCTTTCATAGAATAGGAAGCATCCCAATAAATTGCTACATTTTTTTGAGCAAATGAAAAACCAACGAAAAAGATTAATAGCATTGATAAATATATCCTCTTCATAGTGTATTGTTTGTTTTAAATTTACAAATTTTTGAAAGGTCTGCTAACTAATTTAACATATTATCAAGATTAATTTTCAGCATATTCCTGAACACAATACAGGGTGAGACGCTTCTTTATCTCATTAAATTTCAGTATCTTATAGCATCTAAACTTTAATTTTATTGGCATGGGAACTGTTAAGTCTTTGAACAAATGGGCAAATAGACACACTTATCTCCCGCTTGACCTACTACGAATTGCATTAGGTGTATTCTTATTTGTAAAGGGACTTACCTTTATGGGAAACACCCAAATATTAATCGATTTAATTAAACCGTTCCAAAATTTAGGAGGTAGTATGATTGCCATCCACTATGTGGCTCCTGCACATCTCATTGGTGGCCTTTTAATAATTTTTGGACTGTTAACAAGATGGGCAGTAATTGCTCAGTTACCAATAATTATTGGTGCCGTAATCATTAATTTTAGTGGTGATATGCATACAACAGATTTGATAATGGCTGTTGTTACATTATTACTTTGTATTTTCTTTTTACTGTATGGATCTGGTAAACGATCTGCCGATTACTATTTTAAAATGCAACAGTAATTTAATTGCCTTGATGGTCTTTAAGTCTCGGTATGACTAATAATTTAGTTTGTCTACCATTTACATATCTAAAACCATCTTCACCATAAAAACCTGCTTCTTCGAGCATAATTCTAATGTCTCTTTTCCATTCTGGAATATTGACAGTGGTATTCAACTCTATTGCATAAACTGTGTTTGGAAACATTGGATAATCACCTGTTCCCTTCACTCCTCCTTGGGCATCCCACATACCGAGTGTTGTGCCAGATGAATGTCCATAAGAACCTAATGGATGGGTGTAAATTGATGGCCTAAGCCCCTCTTCCTTAGCTTCCTTTAACGATTTTAATAAGATCTGATTTCCGGTGGCTCCAGTGATAAAATTATTCGTAAAAATATCTTGGACCCTATTGCCATCTTTCAATGCATTTACCAAGTACGTTGGTGGCACAGTTTCATTTGGTTTTAAAACGTAAGCGAGCTCCTGACAATCGGTATTTAATCGTAAGTAGGTGATTCCAAAATCACAATGTAAAAGATCTCCCGGAAGTATCACCATTTTTTCGGGTCGGTTAGAAAATGAATACAAGTGATTTCCTAAAACCTCATTACTTCTTTGCACATCAACACTTGGGTGAAACCAAGTCTCTAAACCTAGTGCTGTAACTTTATCTCGCATCCACCACTCCACATCTGTAGTTGTTGTAATTCCTGGTGTGATCACCTTTTCTGAGAACGCCTCGGCAATAATATCGTGGGTAATATCTACCAACTGATTAAATATTACCATCTCTCTAGGTGTTCTGGTCTCAATCCATGCTGTTGCCAATGGTTGCGCAGAAACTACTTTTGAATGATACGATTTTGGTAAATACTCCATGAATTCTTCATGATCTGTTTTATCAAGACCATCGGCTATATTAAAATACTTAGAAAAATTAAGTCCTATTTTATTTGGACTGCGTTCTTCTATTAACTGCATTAATCTTTTCCATTGGTTGGGTTCTTTATCCTTATCCCAGGCTGAAAATATATTTTCTCCAAAATTATAGCGTGCAACTGCCAGCTTATCTATGGTATCTTTTTCCTTATCTCTATAAAAAAGTATGATTGTTCTTCTACGAGCATTTAACCAAGTTGCAGGTAACATGGTTTTTAAGACTGGATCTTCATTATATTCACGCGAAATTAGAATCCACATATCAATTCCAGTTCTGTCCATTAATTTTGGAAGCAGATTGTTAAATCTATCGGCAAGAATTTCGTCCACAACAGCGGCGCGCGCTCTTTCTGGTAAAATTTGCTGTGAATTTGCGTAAAAACTAAAAATTAATAGAATTAGAACAATTCTTCTCATTGTATTATAAGGTTGGTTAGCTTATAAAATTATTGAAATTTTATTGACTTACAATGAGCTACCTATTAAATACTTATTTAGACAATAATTCTAGTGTTTTTGCTCGCTGTATTTTACCTGAATCTGTTTCGGCAAAAGGGGTAACAGCATAAACTTGTTTCGGAATTTCATATTTATCCAATAAGTCAAATGCTTGTGGGTCTATGGTATTTTGATCAGACTCAACCACGAGCACAACTTTTTGCCCTAATTCAAGGTCTTCTTCGGCAGCAATAAAAAAGCGATGCTTGATCTTTGCGCTTAATTTATTCTCAATAAGTTCTGGAAACAACTTAACACCACCAGAATTAATCACGTTGTCAACTCTTCCCATCAATTCAAAGGCATCATCGGCCACCAACTTAACAACATCATTGGTAACTATATGGTCTACGTTTAGGTAATCGGCCGTAATAACTAAGCAATCTCTATCATCAGTTTCTAAACTTACATTTGGAAAAGCCTTGTACGGTGGAATCTCTGTAGAACTCAAATAATTTAATGGCCTTGCTGCTACATGGGTAATAGTCTCTGTCATTCCATAGGTTTCAAAAACGTGACTTTTTACTCCTTGTACTCTTTTTATTAATTCATCTGAAATAGGAGAACCTCCAACAATTAATTTATGTATTCGGTCAATATTAACCATTGAGTTACACAACTGCATTGGCACCATGGCACAAAAATCATATGTGCCTTTAGCGAAATCTAAGGGATGTGAAGAAGGGGTTACAATATCAATCTCTAATCCCAAAATTATTGCTCTTACTAACATCATCTTACCTGCAACGTAGTTGGTAGGTAAACAATGTAAAGCGCGGTTGCCAGGCTCTAAATTAAAATAGTCACCAGTAGCAACTGCAGATCTCACCATGGCTTGTTTATCGAGTCGAATTACTTTGGGATTACCCGTAGATCCCGATGTTTTCACCTCTATATAATCGTTATCGTCCATCCAATTAAGTAAGAAGTCTCCGGTATCTTTTTCATAATGATCACCTTCCTTAATAAAACTGTAGGCAACACTTAATAGACTATCGCGATCAAAATGGTAACCATTTAACTTAAAACGATTATGAACTTTATTGTACTTTGGAATCATTTTTGGTACGGTATTAGATGTGCCAAAATTATACTATTTTTAACGAATTAGGTGTTAATTGTTTGTAATTAAAAAAATATATTTGAGGTCTATGCCAAAAATCATAAAACCTATTCTAGCATTTTTGCTATGCTTGCCTTTTGTTTTAAACGCACAAGATTTTTCTGGTGAAGATTATATTTACCTAAAACGGCATGAGCATATCAAAATTCAATTGAATAACAAAAAGTTTGATATTGCAAAAAACATATCTGAACAAGCGCAGTATTTAACAGCAAAAAAGTTGTATTTCGCCAATGAATCTATTGGTTATGACAGCTTCACCTCTATTGAAAATATTGAAGCCTTTACAGAATTACCACAGGCCAATAAAAAGGTTGCTGTAGATTACATTGAAACCAAACGTGAATTTGATAACGGCATCTTTTATAGCGATCAAGAATCAAAAAACTTTACGTTTCCTGCGGTAACAAAAGGTGCTATCACCAACCTAAGCTATACCGAGGTACTTAAAGACCCAAGATTTTTGGGATTATTTAGGTTTGGAACATTTGTTCCAACCAAAAGTGCAAAATTATCAATCGAGTTTCCAAAGAACGTATCTATTGGCTATATAGATTTTAACACAGATAATATTGATCTTAAATTTTCTAAAGAAGCAACAGAAACTGGCAATGTATATACATGGACTGTTGACAATGTAGAAGGGTTTCAATCTGAAGACCGAAGCGAAGCGGCACTCTACTACTTGCCTCACGTGATTGTGTATATTAAAAGTTACGAGGTCAAAGGTGAGAGTTTTAATATTCTTGGAGATGTCAAAGATTTATATAGTTGGTATGCCTCTTTAGTGGATCAAATAGATGAGAGTTCTTTAGAAAGAGTATACAGCATTACAGACGATGTTACCAAAGGTTTAACTACCAATCGCGAAAAAGCAATGGCCATTTTTAACTGGGTACAAGACAATATAACCTATGTTGCTTTTGAAGATGGATTAGGAGGTTTTATCCCACGCGGAGCAGCGAGTGTTTGTGATAAACGCTATGGCGACTGTAAAGAT
>CAZAPO010000259.1:0-4809 GCA_964487005.1 uncultured Flavobacteriaceae bacterium
TGCTAAATTGGTGTTCCCATTTTTCTTTAAAGACCCAATAATACCCTTTAATTGTTTTTGAGCTTTATAAAGGGTATTCACTTTATTATGCATATCGGTGAGTGTAAGTTCCATCTCAGTCATAAAGGCATCGTACTCTTCGTATTGTCCTGGTTTAGTTTCATACTGTGGGTTCTCCTTGATCACAGCCTGGGTTGTTACAGAATTTCCACCGGTTTTAAGCGTTAAACTATAAGTTCCTGGACCTACACGATGTCCTCGGTAATTAGCTTCAATATAAACTCCAGGAACTCCTGGCATTATTGGGTAACTAAAATCCCAAACAAATCTATTTAAACCTTCCCTTTTGGAAAGTGTAGCAGCTGGTGGTGGTCCACCATCCCACCTTCTGTAATTTTTATCTCTGGTAGATGTAATCGTATTAATTACTGTTCCATTTGCGTTTCTAATTTCTAAAATAACCTCGTCCTCCTTATCTAACTTCGGAAGGTGATAATACACTACCACCCCATTTGCTGGATTTACACCTTCAAATGCGTTTGTTCCATCAAACGAGGGGTTATTAAAGCTTAATGGGCTACCCCAAAAGCCATTAATAGTTGGTTCTGGTTCATATAATTTCAATTCATTTTTAGCACGTGCTTGAGACAACAACATTAAATCGTCCAATACCCAGAAACCACGACCTGAAGTCGCAACTACTAGATCATTTTGGTGTACTTTTAAATCTGTAATTGGTGTTATAGGTAAATTGAGTTGCAATGGTTCCCAATTTCCTCCATCATTCCATGAAATATAAACACCTAATTCGGTGCCAGCATACAACAATCCCTTTTTATTTTGATCTTCGCGAACTACCCGTGTATAAGCTCCATAAGGTATCCCTTCAGAAATATTTTTCCAACTCCTACCATAGTCGGTAGATTTAAAAAGAGCTGGAGTATAATCATTAAACTTGTACTTAGTAGTTGCCATATAAACAGTGGCTGGATCATGAGGGGAAACATCAATGGCATTCACCAAGGTTTCACCCAATCCTTTTGGAGTAATATTTTGCCAAGACTGCCCATTATCTCTTGTTACATGAACATATCCATCATCACTACCCGTATAATAAACTCCTTTTTCGTGAGGTGATTCGATCATATATGCTATTGTACCATAGTTTTCGGCTCCCACGGCTTCATTTGTATACGGAGCACCCCCATTACCCTGCTTTTCATCAATATCACGCGTCAAATCTGGAGAAAATTCAACCCAGGATTTTCCCATATCTGTCGTCTTTAAAACCTTATTTGCAGAATGAAAAAATGTTCCTTTTTCATGCATGGAATGTATAATTGGTGCATTCCAATTAAATAAGTATTCCATATCACGGGCTTCTCTTCCTAACCATTGATTTGGTTTCGCCATAATATTAGTACTTGATTTAGATAGCATGTCTTTTACCTCAATATATCCTAAATAGACACCACCCATCACATACCTTGGATCATCTTTATCAAAGGCTAGAAATGCACTTTCGCCTCCTGCTGCGTAACTCCAATCTTCCCTACCAATACTCCATCGTCCAGTTGATAAACTTGCAATTTTTACTGAAGTATTATCCTGTTGTCCACCATAAATATTGTATGGAAAAAGATTATCTGTATTTATGCGGTAAATCTGTGCGGTTGACATGTTTGTTTGTGTTGACCATGTTTTACCTTGATTAAACGTAATTGCTGCCCCTCCGTCATTTGAAATTACCATGTTATTCGAGTTATTAGGATTAATCCAAAGATCATGATAATCACCGTGCGTACCTCCTAATACCTCCCATGTTTTACCACCATCTATAGATCTTAAATTAGGTGCACTTAACACATAAACAGTATTTTCATCCTTAGGATCTGGAAATACTTCTATATAATACCAAGCGCGTTGGGTTAACCTATTGTCATCACTAACTCTATACCAACTTTGCCCTGCATTATTAGATACAAACAACCCACCTAAATCTTTGTTACTATCACTTTCTATTAAGGCATACAGTTTATTTGAGTTTGAGCGACAAACGGCAATCGCCATTTTACCCAATTCTTTAGGTAATCCATTATGAATCTTATTCCAGGTTTCACCTCCATCAATTGACTTATAGAGTCCGCTTCCTTCACCTCCACTAATAACTACCCACGGTTTACGTTGATGGTGCCACATAGCAGCATATATTACCTCTGGTGTATTCATGTCCATCGATAATTCTACACCACCCGTCATATCATTTACATAAAGTACATTCTTCCAGGTTTTACCACCATCGGTAGTTTTATAAATTCCACGCTCTTTGGTAGGACCATGCAATGCACCTTGAGCCGCAACAAGTACAATATCTGGATTGGTTGGATGAATTACAATTCTAGAAATATGCTGCGTTGCTTTTAAACCAATATGCATCCATGTTTTACCAGCATCAGTAGATTTGTAAACGCCATCACCATAAGAAGTCATTACCCCACGTACTGCATGCTCTCCCATACCAACATAAACTATATTAGGGTTTGATTCTGAAACTGCGACTGCTCCTACTGATCCTGTTTTAAAATAACCATCTGAAATATTTGTCCAACGCTGACCTGCATCATCTGTTTTCCACAGTCCTCCACCTGTAGTACCCATATAATAAGTTAATGGATCTCCAACAACACCAGATGAACCTACTGAACGACCTCCTCTAAAAGGTCCAATATTTCGATACTTTAAAGGTTTAAAATAATTGTCAGCCTCTTGTGCCGCCATCGAAAACAAAATAAAGAAAAGGGCAATAAAAGAAATGTATCTTTTCATGATTGGTTGGTTATATGGTTAAACTCAAATGTACATGAAATTTTTCATTTTTTTGATTGATCTTACTCTAAACAAATGTTGCCAACCTTTACATTAATTGTCGCAATTTTTTAAAATTACTTTAAGGTCTAACATTAATGATTTCTTAATAATTACTTGCTTAAATTATCTTTTTTGAATTGATAATTAGTTTTATCCATAGAATATTTAATTATGCTCATTTCATGTGTTGCCTTAAACATATATTGGCTATATTACTGTCTTAATCAACCGAAATAAATACTATTTAAGACTCATGACCAGCCCATTTACAAGGATTTTATTCCTTTTATTAATTGTTTCAGTTTGTAGTTGTAAAAACCATTCAAATCAAGAAGAAGAAATGCCAATTTATAAAGCGCAAGTAGCCTACGAGATAAAAGCAGCACTAGGTGAAGGTGCTTTATGGAATCATACCACGAAAGAGTTTTACTGGGTAGATATTGAGGGTAAAACTTTTAATATTTTTAATCCATCTTCTGGCACAAACAAAGTATATCCAACACCTAGCAGGGCTGGAACTGTGGTACCGTATACTGCAAATGAAGTAATTCTTGCCATGGAAAATGGTATCCACTCCATGGATTTGAAAACTGGTGAAACCAAGATGCTCACCGATATGAGTGCAGATTTGGAAGGGAGTAGGCTAAATGATGGGAAATGCGATCCTTCGGGGAGGCTATGGGTAGGTTCAATGCATTTTAATCAAACTAAGGGTGCAGCAAAACTATTTATGGTAGATCAAAAGCTGGAATATATTGCAAAGAAAGATAGTGTGACCATTTCAAACGGAATTGTTTGGTCTAAAGACAGAAAGACTATGTATTATATTGATACACCAACGGCCGAAATTAAAGCCTACGATTATGATGATACTTCTGGTGCTATTTCTAATGAACGCGTTGTTGTTAAGGTTCAAAGTGAAATGGGTTTTCCCGATGGAATGACCATTGATGAAGAAGATAAACTTTGGGTAGGAATGTGGAGTGGTAATGCTGTATTAAGATTTGATCCAGAAACTGGAAAGGTTATTGGTGAAATTGAAGTTCCGGCAAAAAATGTTACTGCCTGTGCGTTTGGTGGTGAAAATTTAGATGTGATGTACATAACAACGGCAAGTTTGGGTATGAGCGCTGAAGAAGAAGAGCAATTACCAAAAGCGGGGTCAATATTTAAGGTAGCGCTTGATGTTAAGGGTGTACCTTCTAACTTTTTTAAGCAGTAATTTGAAAGAACTAATAATTGTAATGGGCGTAAGTGGTTCGGGAAAAACCACAATAGGGAAACAACTTGCTTTAGCACTAGATATTCCATTTTTTGATGCCGACGATTTTCATCCTAAAAGCAATATCGAAAAAATGAGTAACGGTATCCCACTTAACGATGAAGACAGGCTACCGTGGCTTCAAAATCTAAATCGGCATTTAATTGCCCATAAGAATAGTGGTGCGGTATTGGCTTGTTCTGCACTTAAAGAATCTTATCGAGAAATTTTGTCTGAGGGAATTTTTATTGATTGGGTGTATTTAAAGGCAGATTTTGATTTAATCAAAGAACGCATGCTTGACCGAAAAGACCATTTTATGCCTTTAGAACTATTGCAATCACAATTTAACACTTTAGAAACTCCAAATTATGGAATTCATGTTAGCAATACCTCAACACCTACCGAAATTGTTAAAAAAATTTTAGCAAACTTGACCAAGAATCACAACTCATACTTTGGCGTTTATGGTTTAGGAGTAATGGGAAAAAGTTTAGCGCTTAATATGCTAAATAAAGGATTTTCTTTAAGTGTTTATAACATTGATACTCCAAATGAAAAAAATGTAGTTTCAAATTTTTTGGAGTCAGCCAAAAATGACCTGCTTATGGGCTATACAGATGCCAAAAAATTTGTTGATTCCTTAGCTCGTCCTAGAAAAATATTACTAATGGTTAAAG
>CAZAPO010000260.1:0-6098 GCA_964487005.1 uncultured Flavobacteriaceae bacterium
TCTCAAACATACAACCCCTAATTTCTCTCATTCCTTCTTTAAATTCAATATCAAAACTCACTTGACTTCCAACACGTTCAGGAGTTTCAGTGTCAAATTCAATGGTCTCGGTCATCGTATTGCCATCTAATACCCATTTACCACCATTAGTACTTATAAATTTGCCAGTCTCTGCATGAAAGTAAGTAGCGGCCTGAAAACCTTCAGAAAAGATCACCACCATTTTAATTTTTTCACCTGCATCATTAGTAGTATAAGCTTCCCAAGCACCAAGAACATTTTGAGCGTTTAGTGCAAATAGGAAGAAGGAGCAAATTAAAGAGAGAATGATTTTTTTCATGATTAGTTAGTTTAAGATTATTAAAGGTATTAAGTTTTTTTGAATTCTTATAGCCTTGAAAATCAAGCAAATGATAAAAATTTACTATTTTTAGTTAATCAGTATAATACTGAGAATTACTAACTAAAACTTTTAAGTATGTCTAACAACAAAATTTTTACTGCTGGTTTAGTGGGTGCAGTAGTTGCCTTTATACTTGGATATCTTGTATATGGTATGGCACTCACCGATTTTTTTATGGAAAATTCAGGTTCTGCTACTGGAGTAATGAGAGGAGACGATGAAATGCAATGGATTCCAATGATTTTGGGTCATGTAACCTGGGGTTTACTTTTTGCAACAATTTTTGGTCGATGGGCTGGGATTACCACCTTTGCAACCGGAGCAAAAGCGGGAGCGCTTTTAGGCTTTTTAATTGGTGCTTCATTCGATTTGATTCAGTTAGGATCAACACATCTTTCTAATCTAACAGGAACAATTGTGGATATTGTTGTTATGACAATACTTTCTGCCATCGTTGGAGGTGTAATTGGTTGGTTCCTTGGTAGAGGAAGTGGAGGAGAATAAACTGCACTAAAAAATAATATAAAGGCTTTTCATTTAGAAGAGCCTTTTTTGTTTGTATAAATCCGTATTTTTAATGAAAATCAACCAACTATGCGAATACAACATTTATTCTTAATTGCCCTTCTTTACAGTTTTTCTGGATACGCTCAGCCAACCCAAAAACCGGTGTTGCATGCAAAGCATTGGCTTGCAATAACAGGGAAACCTCTGGGTGCTACCGCAGGAGCTACCATTTTTAATCAGGGAGGAAATGCCATTGATGCTTCATGTGCAATGCTAGCAGCTACCTCCACAATGTGGGATGTCTTATCATGGGGTGGAGAAACACAAGCATTAATATATAACCCACATACCAAAAAAGTAATAGGGATCAATGCTCTAGGTGTTGCTCCTACAGGAGCGACTCCAGAATTTTACAAAGAAAAGGGCATGGAATACCCTCCACAATATGGTCCGTTGGCGGCAGTAACCCCTGGAACACCAGGTGGGTTAATGACCATGTTGGCAGAATATGGAACCATGAGTTTAAAACAAGTATTAGCCCCTGCAATGCAAATGGCAGAAGGTTACCCTATGGAAGATCAAACGGCCTTGCGTATAGAAGGTTCTAAAGAAAGGATAAAAGAATGGCCCTATTCTAAAAAAACCTTCTTAACTAATTTGGGGAATGAAGAAAGAGAAGCACCATTCGCAGGTGAAATTTTTGTACAGAAAGATCTTCTGGCAATGCTATCCAAATTAATAGCGGCAGAAAGCGAAGCTTTAAAAGCTGGGAAATCTAGAAAAGAAGCCATTTATGCAGCTTATGATAGATTTTACAAAGGTGATATAGCAGATGCATTTGTAAAAGGAGTGCAAGAACAAGGTGGGTTAATAACCAAAGAAGATTTAGCCAATTGGGAAGTGAAAATTGAAGAACCAGAAATGGTGACCTATAAAGATATAGAAGTGTACAAATTAACTTCTTGGGTACAAAGCCCGGTAATGCTGCAAGCACTTAACATGGCAGAGCAACTAGATATAAAATCAATGGGTTATAATTCTACCAAGTATATCCATACATTATATCAAATAATGAATATGTGTTTTGCCGACAGAGACTTTTATTATGGTGACCCTTATTTTGATCCTAAAGAACCTATGGAAGGCTTACTCTCAAAAGAATATGCCAAGTCAAGAATTAAGGAAATCAATTGGACTAAAAACGATGCCAATGTGAAGCCAGGTGATCCATATCCGTTTCAAAATGAAGTTAATCCTTTTACGAAATATCTAGAAAAATGGTCAAGTGAAAAATTAAAAGACGCTAAGGTAGGAAGTATAGAGGGTAACTTTCAGCAAGAACATTTTCCAAATTCTGAAATATACAATGGGACCACCTCCATACAAGCCGTAGACAAAGAGGGTTGGGTGGTTTCCATTACTCCAAGTGGAGGTTGGGTACCAGCAGTAATAGCAGGAGATACAGGAATTGGTCTAAGCCAAAGAGCACAGAGTTTTGTTTTAGATCCAGCCGAGAACCCGTACAATGTTATAGAACCAGGCAAACGCCCAAGGGCCACCCTAACACCTACCATAGCATTAAAAGATGGGAAACCATTTTTATCGTTTGCGGTTCAAGGTGGAGATTCACAAGACCAAAATCTATTGCAGTTTTTCTTGAATATGGTAGAGTTTAATATGAATGTTCAAGAGGCTGTTGAGGCGCCAAACATTAATAGTTTTCAAATGAAAGGCTCTTTCGCAAAGCATGAAAGCCAACCAGGAAGATTATTAATTAATGAAGATACTCCAGCATTTGTTAGAGAACAGCTTAAAAAAATGGGATATACATTAGTAGTTAGACCACGAACATCAGGACCAATAAACGCCGTATTCTTTGATTGGAAACATGGAAGTTTTTGGGGCGGCTCAAGTAATTTTGGAGAAGATTACGGTATTGGGTGGTAGTAATAAATGAGTATAGTTTAAACTGTTTTTCTCACATTAGAATCCATAAACTCTAAATAACATTTTTTTAGTTTATCGATGGTTTCTTTGATAACCTTGTTATTTACAGAAGAATACCCCATTACTAGACCTCTGTTAATACTGTTTTTTCTAAAATAGGCACTAAGAGGGTGCGTTACAATATTTGATTGTAATAAGTATTCCGAAAATAACTGGTCATTTATTTTATCATTAAATCTACCAATGAGGTGCAGTCCTTGATTGCTTGGATCAATGGTAATTGCATCTTGGAAAGTGTTTAGAAAGTGATTGGTAAAAACTTCCTTTCTTTCAAGAGATACATCGATGATGTTTCTTATATGCTTATTAAGGTATCCTTTGGTAATAAATCTATTTAGAGATTTTTGAAGAGTTACCGAAACAAATCTATACGATTGTTGCGATAGAGACAAAATGGTGTCAAGTAAATACGGAGGTACAATCATATATCCAATTCTAATAGAAGGGTGCAATAATTTGTTAAAAGTACCTACATAGATAACTCGATTTTCAATATCGAGGCTATAAATAGATGAAGACGGTGATTTCCAGTTGCTAAATTCATGATCGTAATCGTCTTCAATAACTAAGGTCTTATGAGTAGAACTCCATTTTAGAAGTTCCTTCTTTCGTGCTAAACTCATTTTAACTCCTAGCGGATACTGATTTGATGGAGTAGTATAAATAAACTTTGGGTTGTCAACATTAAGAGATTCTAGGGTCACTCCTTCTTTGTCGAGGTCAGCTCTTTGAATTGTTGCATTCATACTTTTACAAAGCTGATATACACTCGGGAATGAGGGGTTTTCTAGTACAACAGAATCTTCCTTGTCAATCAATGCGTCACAGATTAATGATAATGAATGAAGTGCTCCTGTAGTAATAATAATATGGTTTGGATCACATATAATGTTTCTGTAGATCCTAAGGTAATGAGCAATACTTTTTTGTAATTCGGGGAGATTCATATTTGTTGGATATGCCAATTCAGAAGACCTCACCGTTTTCCAATAGCCATGAGTAATGTTTTTCCATTGTGTCGTTGGAAATACGTCTAAAGGGGGTAACCCAGGGCGAAAAGCAATTCCCTTGGTGGAAGAATTGTTTTTTGAGATTTGCACATGCTGCTTAAATGAAAGTCCGCGTTGAGAAATAGCAGGAAACTGTCCTCTGTTTTTTTGACCTACAAGTATTAAATTGGTTTCAGAATCACCAACCACATTTACATAATATCCAGATCCAATTTTTGGTTTTACATAATTGTCTAGAGAAAGCATTTCATAAGCTTTATTTACTGTGCTTCTAGAAATATTAAGGTCTTGAGCCAATATTCGAGAAGGAGGGAGTTTAGAATTATAGGTGAAAATTTGTTTGTCTATTCCCTTCTTAATGGTATTAAAAAGACTTATGTACAAAATCCCTTTTTTACTTTGAGAATCGAAACCTAACTGCTCCAGGATATGTTTAAAATTATAGGCCAAAAATTGGTATGCTTATTATTTATGAAATTGGTATGCTCTTATTGGCGCTAAAATAGTTTAAATTTATTATTTATAGATAAAATGAAAATATTTGACAATAAAGTACTGTTAAAATTGAATTCTATTCAGAAAAAAAGTTTTAGATTTATGAATCAATCAAAAAATGTATGACTGCTCGTAAACGGTTTCATATCGTCATTGCTATTATTTGCCTTTGCGTAATCGCATGTGCTTCTCCACCTAAGGTTAAGTTTGAAACTCCGGTTGATACCAGATCTAAAAAAATATATACACAACAAAAGAAAACATATCAATTAAATGATATTGGTCTTTATATAAGCAATGAGTTTGATGGTGCCAGATTAAATAACGTTTCAAAAGTCAATGACACCCTTGTTGACCTTCATTTTTACCCAGAAAATGCACCCATAAATAACAGTGCGTACTATGCCTTTAAAGTTTGGTCAGACACACCAAAAACAATTTACTTTTCATTTAACTATCCAAAAGATTACGATCATAGATATATTCCTAAACTTAAAGAAGATGGAACATGGAAGATTGTTGATTCAACGCAAGTCATAGAACACAATAAGAAAACCACGCTAAGGCTTAATATTAGTAAAAATCCTAAGGTAGTCGCAGCGCAAGAAATTCAATCGTCAACAGATGTAAAAGAATGGTATTTGGACGCCATTAATGGAAAAGAATCTTATGTCCAGATCGATGAATTTGGCAAATCGACATTAGGAAGAACCTTGCCAGTAATTAATATTGGAAACGGAAATAAAGAAGGAAAAGATGTTATTGTACTTCTCACAAGACAGCATCCACCAGAAGTAACAGGTTTTTTTGCATTCAAAACATTTTTGAAGACAATTTTAAAAGAGTCTGATCTATCGAAAACATTTTTAGACAAATATCATGTTATAGCATTTCCAATTATGAATCCAGATGGTGTTGACCTTGGACATTGGAGGCATAACGCTAACGGTATAGATACCAACCGCGATTGGTCTGTATATCGTCAAAAGGAAGTTAAACAGGCAACAAAATATATAAATGATCATCTTAAAGATTACAATGCACAATTGGTATTGGGACTTGATTTTCATTCAACCTACGAAGATGTGTTTTACACCAATGAGATAAGAGAGGGTACAGCTCGTCCAGAATTTATTGATGCGTGGTTCACAGCCTTGGAAGCCAATATTTCAGATTACAAGGTAAATGAAGCAAGCTCAAATAGCACGAGACCAGTATCAAAAGGGTGGTTTTTATATGGTCATAAAGCCGTTGGAATAACGTACGAGATTGGAGACCAAACACCTAAAGATAGAATCAACGAGATTGCTGAAACATCAGCAAAAGAAATGATGAAAATCTTACTTAAGTAGTAATTAATCAATTAACTAATATATATGAACAAGAAACTAATTTATCCTTTATTTGTATTGTTGCTATCAGGGTTTACCATGCTGGCACAAGAGCGTACAATTACTGGGACGGTTTTAGATGACACAAATCAGCCTTTACCAGGGGCATCGATACTCATCGAAAATACCACTCAGGGAGTAAGTACAGATTTTGACGGGAATTTTGAAATTAACGTCACAGACGGAGCTGTTTTAGTTGTAAGTTATGTAGGTTATGAAACCGCAAGAGTTCGAGTAACTGCGGCGAGTACATATACTATAGTCTTACAGTTAGACAACACACTG
>CAZAPO010000261.1:0-3045 GCA_964487005.1 uncultured Flavobacteriaceae bacterium
AGATAGGTTCAAAATAAGCAATATCTTTGCACAAAATAGGTTACCATGATAACGCTTAACACACAGGTTACAGATATGGAAATTCAACTAGATACGATTGAGGATGCTATAAACGATATAAGGCTAGGAAAGGTGGTTATAGTTGTTGATGATGAAAATCGTGAAAACGAAGGCGACTTTATTGCTGCCGCCGAAAAGGTGACGCCTGAAATGATCAATTTTATGGCCGCTCAAGGACGCGGATTAATATGTGCACCTCTTACTGAGAACAGATGTGAAGAGTTAGATTTAAACATGATGGTAAAAAACAATACTGTTTTGCATCATACACAGTTTACGGTTTCTGTAGATTTAATTGGTCATGGATGTACCACAGGAATATCGGTACACGATAGAGCAAAAACTATCATGGCTTTAGTAGATGAAAATACCAAACCTTATGATCTTGGTCGACCTGGACATATATTCCCGCTAAAAGCAAAAAATGGAGGCGTTTTACGTAGAACAGGCCATACAGAAGCGGCAGTTGATTTAGCGCGTTTGGCAGGATTTAAACCTGCAGGAATATTGGTAGAAATTCTTAACGAAGATGGTACCATGGCTAGATTACCACAATTGGTAAAAGTGGCTAAAAAGTTTGATCTTAAAATTATTTCTATTGAAGATCTCGTTGCTTATAGAATGGAGCACGACTCTTTAATTGAGAAAAAAGAAGATTTTCAGGTAGAAACAAGGTTTGGAAGTTTTCGTTTAAGAGCGTACCAACAAACCACTAATAATCAAGTACATATAGCGTTAACAAAAGGCACATGGAGTAAGGATGAACCAGTGCTTACTCGAGTAAACTCAAAGCTCATTAATAATGATATTCTTGGTACCTTAACTAATAATGCCGATAAGAAATTGGACGATATGTTTAAGGTTATAAATGAGGAAGGCAAAGGTGCCGTGCTCTTTATTAATCAGCAATTAGAATCTAGAAACATTTTAAAAAGACTTACCGTTTTAAAAGAATCTCAAGAAGCAGGAAAAGTAGTAAAAGCACCAAGAATTGAAATGGATTCTAAAGATTTTGGAATTGGTGCTCAAATATTGCACGATATCAATATTCACAAAATGCGCCTAATTTCTAACAGTCAACAAACAAGACGTGTTGGAATGATTGGTTACGGACTTGAAATTGTTGACTACGTAAATTATTAAGCGAGAACGTTTTTTAAAATTGCTTTCATGTTGTTTGCCCGAGCGCGCACCTCATCTTCTGTCCACGAAAGTTTGATAAGGCAAGAAATATTTCTCTGAATATACTGATCTGATTTTGTGAAGGATTTGGTCTTTAAATAATCCAATCCATCGCTAAGCTCTTTCGATAATGGATACAAGGTGTTTTGGTCTTTTAAATGTTCCCATTTTCTAACGTAATGCCAGTTATTATTGAAATAATGAAAGCATCCATCAATGCCACCCTGTTTAAAGCCCTCCATGGCCTTTTGTGCGGCTTCTAGATCGGGTAAGAAGAAACTTAAAAAGGAATAACTCTCCTCTCCTCCCTCAGGCACTGTTCTAAAAACTACTTCTGGTATTTCACTAAGTGCGTTTTTTATAATACCATAATTCTTTTTTTGAACAGCCACAAACTCGTCTAATCTGCGTAATTGCGCCAGTCCTACCGCGGCATTCAACTCAGAGATTCTAAAATTATACCCTAAAAACAGGTGTCCTTCTGCCCCGCGGTCATTTCCAATATGATCGTGTCCGTGGTCACTAAAATGATCGGTATTGGTATAAAAAGCCTCGTTATTAGTAAGTACAGCTCCTCCCTCACCGCAGGTAATAATCTTCACAAAATCTAAAGACAAGCATGCCATGTCTCCAAAACTACCTAAGGGCTTCCCTTTGTACGTTGCTCCGGTGGCCTGTGAGGAGTCTTCTATTAGTAATAAGTCATGTGCCTTGCATATGGCCAGTAATGCATCTATTCTCGCCATACTACCGCACATATGTACGGGCATTATCGCCTTGGTGTTGGGTGTAATAGCTTCTTTAACCGCATCAATATCCAGGGTAAGGGTATTATCAATATCAACAATTATGGGCGTAGCACCTACAGCCATAATTGCTTCAAAGCTGGCTACAAACGTAAATGCAGGCATGATCACCTCATCTCCAGCACCAATTCCTGCTGCTGCTAAGGCAATAGAAACGGCTGCTGTACCACTAGAAACAAGCTGTGCATGTTTTACCTGAAGTTTTTCTTGGAGTAAGCTTTCTAGTTCTTTGGCCTTCCAGTGTCCATTGCGCATCGCATCAAAACCATAACGCATTAAAACACCATTATCAAGTACATCGAGTACTTCTTTACGTTCTTTATCGCCAAACAATTCAAATCCAGGCATACTAATCAAATTTGGAACTCAAAGCTACAATTCCAAAGTACTTTCAGCAACTGTTTTTCTTACTTTTTTAAATGTTGCAAACATATCGTCCTTCGCTCGATATCCTATGGGCATCGCAAGTACCGATTGCAATCCTTTATCAGCCAATGCTAAAACCTCATCGTACGCAGTTGGCTCAAAGCCTTCCATTGGGCAGGCATCTATACCCTCAATAGCACAAACAGTTAACAAATTTCCCATGGCCAAATACGCCTGTTTGGTTGCATAAGTTTTAAGCTCATGAGTATCCTTTTTAGAAAAGCTTTCTAACAAATACTCTTTAAAAGGTGTTAATATATCATCTGGTGTATTGCGTATAGTTTTTACCCTATCAAAATACGCGGTGATGGTAGCATCGGTAATATCAGAAATACAAAACACTAGCAAGTGAGATGCTTGTGCTACTTGCTGCTGATTGAACGAGTGCGGTACCAGTTCTTTTTGTAAGGCTTTATTTTTAATGATGAGTAACTTTATTGGTTGCATCCCGTAAGAAGTTGCCGTTAAGTTAAAGGCTTCTTTAATACGCTTTATTTTATCTTGGGGTATAATTTTATTGTTGTCAAACTTCTTGGTAGCGTAGCGCCACTGCAGTTTTTCTATAATATCC
>CAZAPO010000262.1:0-5704 GCA_964487005.1 uncultured Flavobacteriaceae bacterium
AATGGTGACCAATCAAAATATAAAGGGAACCATCTTTGAAGATAATCAAGGGCAGTTTCAGGATGTAGATTATATTATTGTGGCCAGAAATGATATGTTGAATCAGGCCGAGCGTCTGGCACAGATTAATCGTGATCAATATGGACTAAATGTTAAGGTATACGAGTTGCAACAAATCTATAATGAGTTTAGTTCAGGGAATCAAGATGTTAGTGCAATTAGAAATCTGGTAAAATATGTTTATGATAATGCCAGTGCACCAGATAAAAGAATTAAATACCTCTGTTTGTTTGGGGACGCCTCTTTTGACTACAAAGACCGTATTAACGATAATACCAATGTAGTACCCTCATGGCACACCTATAATAGTTTTAGCCTATCCAGTTCGTTTGTATCAGACGATTTCTTTGGAATGATGGATATCAATGAAGGAAGCATGCATTCTTCAGAAAAATTAGATATTGCCGTTGGTAGAATTTTAGCCGATACACCACAACGCGCTAAAGAAATGGTAGATAAAATAGCGTCATATTATGTAAGTGATGCCTATGGAAGCTGGCGTAATAATTTTATGATGATTTCAGATGACGTTGATGAGTCCTGGGAAGGAATCTTGCAGCAAACAACCAACGATATAGCTAATGAGATCACGTTAAACAAACCTTTTATGAACGCCATAAAGGTGCATACCGATGCATTTCAGCAGGAGTCTACAGCTGGAGGTGAGCGTTATCCTTCGGTAAATAAAGCCATTTTTGATAATGTTGAGGTGGGGTCTTTAGTAGTCAATTATTTTGGGCATGGAGGAGAGGATGGACTGGCAGGCGAACGAATTTTTGATAAGCTCAATGCGCAACAACTAAAAAACCCGTGTAAACTCAATTGCTTTGTTACCGTTACTTGTGAATATACCAAGTTTGATAATCCATTAAGACCAACAGCGGGAGAATATTTATATTGGAATAAGAATGGTGGAGCAATAGGATTAATAACCACTACACGTCAAATATTTGTGAGTGTAGGAGTGGCTTTTAATGTGATCTTAGATGATTATTTATTTGCTTATGGTTCTAACGACTATCCTTCAATGGCCGAAGCGCTGCGATTAACCAAGAACGATCCAGGAATCTCGAATGTTTCACAAAGACGATTGGTATTTTTTATTGGTGATCCTGCCATGAAATTGGCAATGCCTAAACCCAGTATTAGAATTACCGAAGTGAATGATATACCAATAACAGGTGCTATTGATGCGCTCTCGGCATTAAGTACGGTTAAGATAGAAGGAGAAGTTGTAGACGAGTCAGGAAATTTAATTTCTGATTACAATGGTGTATTATCGGCAACCATATTTGATAAGGAAATTGATAGACAGACCTTGGCAAATGACGGTACCGTTAGTGGTGGTCAAACGGTAATTCTTGATTTTAAAACGCTAGGAGAAGCCATATTTAGAGGCCAGGCAACTATAAATAATGGAATTTTTGAAGTTAATTTTGTGGTGCCACGAGATATTGGTATACCTGTTGGGAATGGAAAAGTGAGCTTGTATGCCAAACACAATAATCTTTTGCAGGATAGGGCTGGAGCAAATTTTGATATTCAAATAGGAGGTATTAATGACAATGCTCCAGAAGATAACGAGGGACCAATTATAAATCTCTATATGAATGATGAGAGCTTTATTTCTGGCGGAATTACCAACGAATCTCCAACCTTGCTTGCAAGATTACAAGATGAGAATGGTATCAATACGGCTAGTGGTATTGGTCATGATATTGTAGCCATATTAGATGGCGATGAAACAAATCCGTTTAAACTCAATGATTATTACCAAACAGAGGTAGATAATTATCAAGAAGGAACAGTTTCATACCCACTGAGAGACTTAGAACCAGGATTACACACCTTAACCTTAAAAGCATGGGATGTTTACAACAATTCATCGACTTCAGAGATTCAATTTGTGGTTTACGACGAGAATGAGGCACTTGTTATCGATAATGTATTGAATTATCCAAATCCTTTTGTTAATTACACCGAGTTTTGGTTTAACCACAATAGTTCTGAAGTTTTAGATGTTTCGGTTCAAATATTTACAGTTTCAGGAAAATTGGTTAGAACATTAAATGGTCAGACCTCAGGTGGAGCAAAGGTTACAAGCTCTGTTTCGAGGGATATTGTGTGGGATGGAAGAGACGATTACGGCCAAAAGATAGGAAAAGGCGTATATGTATATAAACTCATTGTACGTTCAAACCTATTGAATAAACAAGTAGAAAAGGTGCAAAAACTAGTTATACTATAATAATAACTATATTTGCAAACAAGTGATAAACCCTAAATCAAACAATTAAATTACTTATGTAATAAAATGTTAAAAAAAGCGTTATTATCATTTCAAGATAATAACACGGTTTTAACAGGAGCCCTTAAAAAACTATAAATAACTACAAATGAAAAACTACATTTTAGCCCTAATAGCTCTAGGCTTTTGTATGCAGTCTAGTGCTCAAACGTTAACCGAAATCATTCCGTATTCGCAAGACAGTAGAGTAATTACTACGGGAGTTCCATTCTTGTTAATTGCAGCAGATGCTCGTGCAGCAGGTATGGGAGACATGGGAGTTGCTACTTCTGCCGACGTGTATTCTCAGCAATGGAATCCGTCAAAATATGCTTTTTCAGAAGCAAAGTCTGGTCTCGGTGTTAGTTATACTCCTTATTTGAGTAAACTGGTTAACGATATTTCGATTGGGCAAGTAACCTATTTTAATAGATTGAATGAAAGAAGTGCTTTTGCAGGAAGTTTCAAATACTTTAGTTTAGGTGAGATCGAGCTTGTAGATGGACCAAATGATACACCTAGAATAGCAAAGCCAAATGAATTTACTATGGATTTGTCATATACATTAAGATTGGCAGATCAATTTGCAATGGGTGTTGCGCTTCGTTATTTAAGATCTGATTTAAAAATTATTGGTGTAGATGCTAATCCAGCACCTGCAAGTACCATTGGAGTAGATATTTCTGGTTATTATCAAAGTGAAGAAACAGCATATGATAATTATAATGGACGCTGGAGAGGTGGATTTGCCATTCAAAATCTAGGGCCAAAAATAAAATATGATGACGCTGGTAGAGAAAATTTCATTCCAACAAATTTAAGACTAGGTGGAGGTTTTGATTTTATATTTGACCAATACAACACCCTGGCTGTAACAGCAGAATTTTCAAAGCTATTGGTACCAACACCACCAGTATTAGGAAGAGAAGTAGTATTTGAAGACGATAATGGAAATGGTACATATGATGGACCAGTAGATGATACCCTAATAAGTGAAACAGATAATGTAATTATTGATGGTAAATCAAACGATGTTAGTTTTATTAAAGGAGTTTTTCAATCGTTTGGTGATGCACCAGGAGGATTTAGTGAAGAATTAAAAGAGTTTACTTGGGCGCTAGGAGCAGAATATCAGTATCAAGATTCATTTGCATTGCGTGCGGGTTATTTTAATGAAGCAGAAGAAAAAGGAGCTAGAAAATTCTTTGCATTAGGAGCTGGTTTTAAATACACTACAATTAATGTAGATTTATCATACTTATTCTCAGCGTCTAAAGTTCAAAGCCCGTTAGAAAACACATTGCGTTTTTCTCTCACATTTAACTTTGGAGATGGCGAATATGAAGAATATTAGAATGTTTACACATAAATAATCTCAAAAACTATTGTATTTTACAATAGTTTTTTTGTCTAAAATAGTTTCTAATGAAAAAAGTAAAGATAGAATCAACCTTATATGTTTACGATTCTTTACAAGAAACACCACAAGATATTCAAGATCTTATGCGACATGCTTTTGATGCCAGATCAAAGGCATACGCTCCTTATTCAAATTTTACTGTAGGAGCCGCCTTGCTCTTAGATAATGATGAAATAATAATAGGTAGTAATCAAGAAAACGCATCATATCCATCGGGTTTATGTGCAGAGCGTACTGCTATTTACTATAAGGGCGCTAAATTTCCGAATGCAAAAATTTTAAAAATGGCCATCGTTGCAGGATCAAAAACGCATCAAACAGATAGTCCAATTCCACCTTGTGGAGCCTGTCGTCAAGCCATTGCTGAGTATGAAGTCAACCAAGATACACCTATAGAGATCTATTTTATGGGTGAGACAGGTAAGGTTATGAAATCTGATTCACTGGCAAACTTACTACCATTGGTTTTTGATAAATCTGAGCTATAACGTTTGAGTATATCAAAAACGCTTTTCAAACTTAATTTTAAGCAGCTAACTTTTTAGAATATCATCCAAAGTATTACTTTTGTAACTCGCTAAATTAAAACCAAGATTAGTCGATGCAAAAGATCACTAAAGAGACGTATTTAAAATGGTATGAAGAAATGCTGTTTTGGAGAAAGTTTGAAGATAAACTGGCAGCAGTTTATATTCAACAAAAAGTAAGAGGATTTCTTCATTTATATAATGGTCAGGAAGCAGTATTGGCAGGAGCTATTCATGCCATGGATTTATCTAAAGACAAGATGATCACGGCTTACAGAAACCATGTGCAACCAATAGCTATGGGTGTTGATCCAAAGAGAGTCATGGCAGAATTGTATGGTAAAGGTACTGGAACTTCACAAGGGTTGGGTGGTTCAATGCATATTTTTTCTAAAGAACATGGTTTTTACGGAGGTCATGGAATCGTAGGAGGGCAGATTCCGCTAGGAGCTGGAATGGCTTTTGGTGATAAGTATAATGAAACAGGAGCTGTAACTTTATGTTATATGGGTGATGGAGCTGTACGTCAAGGATCGTTGCACGAAACTTTTAACATGGCAATGAACTGGAAGTTACCAGTAGTATTTATTTGCGAAAATAATGGATATGCTATGGGTACTTCGGTTGAACGTACCGCTAATCATACAGATATTTGGAAATTAGGATTAGGTTATGAAATGCCATGTGGTCCTGTAGATGGTATGAATCCAGTAAAAGTTGCCGAGGCGGTTTATGAAGCTGTAGAACGTGCACGAAGAGGAGATGGGCCAACATTCCTAGAAATGAAAACCTATAGATATCGTGGACATTCAATGAGTGACGCACAGCATTATAGAACAAAAGAAGAAGTAGAAGAATACAAGAAAATAGATCCAATTACTCAGGTAAAGGACATTTTATTGGAAAAGAAATATGCCACTGAAGATCAGATTGCTGAAATGGATCAGCGCGTGAAAGATATGGTAAAAGAATGCGAGAAATTTGCCGAAGAGTCACCGTGGCCAGAAAAAAATGTAATGTACGACGCAGTGTACGAACAAGAAGATTACCCATTTTTACAACATAAATTATAAACTATGGCAGAAATTATCACAATGCCTCGCTTAAGTGATACCATGGAAGAAGGTACAGTAGCTTCATGGTTAAAGAAAGTGGGCGATAAAATTTCAGAAGGAGATATTCTGGCAGAAATAGAAACCGATAAAGCTCCTATGGAATTTGAGTCCTTCTATGAAGGTACACTTTTGCATATTGGAGTTCAAGAAGGAGAAACAACTAAGGTTGATGAACTTTTGGCAATTATTGGTGATGAAGGTGAAGACGTAACTGCCTTGCTAGCTGGAGGTACTAGCAGTAATGAAGAAGCAGATGTTGCCGCAAGCGAAGAAGTTGTAGCGCCACAAACCGACG
>CAZAPO010000263.1:0-3200 GCA_964487005.1 uncultured Flavobacteriaceae bacterium
TGAATGTACAGTTGCACAACTTCTTTACCATCGACATTGCTGGTATTGCTTACATCTACCGTAACAATAACCTCTTTACTAGATTGAACTTCAACTTTTAAATTACTATAGCTGAATTCTGAATAGCTTAATCCATGTCCAAAAGCGAATTGAGGTGTATGCTCTTCATCTATATAATGCGACCAAAAGACGTTGCCTTCACGGTTTACTGGTCTTCCGGTATTATATCTATTGTACATAATAGGCACTTGTCCAACTGCCCTAGGGAACGATATTGTTAATTTGCCACTTGGGTTATAATCACCGTACAATACTTGTGCAATGGCATGACCGCTTTGGGTTCCTAGATGCCAGGCTTCGACGATAGCTGGAATATTCTCTGCTGCCCATGGAATTGCCAACGGGCGCCCATTATTTAAAACTAAAACAATGTTTTGATTTACTTTATATACCTCTTCCAATAATTCTTGCTGAACACCTGGAATACCAATATCTGTTCTACTTCTACCCTCACCACTCATAAATCCATGTTCGCCGAGTACCATGACAACGATGTCTGCATCTCTTGCAGTTTCTATAGCTTCTGGAAAACCACTTTTATCAAAACTAACTTTAGTTTCTACTACAAAGTACTGAGGCTCATCGGTAACATTTGCACCTTTCGAATAAACCAGCGTATTCTCCTTGTACTGCTGCATTCCTTCTAATACCGAAACGGCAGTTCCATCTGCTGATGCGCCTCTCCAGCTCCCAAGAGGACTCGATTTATCTGCTGCCAAACCTCCAATTAAGGCTATTTTTTGACCTTTCTTTTTAAGTGGCAATAGTTGGCCCTCATTCTTTAATAAAACTATTGATTTTTTCGCCATCTCAAGCACAGCTTTTTGATGTAGCTCGTTACCACTTGCATTCTGACGTTCTTCTGAGCAATATTTGTATGGGTCATCAAAAAGTCCCAATTCAAACTTTACATGCAGTATCCTTCGTACGGCATCATCAACTAAAGCTTCATCTACTTTGCCCTCTTTAATGAGATCAACGAGCTCTTCAACATATCCATAGGTTTCCATATCCATATCTGATCCGGCATTAATTGCCAACTCGGTAGCATGCTTACGATCTTTGGCATAACCATGATTTACCATTTCATAAATAGAGCGCCAATCGGTTACTACATATCCTTCAAATCCCCATTCGCCTTTTAGAATCTCCCGCTGTAGTAATGTACTTCCTGTAACTGGAACACCATTCAATATGTTAAACCCATTCATAAATGTTTTGACTCCAGCATCTGAAGCCGCCTTAAATGGTGGTAATACCTGATTATAAAGTGTAGACGTCCCAATATCAACGGTATTATAATCTCTTCCTGCCTCGGCGAAACCATATCCTGCAAAATGCTTAGCACATGCTGCAATAGTATTTATTTCTGATAGATTATTACCTTGAAATCCTTTTACACGCGCTTCGGCCACCCTACTTCCTAAAAATGGATCTTCTCCTGCCCCTTCCATTACCCGACCCCATCTGGCATCTCTCGAGATATCTACCATAGGTCCAAACGTCCAGTTAATACCATATGCAGCTGCCTCAGAAGCGGCAAACCTAGCGGATAGTTCAATGGCATCTAAATCCCAACTTGCTGCTTCGGCCAAAGGTATTGGAGAAATTGTTTTAAATCCATGAATCACATCATAACCTATAATAAGTGGAATACCAAGTCGTGATTCTTCAACTGCTATTTGCTGTACCTTTCTAACATTTTCTACTCCATGTACATTTAACATAGAGCCTACCCATCCTTTTCGTAAGTGGTCATATTTTTTTTCTGCATCACCCCCTTCTGGTACTGGACCAGTAACATCCCAAAATCCATTATACTGATTCATTTGACCAATCTTTTCTTCTAAAGTCATTAAGGTCAGTAAGGAATCAACTCGTCCAGAAAAAGTATTATCAATTGCTAATGATTTATTCGTATTCAAAGTACTTTCAACATTTCTATTACATGAACAAATTACTATTGTTATTAGGAATAACCAACTTATGGATTTGATTTTCATAATTCACTGTTTAAGCTATTAAAGTTACAAGACCCATCATTATTAAACAGTGATATTTATCATTTAAGCAACTATTATCCATAAAAAAACCCCAACTACTTCCGAAGAAATATTGCTGGGGTTTAGCAATTGACATTTAGAAATCCGCTATAATCTACTTTTTTATCAATTTCATTGCTCCTGTACCTGAAGCTGTTTCTATTTTTGCTAAATAAATTCCTGAATTTAATCTGTCAGCAACTATTGTTGCAACTCTAGTATTAGGTGTTATACTAAGTACTCTTTTACCAAGTAAATTGAATACTTCCAACTTTTTAATAGCATCTTTAGAACTTACCTGCCATTGATTCTCTGTTGGATTTGGATACAATTTAACTTCAGACAAATCAAAATTATCTGTACCTAGTGCGAAAGATTGTGGCGTATCCCAAATAAAGGTTTTAGTCATATCACCAGCTACTTGAATGTAACGATTTGTAAATCCACCATCCGTATGTGTTTCAGGATCACCCGATGTGAAATTTTCTTGATCTGTCCAACCATCAACTGTAAATTTGAACTGATAGTTATATTCTTC
This sequence comes from uncultured Flavobacteriaceae bacterium, assembly GCA_964487005.1. Classification (GTDB taxonomy): domain Bacteria; phylum Bacteroidota; class Bacteroidia; order Flavobacteriales; family Flavobacteriaceae; genus CAZAPO01. Next base: position 2,641 of record CAZAPO010000263.1, read on the forward strand.
CAATACTAAGGTAATTTCCCAAATACCACCACCAAGGTCATTCATAGGAATACATCCACCGCACCAATTTCCAAATCCTTGACCTGCACGATTCTGACCATTCACATTAACCGTTGTAAATGAACCACCATAGCTATTCATATTCACACGCAGTGTAACAGAATGCGGTCCTGGATTAGAAGACGATTCTGCACACATATCATAATTAGATGTTGCCAAAGTTTGATCTGCGTTATCAACGACTAATAATCTGTTTGAAAATCCACCGGTTGTCACCGTACATACATCACCTTCAGTGAAATTTTCTTGACCAGCCCAATCGTCAATTGTAAATTTATATTCATGAGTACCATTTGCCAGAGGCAAAGTAACAGCATAGACAGTACTTGCTCCAACCTGAACCATTGGATTAGAGGTCCCACTCCATCCATTAAAACTTCCACTAACATAAACCGTAGTAAATGTTTGCCCTGCCATGTCGACCATAAATGTTATATTATGCTGTTCATACATTGATACAGGTAATAATAAGGAAAATAAAAAAGTAATGTTTTTCATAT
>CAZAPO010000264.1:0-2678 GCA_964487005.1 uncultured Flavobacteriaceae bacterium
GTCGGTTCGAATCCGGTCGCCTCCACCACCTGCCTCCCGGTCTCGAGCAAATCCAGGGTCACCCCAGGAGTTGAAACAACGCGACGGTTCGCCGTCGCGTGATCTTTGAAAACAAAGGTGGAACGAGAATGGCAGAAAGCCACGAGTTCAAGAAGAGCGTGGTAAAGCTAAGAAGGGTATATGGTGGATGCCTTGGCGTCCAGAGCCGATGAAGGTCGTGACATAGCTGCGAAAAGCCTCGGGGAGCCGCTAAGTGGGCTTTGATCCGGGGGTTACCGAATAGGGAAACCTGGCGGGATTCATCTCTCGTCAACGCGCAAGCGTCGGCAACGCAGGGAACTGAAACATCTAAGTACCTGCAGGAAAGTAAAGAAAACTCGACTCCCTCAGTAGCGGCGAGCGAACGGGGAAGAGCCTAAACCGTCGATGTGTAAGGTCGTGACCGTTGCATCGGCGGGGTCGTGGGACCATCAGGTGAGTTCACGAATCACCAGGGAGTTACCAAGTTTCAATCTAGCCGAAGGGTCTGGAAAGTCCCGCCGCAGAGCGTGATAGCCGCTTAGGCGAAAGATTGAAGCCTCCCGATGTCATCCCGAGTAGCACTGGACACGTGAAACCCGGTGTGAATCCGCGGGGACCACCCCGCAAGGCTAAGTACTCCCGAACGACCGATAGCGACTAGTACCGTAAGGGAACATTGAAAAGATCCCCTGCTAGGGGAGTGAAAAGTACCTGAAACCATGTACGTACAAGCGGTAGGAGGCCTATGTTTTCATGGCTGACTGCGTGCCTTTTGCATAATGATCCGGCGACTTACGATGTCAGGCGAGGTTAAGTGTCTCCGGCACGAAGCCGAAGCGAAAGCGAGTGCGAATAGCGCGTCAAGTCGGGCGTCGTAGACCCGAAAGTAGGTGATCTAACCATGGGCAGGGTGAAGCGCGTGTAACAGCGCGTGGAGGCCCGAACCGGTGTTGGTTGAAAACAACTCGGATGACCTGTGGTTAGGAGTAAAAAGCTAATCGAACCTACAGATAGCTGGTTCTCCCCGAAATAGCTTTTGGGCTAGCGTCGGGTAAATTAGTACACGGGGGTAGAGAGACTGACTCTGACTGGGGGGCTACCCGCCTACCCACCAGACCCAAACTCCGAATACCGTGTGCCGTACCCCGGCAGTCAGACGGTGGGCGATAAGGTTCATTGTCGAGAGGGAAACAGCCCAGACCGCCAGCTAAGGTCCCCAATCGTGACTCAGTGTCGTAAAGGAGCTGGGATTGCTAAGACAGCCAGGATGTTGGCTTAGAAGCAGCCATCATTTAAAGAGTGCGTAATAGCTCATTGGTCGAGCAGTCCTGGGCCGATAATGAACGGGACTCAAGTTTCGAACCGAAGCTGCGGATCCGGAAGAGGGAATCTTCCAGGGTGGTAGGGGAGCGTTGAACGGGCGTCGAAGCCATACCGAAAGGAGTGGTGGAGCGCGTTCAAGTGCTTATGCCGGAATGAGTAACGATAAAAGAAGTGAGAATCTTCTTCGCCGTAAACCTAAGGTTTCCTGGGGAAGGTAAATCCGCCCAGGGTTAGTCGGGACCTAAGGCGAGGCCGAAAGGCGTAGTCGATGGACAACGGGTCAACATTCCCGTACTACCGGCGACCGTTTTACCGATGGTGTGACGGATTCTTGAAGACAGTCGTGGCGTTAGTCGTCCACGTGCAAGCTTGAGGGACGCGGGGGAAATACCGCTTCAGTTCCCAGGAGTGATGCCGAGGCCTTGAGCCGAAGCTGTTGGAGAGGGTTCCAGGAAAAGCATCTAGGGAGGTCAAAGGTACCCGTACCAAAACTGACACAGGTTGGTGAGGAGAGCATCCTCAGGCGCTCGAGATAACCTCTGTTAAGGAACTCGACAGATTGGCCCCGTAAGTTCGCGAGAAGGGGCGTCCTTGCTGGTGATGGGACTTGCTCCTTGAGCTGGCGAGGATCACAGAAAATCGGGGGTGGCGACTGTTTACCTCAAACACAGGACTCTGCAAAGTCTTAAAGACGAAGTATAGGGTCTGACGCCTGCCCAATGCCGGAAGGTTAAGAGGAGGTGTTAGCTTCGGCGAAGCTCCGAATTGAAGCCCCGGTGAATGGCGGCCGTAACTATGACGGTCCTAAGGTAGCGAAGTTCCTTGTCGGGTAAGTTCCGACGCGCACGAATGGCGTAACGACTGCCCCATTGTCTCAACAGAGGGCTCGGTGAAATTGTAGTCGAGGTGAAGATGCCTCGTAGCCGCACCAGGACGGAAAGACCCCGTGAACCTTTACTACAGCCTGATATTGGGGCTTGTTATGCCGTGCGTAGGATAGGTGGGAGGCGTTGAAGCTGGGCTTTCGGGTCCGGTGGAGCCATTGGTGAAATACCACTCTCGGTATGATAGGTCTCTAACTCTGTGCCGTGAATCCGGGCAGAGGACCGTGTCAGGTGGGTAGTTTGGCTGGGGCGGTCTCCTCCTAAAAGGTAACGGAGGAGCGCGATGGTACACTCAGCGCGGTTAGCAATCGCGCGTAGAGCGCAAGGGTAGAAGTGTGCCTGACTGCGAGAGATATAGCTCGAGCAGATACGAAAGTAGGTCCTAGTGATCCGGCGGATTCCGAGTGGAAGGGCCGTCGCTCATCAGATAAAAGGTACTCCGGGGATAAC
>CAZAPO010000265.1:0-4949 GCA_964487005.1 uncultured Flavobacteriaceae bacterium
ATATTACTAATGGTTAAAGCTGGAGATGTTGTAGATATTGTAATTAAACAATTAACGCCATTTTTAAATGAGGGAGATATTATCATTGATGGTGGAAATTCACATTATCTTGACACAAAACAGAGAATAGAAGAATTGAAAGCCAAAGGAATTCACTTTGTTGGTTTGGGAGTTTCTGGCGGTGAGGAAGGTGCACTTAAGGGTCCCTCATTAATGCCTGGAGGTAATATCGAGGCATATCATGAGATTTCTGATGTTTTAGAAGCTATTGCTGCAAAAGATAAATCAAATAAACCTTGCTGTACTTTCATAGGAAATGAGGGAGCTGGTCATTTTGTAAAAATGGTACATAATGGCATAGAATATGGAGAAATGCAATTATTGGCAGAGCTGTATCATTTATTGCGAAAGCAATTAACCTATGAAGAGATTGCCAAAGTTTTTAATGAATGGAACAAAGGTGAACAATCGAGTTATTTATTAGAAATCACAGCAAAAATACTTTTGGTAAAAGAGGGCAATAACTATCTATTAGACCAGATATTAGATAAAGCAGGAAATAAAGGTACAGGATCATGGTCCAGTATTGCCGCATTACAGAACGGACTTCCAACTACAGTAAAAACAGCAGCAGTTTTTGCAAGGTACATCTCTTCCTTTAAAAATGACCGCACTTGGTTATCAGGAGAGCTAGATAATTTGGCTGATGAAAATCAACTAATAGATTTGGATACTCTTAAGGAAGCTTATGATTTTGCTTGTACAATAAATATGCATCAAGGATTAGAATTAATTAGAAAGACCTCAGAAGAAAACACTTGGGACATTCATCTAACTGAAGTGCTGCGCATATGGACAAATGGTTGTATTATTAAATCTGAACGCTTGGAAATTTGGAAAGATGTTATAGCCAATAGCCAATCACTACTTGCAGACAAAAAAACGATCATCGCGCTGAACCAACAAGAAGTGGCCGTGCGTAACATTCTGAAAACAGCTTTAAATAATAGGATTGCCGTACCTTGCTTATGGGCCGCTTATAACTACTGGGTTGGCATGACCACCAAAAATTCTTCGGCAAATATGATTCAAGCTCAGCGGGACTATTTTGGGGCACATACCTATCAACGAATTGATAAAGACGAATCTCAGTTTTTTCACACTAATTGGCAATTAAATGATTGATACCACTCTTATTTACGCAGTTCTTATTGGAATTGCAGTTTTACTGTTTCTTATTTTAAAATTAAGAATTCAAGCTTTTGTAAGTTTATTAATTGCAAGTATTGTTGTTGGAATTCTTGCAGGAATGAATTCGGCAGAAATTATTACCTCTATCAAAGATGGTATGGGTAACACCTTAGGGTTTGTAGCTGTAGTTGTTGGATTGGGAGCCATGTTTGGCGCCATATTAGAACAGAGCAGAAGTGCTGAAGCGCTCGCTAATTTTTTGCTAAAAAAGTTTGGAACTAAGAACGCCTCATGGGCATTAATGATCACTGGATTTTTTGTGGCTATTCCCGTATTTTTTGATGTTGCATTTATTATTTTGGTGCCACTACTGTATTCGTTGCAGCGTAAAACAAAAAAATCCTTACTACTTTATGCAATACCCTTATTAGCAGGTTTAGCAATTACCCATGCGTTCATACCTCCAACTCCTGGACCTGTTGCAGTTGCCGACATTTTAGGTGCTAATCTTGGATGGGTTATATTACTAGGTTTTATCGTTGGAATTCCAACGGCTATTTTCAGCGGACCTGTATTTGCAAAATTCATCGCCAAAAAAATACAAATTGAAGCTCCAACTTTAGAAGAGATTGATGGTGACAAAGATCAAGAATTTCCATCGGTATGGCTAATTTTATTGATCATTGGTATTCCAATTATTCTAATTGTAGGAAATACAGTCTTAACCAGTCCGTTATTTGGTGATTACGAGTTTCCAACATATGTTTTACAATCTATAGAATTACTGGGACACCCCTTTTGCGCATTAATCCTTGCCAATTTATTAGCCTGGTATTTTCTTGGTATTCGACGCAATTTTTCAAGAAAATCACTTGCCAAAATCACAACAAAATCTATGGAGCCAGCTGGAATAATTATTCTTTTAACTGGTGCTGGAGGTGTTTTTAAACAAATACTTGTAAATACAGGAACTGGAGAAATGTTAGCTACTTATTTTGCCGATAAAGGTTTGAGTGTTTTCGTTTTTGCCTTTATTGCAGCTGTGCTTGTAAGAATATTACAAGGTTCTGCAACGGTAGCTATGATTACGGCAGCTGGTATTACTGGCCCTTTATTATCTAGTGGTACTTCTGAAATTGAACTAGCCTTATTGGTAATAATTATTGCTTCTGGAGCATCAACCATGTCTCATGTTAATGACAGCGGTTTTTGGTTGGTGAGTAAATATCTTGGACTAAACGAAACCCAAACTTTTAAAAGTTGGACCATGATGACTGTCATTTTATCTTTGGTAGGATTCACTACCGCCATGCTAATTTCATTATTTGTTTAACTATGAATCGTCTAGTATTTGTAATATACCTTTGTGTTTTTTCTTGTGCTAAAGACAAAAAAGAGACCATTCATAATAATTTTATTGGAACTCATCCAGATTTAGAGTATAAAGAATATGTTCCTAATTCTTCCAATTTAATTATTTCGCGGAATGATTATTACAATAAATTATATGGTTTTTGGTTAGGCGAGTGCATAGCAAATTGGACAGGGTTGGTTACCGAGATGGACAAGATTGGTAACCTAGGAGATATTAAAACGGGAGATTTTTATACAAGGAACGATTGGGGTAAGCCAGATCAACCAAGTATATGGGCAGAAGGTGTCCCTAGCGATCTTTCTCCTTTAATTGATTTCGTTCTACGAGACAGTTCACAGGTTTGGGGAGCTGATGACGATACTGACATTGAATATATGTACCAACACTTAATGTTGACGAATCGAGCAAGTATATTAACGCCAGAAATGATTAGAGACGGGTGGTTAAAACATATAAAAAATGAAGAAGAAAATTTTCTTTGGGTGGCCAATCAACGTGCTTTTGATTTAATGAATGATGGTTTACTTCCACCTGATACTGGCGCACCTAGAAACAATGAACATTACGACATGATTGATGCTCAATTAACTACCGAAATTTTTGGTTTACTTGCTCCAGCAAGCCCAGAAATGGCACTAAAACTGGCAGACTTACCAATAAGAACAGTGGCTAGCAACAATGCAGCATGGATATCGGAGTTTTATGTTATCATGCATTCTTTGACCTCATCTGTCGATAAATCGAAGTCAATAAAAAAGCAAGTTGAGTGGTTAGCTGAAATTGCACGGTTAAGATTACCTGATAATTCATATGCTGCGAAAATGTTTGATTATGTGAAAAGTAAATATCAATCTGGTATTCCATGGGAAGAGGCACGAGATTTAGTCTATGAAAGATATCAAGTGCTTCAAAAAGATGGTTACGATATTACTTCCAAAAATTTGTATTGTAATGGTTGCTTTGCGGCAGGAATAAATTTCGCTGCAAGTTTGATTAGTTTATTTTATGGAGAAGGAGATTTTAAAGAAACAATAAAAATCGCTGTTCTTTGTGGTTGGGACTCAGACAATCCAGCAGCTACTTGGGGTGGACTATTAGGATTCATGCATGGCAAAAATCATATTGAGGGATTATTTAATGTTAAGCTCTCTAATAAATTTAATATTCACAGAACCCGGCAGAACTTTGGAAAAGATAGTCTTGATACATTTGATAACATGGCCAAAAAAGGAATTTTTGTTATTGACAGAGTAGTTCAAGAACAACTTCAAGGGAGTATCAATATTGATGATGGTTATTGGAGTATCCCAAAACCAAAATTAAAAATTTCCCCTGCTATATCATCAAATTAAAGTTACAATGAAAAAACTCACTTTTATTTGTTTGGTTTTACTACCAATATTTTCATGCCAAGAAAATACAACTTCAGTAGTTGCCATGTCCTACAATATTAGATACGATGCACCAAACGATGGTATCAATATATGGGATAACAGAAAAGAAGGACTTGTTAAGATTTTAACCAAACACAATATAGATATCATTGGAACTCAGGAAGGACTGGAACATCAACTTGATTACATTAAATCATCTCTCAACGGATTCAAAATGATTGGTGTAGACCGTGATAATAATGGTAAGGGTGAATACTCTTCAATATTCTATAACACGAATACCTTAGATCTTATTAGTTCAGATACATTTTGGTTATCACCAACTCCAGATATTCCTTCTCGCGGTTGGGATGCTGCGTTAAATAGAATTTGCACCTATGGATTATTTCAATCCAAAAACACGGCAAAGAAATTTTATGTTTTTAATACACATTTTGATCATATGGGGGAAGAGGCCAGATTCAAATCGGCTGAATTAATTCATGAAAAAATCAAAGCCATTAATTCAAAAAATATTCCAGTAATTTTCATGGGAGATCTCAATTGTGAACCTCAGAGCAAACCTATTGAAGCAATTAAAAAAGGTATGTTGGATGGTCAATTAATAGCTAAAAAAACCATTAATGACCCTATTGGAACATATAGTGGATTTGATGTAAGCGCACCACTCAATAGGCGTATAGATTACATCTTTGTTAAGGATTTATTAGTAAATGAATATAAACATTTGGATACAAAATTATCAAATGGACTTTGGCCTTCTGACCATTTACCTGTTTATATTAATGTTCATCTTAACTAGTTATAGTACGAAACTGCCTTCTAGGGTTTCTATAGAACTTCCCCCAACAAATACATTGAAATCACCAGGTTCTAACACCCATTTACGATCGTTGTTATAAAATCCTAATTCCTTATCTGTTAACCTAAAGGTAATAGTCTTGGTTGTTCCAGCAGCTAATTCTATAAGTTCAAAACCCTTTAGTTCT
>CAZAPO010000266.1:0-12125 GCA_964487005.1 uncultured Flavobacteriaceae bacterium
GAATACAATTTTATTAATTGTTGGAGGTGTTGTACTAGGATTGGTTCTTGGATTTATAGTGGCCAAAGCATTAGAAAAGAATAATGCTTCAAAACTGGTGAAGAATGCAAAAAAGGAAGCTCTAACAATTATCAAGGACGCCAATCATGAAGGTGAGGCAATAAAGAAAGATAAAATACTTCAGGCAAAAGAGAAGTTCATTGAATTAAAGTCTGAACATGAGAAGGTGATTTTATCGAGAGATAAAAAAATGGCGGAAGCCGAAAAGAGAACAAGAGATAAAGAATCTCAGATCTCTAATGAGTTATCAAGACAGAAGAAGTTGAATGATGAGGTAGAGGGTAAGATTAAGGACTATGAATACCGATTAGATCATCTTGAGAAACGAAAAGGCGAAGTAGAAAAGTTACATAAGAGTCAAATTCAGCAATTAGAAGTTATTTCTGGATTGTCTGCAGAGGATGCTAAAGCACAACTTGTAGAATCACTTAAGGGTGAGGCTAAGAATGATGCTATGGCTTATGTTCAAGACAAGATGGAGGAGGCCAAACTCACGGCACAACAGGAAGCGAAGAAAATAGTAATTAATACAATTCAACGTGTTGGAACAGAAGAAGCAGTAGATAATTGTGTATCGGTTTTCAATATTGAGTCAGATGATATTAAGGGCCGAATTATTGGTCGTGAGGGTCGAAACATTAGAGCCATAGAAGCGGCAACTGGGGTTGAAATTATTGTTGATGATACTCCAGAAGCTATTATTTTATCGTGTTTTGACTCTGTAAGACGAGAAATTGCAAGACTATCATTGCATAAACTTGTAACCGACGGAAGAATTCATCCAGCCCGAATCGAGGAAGTTGTTAAGAAAACTAAGAAACAGATTGATCAAGAAATCATTGAAGTTGGTAAGCGTACTGTTATTGACTTAGGGATCCATGGTTTGCATCCAGAATTAATTAAAATGGTAGGACGCATGCGCTACCGTTCTTCGTATGGTCAAAATTTATTGCAACACTCTCGAGAGGTTGCTAAGTTATGTGGCATTATGGCTGCTGAGCTAGGTATTAATCCTAAATTGGCAAAAAGAGCAGGATTATTACATGACATTGGAAAGGTGCCAGATGCTGAATCTGATATGGAAACACCTCACGCCATATTAGGAATGCAATGGGCAGAAAAATACGGTGAAAAGAAAGAAGTTTGTAATGCCATTGGAGCGCATCACGATGAAATAGAAATGAAGTCCTTGTTATCGCCAATCATACAAGTTTGTGATGCAATTTCTGGGGCACGCCCAGGAGCACGAAGACAAGTGTTAGATTCGTATATACAACGTCTTAAAGACCTAGAAGATATTGCTTTTGGGTTTACTGGTGTAAAAAAGGCATATGCTATACAGGCGGGTAGAGAATTACGTGTTATCGTTGAAAGTGAAAAGGTGAATGACGATAAAGCGGCACAATTATCGTTTGAAATATCACAAAAAATTCAGACAGATATGACCTACCCAGGTCAAGTGAAAGTTACGGTAATAAGAGAAACACGAGCGGTTAATATTGCGAAGTAATTGATTATTCGTCATTGCGAGCTAAGCGAAGCAATCTCATTATTTTGTATTGTAAATTGGCAGATTACTTCGTCACTTCGTTCCTCGTAATGACGTAGCTATAACTATTTAATAAAAACAATATAAAAGCATCCATCCATCATTTGGATGCTTTTTTATTTTCTAGGGTGAAAAGTATCTACGACATCTCGAAGGTGACTTTTATCGACATGCATATAGATTTCGGTAGTGGTAATACTTTCATGACCCAACATCATTTGTATCGCGCGCAGGTCGGCACCATTTTCTAATAAATGCGTTGCAAAGGAATGTCTAAAGGTATGAGGAGAAACATTTTTCTTGATACCTGCCTTTTCTGTTTGTTGCTTTACAATGGTAAAAATCATGGCTCTGGTAAGCATTTTACCACGACGGTTTACAAAAAGTGTGTCTCGATACTCTTCAACAATTGAAAGGCGATTCCTCACCGTATTTCTATAAATGTCAATATACTTTTGGGTTTGTGAACCAATAGGGACAAAACGTTGTTTATTTCCCTTACCAGTAACTTTTATAAAGCCTTCATCAAAAAATAGATCAGATATTTTAAGATTAATAAGTTCACTCACGCGCAATCCACAACTATACAGAGTTTCTAAAATGGTTCTGTTTCGTTCTCCTTGCGGACTACTTAAATCTATAGATGCTATAATTTTATCGATTTCTTCAACAGATAGGGTGTCTGGAAGTTTGCGCCCAATTTTTGGCGCTTCAATAAGATCCATAGGATTGGTTTCGCGATAATTTTCAAAAATCAGATAATCAAAAAAGCTGCGTAAACCAGAGATTGTTCTTGACTGACTTCGAGCATTCACCCTTTTGGCAATGGTATAAATAAATTCTTGGATTGTTTTTTGCTCAATTAAAACAGGAGAAACGGCTATATCATTTTCGGCAAGGAAATTAACTAACTTTTTTACATCATTTTTATAGCTACTAATAGAATTGAGTGAAAGTCCTCTTTCTATCTTCAAGTAAAGGCTAAAATCATTAAGTGCTTGGGTCCAATTCATGTTAATAACTTAAAATTGTTAACAATATGTAAGTAATTTATTACTCAATTAAATCCTTGTATGGTGCGGAATCATCGATAAAAGTACCATTTTTGAGGCTAATTATTTGTTAATAAGGCAATTAATTACTTACTTCATGGGAAATTAATCAAAACTAAATTTACAAATTATGAAAAAATTATTGTTAGTTATGGTAGCAGTTGCTTTTACTTCTACTGTTAGCGCCCAAAACTTTAATGCTGGTATTAACGCTGGATTTCCATCAGGAGACGCAAGCGATTATTCAAGCTTTGCACTTGCTGTTGATTTAGCTTACATGTTTGATTCTTCATCTGATGATTTTAACTTCGGATTGGCTACAGGTGTATTACACTCGTTTGGAAAAGAGAACATGGGAATTGATTGGGATGACCATAGTTTCCTTCCATTAGCTGTTGCTGGTCGACTTGGACTAGGTGGTGGTTTTGGATTAGGAGCTGATGTTGGATATGCCATTGGACTAAACGACGGAAACGAAGGAGGATTTTATTATGCACCTCGACTTTCTTATGGTATTAGTGATGGTATGAGTATCGTTGCTGGATATAGAGGCGTTAGTAATGACGGTTCTTGGGATAATATAACCTTTGGAATAGAATTTGGACTATAAAGTCTTAATATTGATTAATAGCTTAATCAAGAAAAAGAGAGCCAAACGGCTCTCTTTTTTTATTGTGGGATAAAGTTTTTGAAGAAAATTCTTGCAGTATTTATCCGAATAAAATACTTTCGTTACCTAATAAAATTAAACTTAATTACTTATGAAAAAACTATTATTAATTGCAATTGTGGCAATTGTAACTACAACTTTCACGCATGCACAAAATGGGTTTGGTGTAAAAGCTGGATTTAACTCTCTTAGTCTTAGAGTATCTGCCGATGGAGTTTCTGCCTCAGAGAGCGCTTCAGGTTTCTATCTAGGAGTGTTTAATAACTTTAAAGCCTCTGACAAGGTTGGAATACAAGCTGAGCTTCAGTTTGTAAATGTTAGCGAAGATGGTGAAAGCTCAAGTGTTTTAGCATTACCTGTAATGGCTAATATTAACGTTGCTGATAAATTCAATTTGTTGGCAGGACCACAATTAGATTTACTTTTGGATGATGATGCAGAAGGAATTAAAAAATTGGGAATTGGCCTTGGCACTGGAGCAGCTTATGACATTAGTCAAAATGTAAGTTTGGAAGTTAGATATGTATTAGGACTTTCAAACCGATTGGAAGACAACGAAATTGAAGGTATAGAATTAGATACTAAGTTCAATTATTTACAAATTGGCTTAGGATATAAATTTTAATCCAATTAGATATTAATTTAAAACCGAAGCATTGCTTCGGTTTTTTTATGCTTCAAATTTTGATACCTTTGATTTATGCAAAAGCTTATTATTATCAACGGACCTAACCTTAACCTGCTAGGAAAGCGTGAACCAGGTATTTATGGAAATATGTCGTTTGACGCATTTCTTATCGAGATTAAAGACAAGTATAAAGATGTAGAAATTGATTATTACCAGTCTAATGTAGAAGGAGAGTTGATTAATAAATTGCATGAAGTTGGATTCACCTATGATGGTATAATTCTTAATGCTGCCGCATATACGCATACATCAGTAGGTATTGGTGATGCTATTAAAGCTATAGAGACTCCGGTAGTAGAAGTGCATATTTCAAACACGTATGCTCGCGAAGATTTTAGACACCATTCATATATTTCGCCGGTTGCTAAAGGAGTTATCCTTGGATTTGGATTACAAAGCTATGAGCTGGCTATCCAAAGTTTTATAGGTTAAAATAATTTGTATCTACGCTTAAAATTGGTAGTTATCTGATAAAAAAAGTCCCGACATATGTCGGGACTTCTATATATAGGTATCTAAAACTTCTATCTTCTTATATATGAATCACTTCATCATAAGCATCGGCAACGGCTTCCATGACCGCTTCGCTCATCGTTGGGTGCGGATGCACGGCCTTTAATACCTCGTGTCCTGTAGTTTCTAACTTTCTACCTAACACAGCCTCGGCAATCATATCGGTCACACCGGCACCAATCATATGGCAACCTAACCATTCTCCATACTTAGCATCAAAGATTACTTTCACGAAGCCTTCTTTATTACCTCCAGCACTTGCTTTACCTGATGCAGAGAAAGGGAATTTTCCAACTTTAATATCAAAACCTTTTTCTTTGGCCTGCTTTTCTGTCAAACCTACAGACGCTATTTCAGGAGCGCAATACGTACATCCTGGAATGTTTCCATAATCAATTGGCTCAACATGTTGTCCTGCAATTTTCTCAACACATAATATCCCTTCAGCAGACGCAACGTGCGCCAAAGCTTGACCTGGAGTAACATCACCAATGGCATAATACCCAGGAATGTTGGTTTGGTAATAGTCGTTCACCAAGATCTTGTCCCTGTCAACAACAATTCCAACGTCCTCTAATCCAATATTTTCAATATTAGTTTTAATTCCAACAGCCGAAAGCACAATATCGGCCTCTAAAACTTCCTCACCTTTCTTTGTTTTAACCGTAGCTTTTACACCTTTACCAGAAGTATCAACGCTGGTAACCTCTGACGATGTCATAATTTTGATACCATTTTTCTTAAATGAACGACCTAATTGCTTAGATACGTCTTCATCTTCAACAGGTACAATATTTGGCATAAATTCAACAATGGTAACATCTGTGCCCATTGAGTTATAGAAATATGCGAACTCAACACCAATAGCTCCAGATCCAACAATGATCATCTTTTTTGGTTGCTTCTTTAAGGTTAAGGCCTCTCGATAACCAATTACCTTTTTACCATCTTGTGGAAGACTTGGTAATTCACGAGAACGAGCACCTGTAGCAATAATAATGTGATCTGCACTATACTCAGTGCCATCAACATCAACTTTTTTACCAGGCTTAACCTTTCCATAGCCGTTAATAACGTCTATCTTGTTCTTTTTCATTAAAAATTGAACACCTTTACTCATTCCATCAGCCACATTACGACTACGCTTAACAACAGCATCAAAATCTTTATCGTACTCCTTAACAGTTAAACCATAATCATCTGCGTGCTTTAAATATTCAAAAACCTGCGCCGATTTTAAGAGTGCTTTGGTTGGAATACAACCCCAATTAAGGCAAACACCACCTAAATTTTCTTTTTCAACTATCGCTGTTTTAAATCCTAATTGTGAAGCTCTAATGGCTGTTACATAACCTCCTGGACCACTACCAAGAACAATAACATCGTATTTACTCATGAGTAATTTATTTAAGTCTTAAAATGAGGGTACGAATTTACGAAACCAAATTGGATTTAAGAAGGCAATATTAAAAATGTGAAACTATTGTTTTGGAACGTAGTTAGCATTAAAGGCTTCAGACTTTCCTTTGGGTATTGAAAGGCTTTTCCAGTCATCTCCCTTTAGCATTCTTGCAACGTATACAATCTGTCCAATGTGATAGGCATAATGAGCAAGTTGCCTGTTTAATGCTTCAATGATGGTATGCTTCTCATTACGTATAAAGACCTTATTTTCTAACATATCTTCTGTTATTGGCTCAATGGCTTCAAAAACACATTGCCAACCTTTTTCCCATGCTTTAATTAAGTCTAATTTATTGGTGTAGGCGTTTTCAAATTCGGTATCACGGTGTCTCCAAGGTTTTTCGCCATCCTCGGTGAGAAAATTAGTAAATCTAGAGTGCATATTACCCACAATGTGCTTAACAGTGATAGCAATGCTATTGCTAGCCTCATTATACTGCCATTGGATGTCCTCATCAGTGAGTTGATCAAAGCATTTTTCACCTAGTAATTTGTAAGTTTCAAAGCGGTTAACAACGCTGTTTATATAGTTGCTCATTCAAAAAAAATAAGAATAAAGCGAAGTTAATCTTTTTTCTTTGGAACAAATTTAAGCGCAGCTCCATTAATACAATGTCTCAATCCTGTAGTTTGCCGCGGACCGTCATCAAAAACGTGGCCTAAATGTCCTCCACACGTAGCACAATGCTCCTCTTTTCTGGCAACCCCAATATTATAATCAATAGAATATGCCACATTTCCTTCTATTTCGCGATCAAAACTTGGCCATCCACTACCAGAATCATATTTATATCTACTTTCAAATAAAGGTGTTTCGCATGCAGCACACACATAGGTGCCTTCATCTTTTAGATCGTTATATTCACTAGTCCAAGCGTACTCTGTCCCAGCTTCTCTTAGCACGTAATATTGTATATCGGTCAGTTGGGCTCGCCATTCGGCCTCAGTTTTAGTAACCTTAAAAACTTTTGCTTTTTTCTCTGTTTGTGCCGAAGAGTTGCAGCTTAAAAAAATGGCAATACTCAATATGGCAAAAATATGTCTCATAGATAATTTATTTACTAAGATTCAAGTCGTTATGCTCACCATAAAATTACAATTCTTTGATGTTAAATTTATTTAAAAAATAAATCGTGTAGATTTTTGTTAATTTTCACTACAATTTAAATGATAATTAGTAATTTTTCTCAAGTATATTACGATATCATTAATTATTTACGGCAAGTATAATCTTTCAGTCTTAATTCATAATTTTGCTGAGATTTAAAGCAGTTAACAGACTTTATATGAAGGCATTATTTTATACCAGAGAGTTCCCTCCATATGTTTATGGTGGTGCAGGAGTACATGTTGAATATTTGGCAGAAGAACTTTCAAAACTTATTGAAATAGAGGTGCGAAGTTTTGGTGATCAAGACGTTATAAAATCAAACCTTAGTGTGAAAGGATTTGAATTTGATGATGCTCGATTTAATGATGTAGATGATAAGCTTAAAACTGTTTTTAAAACGTTAAGTACCTGTACCAATATGAGCGCACTTCAGGTAGATGCCGATGTGGTTCATTGCCATACCTGGTATGCACAGTTTGCAGGAATAATATCTAAGTTGTGTTATGGAACACCACTTGTGGTAACCACACATTCTCTAGAACCGCTACGCCCTTGGAAGAGAGAACAGCTGGGAGGCGGCTATGATGCGTCTTCATGGATAGAAAAAACAGCAATTGAAATGGCAGATGCCGTAATAGCGGTCTCTGAGGAAACTAAAATTGATGTACTTAAATATTTTGATGTAGATCATGAGAAGGTACAAGTAATTTATAATGGCATCAATTTAGAAGAATATGTTGACACTCAAGACACAACAGCCTTAGATGCCCATGCTATTGATAAGAATAAACCCTACGTGCTATTTGTTGGAAGAATAACCCGTCAGAAGGGAATTATACATCTGGTAAATGCTATTAAGTACATCGATCCAGATGTGCAAGTAGTTTTATGTGCAGGCGCACCAGATACCCCAGAGATTGCTAAAGAAATGGAAGATGCTGTTGCGGCAATTCAACAGGTGCGTGATAATGTGATATGGATAGCCGAGATGTTAGACAAAAAAGATATTATCCAGTTATATTCACATGCCGATGTTTTTTGTTGTCCGTCAATTTATGAACCCTTTGGGATTATTAATATTGAAGCAATGGCCTGCAATACTGCTGTAGTAGCTAGTGCTGTAGGTGGTATTAAAGAGGTAGTAGTGGAAGGTGAAACAGGTATTCTAGTACCTGTAGAACAATTGCAAGAGGCCCCATTTGAGCCGATTGATCCAGATCAATTTTCAAGAGACCTTGCCGCTGGAATTAATAAAGTCATTCAAAATGATGAACTTAGAGCGATGATGGCTCAAAAGGGTAGAGAACGTGTCGAGCAACATTTTGACTGGAAAGCAATCGCAAAACAGGTAGCATCATTATATAAATCATTAATATAAGAACCTATGGTAAATGATAAGGTATTAAGCATTATTTTAGGTGGAGGTCAGGGATCAAGACTATATCCGCTAACAGCAACAAGATCAAAACCAGCAGTACCAATAGCTGGAAAATATAGATTGGTAGATATTCCTATTTCAAACTGCATTAATTCAGATATTAAGCGAATGTATGTTTTAACACAGTTTAATTCGGCTTCACTTAATAGGCATATCAAAAACACCTATCATTTTAGTTTTTTCAGCTCGGCATTTGTAGATGTATTGGCCGCCGAACAAACTATGGCCAGTAAAGATTGGTTTCAAGGTACTGCAGATGCTGTGCGACAAAGTATGCATCATTTCTTAAATCATGACTTTGAGTATGCCCTCATCTTATCAGGGGATCAATTGTATCAAATGGATTATAATGAGATGATTAAGGTTCATGAAGCTTCTAATGCAGAAATTACTATCGCCACAATGCCAGTTAACGCTAAAGATGCTACAGGTTTTGGAATCATGAAAACTAACGATGAAGGCGCAATAACTTCATTTATAGAAAAGCCTTCAACAGATTTATTGTCAGATTGGACATCAGATGTTGGTGATGAAATGAAATCGCAAGGAAAAGAGTATTTGGCATCAATGGGGATATATATTTTTAATCGTGATTTGTTGGTTGAACTAATGAACGATCCCAATACTATAGACTTTGGTAAAGAGATTATCCCACAAAACATTAATAAACATAAAACGGTTAGTTATCAATACGAGGGTTATTGGACCGATATTGGAAATATTGATTCATTCTTTGAGGCTAACTTAGGGCTTACTGATGATATCCCTGAATTTAATTTATACGATCGTAGTAAACGAATCTATACCAGAGCTCGAATGCTACCAACATCAAAAGTTTCTGGTACAGCCCTTGATAAAACAGTTATATCTGATGGTTGTTTAATACATGCGGCAAAAATTGAACGCTCAGTAATTGGTATTAGATCGAGAATAGGAGGTGAGTCAACAGTAATCAATACTTATATGATGGGTAGTGATTATTATGAAACCTTAGAAGAGGTAGAAGCAAATAAAATAGATATCATGATGGGTATAGGTGAGCGCTGTTTTATTAAAAATACTATCATAGATAAAAACTGTAGGATAGGTGATGATGTAAGAATTAATGGCGGTCCACATTTAGAAAATAAAGAGACCGATTCCTATTTTATTAAAGACGGAATAGTGGTGATAAAGAAAGAGGCAGTGATTCCAAAAGGATTCGTGATCTAATAATTTATTAACATTACAACGTTATAGTTTTGATATACAAGGGGGCGGACAGTTTTGTCCGCCCATAATTTATTAATTTTACGACCTCATAATCAACTAACTAATGCAAAACCAAAGAAGAGTAGTCATAGATTTTGTATCACCACAAATAAATAGTGGTGATTTTTTCATTAAGAGAGTAGTTGGAGAAGTAGTAAACGTTAGTGCCCACGTATTGGTTGATGGTCATGATGTTATTGCAGCTTCTGTGTTGTACAAACACGAAAAAGAAAAGAAATGGAAAGAAGTACGCATGCAGGATGCAGGTAATGACGAATGGCATGCTTCTTTTATTGTTGAAAAACAAGGCTTCTATACCTATAAAGTTGAGGGATGGGTAGATCACGCATTAAACTGGCAACACGGCATAGAACGTAAGATAGATGATGGACAAATAGTAACTTCTGAACTGCTAGAAGGAATACAATACCTGAAAGCAATTAAGAAAGATGCTACAACTACAGAGAAAGAATATCTAAATGCATGTTTGAGCAATTTTGATAATAAAGATGGTTATAACGATGCTATCAAGCAGGCCGTAAGTAGCAAATTATATGATATTTTTATCAAATATCCAGAAAAAGACTTCGTAAATTCTTCAAGAGATTTTCAGGTATATGTAGATAGACCGAAAGCAAGATTTTCTACCTGGTATGAATTCTTTCCACGATCATCATCAAAAAAAGAAGGTGTTCATGGTACCTTTAAAGATTGCGAACGATTGTTACCACGAGTGGCAAAAATGGGGTTCGATACATTATATTTTCCACCAGTACATCCTATAGGAGAAGTCAATAGAAAAGGAAAGAACAACACCACAGAGGCCTTTGAAGGAGATGTAGGTTCTGCCTGGGGAATAGGATCAAAAAAAGGAGGACATAAAGATATTCACCCACAATTAGGTACGGTTGAAGATTTTAAGGCACTAGTTGCTAAAGCAAAAGAGCTGGGGATTGAAATTGCCATGGATTATGCCTTACAAGCAGCTCCAGATCACCCTTGGGTAACTGAGTATCCAGACTGGTTTAAATGGCGTCCAGATGGCACTGTACAGTACGCCGAAAATCCACCTAAGAAATATCAAGACATACTTCCAATTTATTGGGAAAGCAAGGACTATAAGAATTTATGGAACGAATGCTTAGATATACTACTATACTGGATAGATTGTGGGGTTAATGTATTTAGAGTAGATAATCCACATACCAAACCTTATTATTTCTGGAATTGGATTATTGATAATGTTAAAAAGAAACATCCCGATGTGCTATTTTTAGCCGAGGCCTTTACAAAACCAAAAGTAATGGAGCAACTTGGTAAGCAAGGTTATACGCAATCGTACACTTACTTTACCTGGAGAAATACAAAGCATGAGCTCATTGAATATATGGAGGAGCTCACCAAGACGGATAGAGCAGAGTATATGCGTCCAAATTTTTGGCCAAATACGCCAGATATAAATCCGTATCATCTGCAAGGAGCAAATGAAGCCAAATTTATTCAGCGCTATGCTTTAGCCGCGACCTTAAGTTCAAATATTGGTATTTATGGACCTGTTTTTGAATATATGATTAGTGACGCTCTGCCAGGTAAGGAGGAGTATTTAAATTCAGAAAAATTTCAAATTTGTCATTACGACTGGACGATAGAAAATAAACTTACAACGCTCATAACGCGCATCAATGAGTTGAGACACGAAAATGAAGCCTTGCAGCAAACTAATAATATTAAGTTTTGTCATATAGAAAATGATAATTTATTGGCCTTTTATAAATGGGATCAAAATAAAACCAATGAACTTTTAATTATTATTAGTCTAGATCCTTATTACGTTCAGCAAGGTCACGTACAATTGCCGCTAGGTGATTTAGAAGTGCATCAAGGGCACCAAATTCAGGTTCAAGATTTAGTTACGGGAAGTAGTTATAATTGGTATGATGAGTGGAATTTTGTTGAGCTACATCCAGCCTTACCTTTCCATATTTTCAAGATAAACAAGTAACATGTCTAAAGCATCTAACAAAACATCTTTACAACCATATAACTTTCAGGTCGCTTGGGAATCATTGATTGAACACGAAGATTTTGTGAAGGTATTTTTGTCTGATGTATTAGAAGACTATATAGTAAAACAACGCTGGTATGGTGGTAAAGCCAGTAAGCTAAAATACATCGAGCTAGCAGAATACTTTAAGCTACAACGAGGTGGAGAGGTGTATTATGGACTTATTTTAGAGGTAAATTTTGTAGAAGCGTTTTATCAACATTATTTTCTTCCAATCGCATTTGTCTCAGATGAGAATTTTGCACAAAAAGACCGAATACTTCC
>CAZAPO010000267.1:0-4163 GCA_964487005.1 uncultured Flavobacteriaceae bacterium
GTTCCGGCGAGGGGTATGATTTGCGGACGTTTGAGGTCGAAGCCAGGCCCGAACAGCCGATTGAAAACCTCCGGCCCGGTATGACCGTCGTTCTTCAACTCTGATCGTGTTGGCAAATGTCATCGATGCGGCCCGTCGAGAACTAAGTCGTTTTCGCGAAGACCGCTGGCTACAAACGCTTACGTTGGCATTGCCAGTGGCACTCGCCGCATTGTTCATCGCAATTTTCTGGACGGGCGCGCCTGAGAAACTGCCGGTTGCGGTGGTTGATCTCGATCAGAGTCAGTTTTCGCGAAAAATCGTTCGTCAGCTGGACGCCAGTCCGGTACTGAACGTCACAGATCACTATTCCTCACCGGCCGCGGGCAAGAACGCCCTCGTCGATGGCAGCCATTACGCGCTGGTGGTTATTCCCGCGAACATCGGCCGTCATGTCCTGTTGGGTCAGAGTCCGGAAGTAACGGTTTTCTTTAATGCCCAGTACCTGCTGGTCGCAAAGTCGTTGCGCTCCGCGCTTATCGAAACGATGGCGACAATTGCTGCTGAAACGGACGTCGCCGAGATTATGATTGGCACGCCAAATATCACGGCTGCTGTTGCCACAGCGCTGCCCGTTCACAGCGAGATTGGCCGCCTGTACAACCGCAACCTCAACTATTCGCAGTTCCTGATCCCAGGCATCATGTTCGCGCTCCTGCAAGTACTCGTGTGTTCTGTGTCGATTATCGTCGTCGCAAGGGAGTTCAAATGGGGCGGTACGGCCTACTGGAAAGAGTACGGTGCCGTCGCTGGTCTCGTTGGTAAGCTGCTGCCTTACACGATTCTTTTTACGTCTCAGTTGTTGTTTTTGATGTGGCTGTTTTTCGGCGTGCTCGGGTGGCCACATCACGCGAGTCTCATTGCAATCGTTCCACTGTTGCTTTTGTTCGTCATCGCTTGCCAGGCAATCGGTGTGTTCTTCTACGCGCTGACAGCAAGCGCAGAGCGAGGTCTTAGTTTTGCGGGTGCCTATTCTGCGCCGGCATTCGCATTTCTCGGATTGACGTTCCCAGCGTCGGACATGTCAGTGTTCGCCCAGATCTGGCGGGACCTGATGCCAGCAGCGCACCTGGCCGATGCCTACCTTGCTCGAACCTCGTATGGCGGAGACATGAGCGTATTTGCCGTTCCCGCGGCGGTTTTCTGCGCGACACTGTTGTTGTTTCCCTGGATTGTCGACCGACTGGAACAGCAGGTAAAAGTAGCCAATGGGTGATCTCGCTCAACAGCTCGCGCTGGAGTTGCGCGCCCTGGCTCGCGACAAGGCCGTGCTGGTGACGATCGTTGGCGGGATTGTATTTTACGCCTTGTTGTATCCGCAGCCGTACCTGAATGACCGCCCGGTTGAGCAGTCCGTTGCTGTCGTCGATCTCGATCGCACTGCGAAAAGTCGACAACTGACTCGCTGGGCCGACGCGACGCAAGGCGTTCGGATCCGTCAGCGAGTCAACGATCTCGCGACCGCGAAGCGAATGTTGGTGGCGGGCGAAGTACGCGGAATCTTGCTTATTCCCTATGGATTCGAACGTGATCTCGCGCTGGGACATTCACCCCAGGTATCCATGGCCGGCGATGCCAACTACTTTCTGGTGTACGGCACGGTTGTGGAAGGTCTGGTCGGTGCCGTGACCGGTATCGGTGCCGAACATCGAATCGTACAGCACCTGCTGGACGGCATGCCGCTCCGCCAGGCAGCAGCCGACTGGACACCGCTGAAACTCAATGCTCGCCCACTGTTTAACCTGTCCATGGGGTACCTCGGTTACGTCGTGCCGGCGGTGTTCGTGCTCATTCTGCAGCAAACCATGTTGCTTGCGGGTGGATTGATAGGCGCGGCCAGCAACGAGGTGTCTGAGACTGTAACAGGCACGAGGATTGTTGCCCGTTTTCTGGCGCTTTTCTGTGTTTATGTTCTTCTCGCGATATTTTACATGGGGGTCTGTTTCGAGCTCTATGACATCGCGCGAAGCGCAGCGCTTGCTGATCTTTTTCAAATGATTATCGCCTTTGTCGCCGCCAGTGCAGCATTGGCTGTTTTTCTGGGTGTCGCATTTCGAAAACGCGAGCTCGTGGCTCCTGTTGTTATGGCGAGTTCTCTGCCGCTGGTGTTTACCGCGGGTTTTGTCTGGCCGCTGGAATCTGTTCCGTGGGTCATTCAGTCTGTTAGTCAGCTGGCACCGACGACCTCCGCAATTCAGGGTTTTCTCAAACTCAATCAGATGGGGGCGGAATTCCGCCAGGTCGCGGGTCACGTCGTCTCGCTCCTCGTATTGTGCGCCGGATATATTGGAGCGGCGTTGTTGCTCAATTCTTACCGCAGGCGTTCGACGATGGTGATGAGACCGACAGGATGAGAAGGAACACTATGAGGTCAGGAGCGCTGGAATGATAGAAAAGTTCAAGGCAGTCAGTACGCCGCTCGCGTCGATTTTTGGCAGTGGCTTTCTGGTTATCGTACCGGTCCTCGCGGGTGCCGTTGGCGACCTGGCTCCCTATGCGATGCTGTTCGTTTGCGTTCTGGCGTGGTGCGTCGGCAGCACGATTCGGCACAACATCATGCAGGTCGAGCCGGTACTCGCCAGCAACCCGCCGGAGGCGACGCTGTCGCTGGAACGTTGTGCCGATTTTGCGCTGGTTCTTGCCTATATCGTTTCGGTTTGTCTGTACATTCACATACTGTCGGCATTCGTTCTTGCGGGTATCGGAATTGATACCGTTTTGAACGAAAACATACTGACGACGGCCGTAATTGCTGTCATTACTATCATTGGTCTGACGCGTGGTCTCAGCTTTCTCGAAACGCTGGAGGCCTGGTCACTCGTGGCGATACTCATTATCGTTCTTGCACTCATGGCGGGATTTGCCTGGTACGATTTTGGCCGGCACTCGCCAGCCGAATGGCAGATGCCGGTTGCGCCCGGTCGCAGCGCATGGGAGGTCGCGACTATCGTCGGTGGAACTTTGATCGTCGTGCAGGGATTCGAAACGACGCGCTATCTGGGCGCTGAGTACTCGCCGGAAACGCGTGTCAGCGCGTCACGCTGGTCGCAGATCATCGCGACGGCCGTGTATCTGTGCTTTGTAGCACTCGCTGTCCCACTGTTGTTCACGCTTGACGGTCAATACAATGACCATAGCCTGATTCAACTCACCGCTGCGGCAGCAGCCATTCTTGTCACACCGCTGATTATTGCCGCCGCGCTCAGCCAGTTCAGCGCGGCGGTCGCGGACACGCTCGCAGCGGCAGGTAATCTCGATGAATTGACCCATGGACATCTCAACAGTCGATGGGCTTATCTGATTGTCGGTATTGTTGCGATCGCGCTGACCTGGACCGCGCATACCTACGAGATTCTGTCGCTGGCGTCCCGGGCATTCGCGCTTTATTACATGTTGCAGTGTTTCGTTGCGATCAGTGTTTCAACCTCGACGTTAAGGCGGATTGGCTTCGCTATGCTTTCCGTTGTACTGGGGTTCATTACAATCTTCGCTGTCCCGGCTGGCTAGTCCCAACTTCAGGCGGCTTGAGGCTTGTAAGTACCGCACAGAGATTCGACTCTGGGCAAGCTTCTGCACTTCACTCCGGCCCGCTTAGCCTGGACAACGTAGCTGACGCGTACACGTGTCCTTGCGCAGCCGCTTGCTCCAGAAGTGAAGTTGCCTGCGCGACATCCGCCGTGCCACTCTCATCGTTAAGAGCCAGTTTCCACAAACAGTCATCGACAATTTGCAGAAATGCAGGTCGGCGGCGCTCGCAGCAGTTGAATGTTACAACCGTCCGGGTCCACGATTTCGCACTGCGCAGTATCTAGTGATGATCACGATTTCTTGGACGGCGCTTTTCCATGCCATTTTCTATAGACGTCGAAAGAAACCGTGGTACAAGACCCGCACGTCAGGCACGGGCAGAGCAGTGCGCTACCAGAAGATTGACGGAGAACCGCGACATTGGGATCTAGCCCAGTGCTTGAAGGAATATTACGGGGACAAGAATCCACCAGAGAGAAAGAACCTGGAGTTCTTACTCAAGCTTCGAAACAAGATTGAACATCGGCATCTCCCAGAGCTTGATGGCTCACTTTATGGGGAATGCCAAGCCTCGCTACTTAACCTCGAAGCAATTC
>CAZAPO010000268.1:0-4049 GCA_964487005.1 uncultured Flavobacteriaceae bacterium
GTTGCCACCTTAATTGGAACTCCTCCAAATCTTGTTTTTGCAGGAATCTTGGAAGAACAATTTGGTATCGAGATGACCTTTTCTAAATGGATCGTGTTTGGTTTTCCAATTTCTTTGCTCTTATTATTTATTTGCTGGAAATACCTTACTTCATTTGCTTTTACTTTTCAGCAAAAAGACTTTCCGGGCGGAAAGGCCGAGATTAAAAGGCAATTATCATTACTAGGTAAAATTTCTTATGAAGAAAAAGCAGTTTTAGTAGTATTTGTATTGACTGCATTTCTATGGATCACACGCTCATTTTTGTTAAAACAATTTGTACCAGCTATAGACGACACCATAATTGCAATGGCGAGTGCCACCGTATTATTTATCATACCTACTAAAGACAAAAAATCTGTATTGATAGATTGGGAAAGTGCAGTAAAACTTCCTTGGGGTATTTTGCTGCTTTTTGGTGGAGGCCTTGCACTGGCAGAAGGCTTTAAATCAAGTGGCTTGGCCAGTTGGATTGCCACTCAAGTAACTTTAATTGAAGGTTTACCGTTAATTGTATTATTACTTGTCGTGGTGTTCATGGTTAATTTCTTAACAGAAATTACTTCAAACTTAGCAACTACAGCAATGCTGTTACCAATAATTGTTCCGGTTGCACTTTCTTTAGATATCCATCCATTCATTTTAATGGTAGGTATAACTGTAGCTGCATCATGTGCATTTATGCTACCTGTGGCTACCCCTCCAAACGCCATTGTTTTTGGGTCTGGTTATTTACGAATCCCCGATATGATAAAAACAGGAATTTGGATGAATATTATATCAATAATACTCATTACTTTAATAACTTATTTCTTACTACCAGTTTTATGGGATTTTGATATGAGCAGTTTCCCAGAAGCACTAAAAGTCAACTAATACGCCAATTCCTAACAATTGTTTCCATTGTACTTTGGCTCCTTCAAGTACAGTCTCATCTGGTGAGTTGTCTTCAGCTTCAACAGTAATTTTAACGTCATTGTCATACTTTAAATGTGACCCTAATGTTGCTCTAACATATTCGTTCACTTTGAAGTTAAAATTCACCTCCCAATCAATGTCTACATTCCCAAAGTCATTTAGATAATCTGTATATAAACTAACAAGGTTCCTAACGACTATATTTTCAATTAATTGTCTCTCAAAGGCACTGGTAAGTAATATCCCAACTTCTTCTCGAGAATTCTTTCCTTTTGAAAGTCTATTACCTAGTTCATCATATGTAGCTGGCGTAACTCCAAATGCTCCTGAATCGGCTAAATTTTGATCTAGCACAAAGGTAGATTTTAAGGTTAAGGGCGATAGGTATGCTGAAAATGATTCTATATGTTCGCCGTAAACGGTTCCAACTCCCAAAAACATATAGGCTGGTGCCATGAATTTTGAAATTGGTTTTGAATCGCTATTGGCATAATTATAACCATTTGTGAATTGCGTCTTAAAGCTAAAATTCGCCGAATAGTACCAGTTAGAGATTGTATCTTTTCTCCATCCAAATCTCGAATGTATTTCAAGCAGATCATCAGTCTTACGCAATTCTTGATTTTGTTGCTTATTGACACCATATCGAGCCACACCTCGGTTTTCCCAAACCATGTGGTCTTTTTGAAAATTCCTTTGTACCTCAAGACCTAGTAGTCCAGAAATAGAGTTTGAACCCCCTGCATTCCAGTTTACAAAAGCTACCTCACTAATATCTAAACTTGCTCTATTAATTTCTTTCCAATATGTAATAATGCTGTCTGTGGTCTTGACTAAACTGTCATTATCAATAGCTGTTTCCTTGGTATACTGCAACCAATCGGCGTGTCGTTGAGCACTAGCTATGGTAACAATAAAAAATAGAAAAAATAAAAGGTAGTGTGTCTTTAAATTTTGATACATTATAAAACTATTAATCGTAATTAAAAACGCCAAACTCACTTTTTATTGTAAGCCTTTTTGAATTTGAAGCTTCAACTCTTCCAATTACCTGTGCTTCTACGTTGAATGAATTTGCAATTTCAATAATAGCATCAGCTACATCTGGAGACACATAAAGTTCCATTCTGTGACCACAGTTAAACACCTGATACATTTCTTTCCAATCTGTACCTGATTGTTCATGGATCAACTTAAATAATGGTGGAACTGAGAACATATTATCTTTTACAATATGGAGGTTATCTACAAAATGAAGTATTTTGGTTTGCGCTCCTCCACTGCAATGAATCATTCCATGTATTTTGGTACTGTCATAGTTTGAGAGTACCTTTTTAATAATTGGGGCATAGGTTCTGGTTGGTGATAATACCAATTTTCCTGCATCTATTGGTGATGCCTCTACTGCATCTGTTAATTTTGTATTTCCCGAATACACCAAATCTGCTGGTACTGCTGCATCAAAACTTTCTGGGTATTTTGTTGCCAAATATTTATTAAACACATCATGTCTGGCAGAAGTCAACCCATTGCTTCCCATACCACCGTTATATTCTTTTTCGTAACTCGCCTTACCGTATGACGCTAATCCTACAATGACATCTCCTTCTTGTATGTTGGCATTATCAATAACATCGCTGCGCCTCATTCTTGCGGTAACGGTTGAGTCAACAATTATGGTCCTTACCAAATCACCTACATCTGCGGTTTCTCCTCCTGTTGAATGTATGGTTACACCAAATTCTTTAAGTTCGGCTATCAGTTCTTCTGTTCCGTTAATTATTGCCGAAATGACCTCCCCAGGAATCAAATTTTTGTTTCGGCCAATGGTAGATGACAACATAATATTATCTGTTGCTCCAACGCAAAGCAGGTCGTCAACGTTCATGATTAACGCGTCTTGAGCAATACCTTTCCAAACCGATGTATCTCCCGTTTCTTTCCAGTACATATAGGCCAAAGAACTTTTTGTACCTGCACCATCGGCATGCATAATCAAACAATAATCGTCATCATTGGTGAGATAGTCTGGAACTATTTTACAAAATGCCTTAGGGAACAATCCCTTGTCGATGTTTTTAATGGCATTATGCACATCTTCTTTAGAAGCTGACACACCTCTTTGAGCGTATCTTTTGCTTACTTCATTACTCATTTTTTTAGGAAGGTATAATATGATGCTGCAAAAGTAATAAAGTATTTATTTTATTAATGAATTATTGGATTAGATTTAATTACCGTTGGTTCACCACTTTTTACTTTTTTATGTCCTCTTTTACCAAAATAAAAATTAAGTCCAATTGCAAAGCGCCAAAAAGCATCATCACTTTCACCAAATATTCTACCATCAAGCTCATCAGAAAACATATAGTTGTACTCTCCATACAATTTGATTCCTAGGTAAGAATAAGCCATAATTTCAAATCCGGCTCCTCCTTGCATTTTCAGCTCTGTAGCTTTGAAATAGTTTGAAGCGTTGTATCCACCGCCTGCAAATATAAATGGAGTAAAAATTTTATCACCAAATGGAACTATTTCGAGGTTGGCATCAAAAGACATAAATCCCTCATTTAATACGTCCTCAAATGCTATATTATATTTATGAAAGCCAAGGTTGAGATTAACATATGGGCTAATAAATCTTTTATATCCGATGTGGTAATAAATTTCGAACATTGCATTGGCATAATCGCCATTTGGAACCGAAGTACCAGCTGCAATTGACACAGCGTTCTTGCCCTTAATTTCTTCTCCAAATGCCTTATTCTCGTACCTATTATTCACACCTTCTTGCGCGAAAGATGCATAAGACACCAATAATGCACATATTAATATGACAGGATACGCTACCTTTATTCCCGAATAATTTTTTCTTGCTATCAAAAAAAATAAAAGTGATTAGTTCTTCGATGACAAGATAAGGAAATATTAAAAATATCAGGTTATTACTAACAAATTAGCACATTCTAAAAAACAAAAAAGCTTTAACTAATATTATAAATACACTAGTTAAAGCTTTTAAACACTCAAATTAAATCAAGCCTTTAAGACGATAGATTTCTATCATCGACTAACACAACAGAATTATTATC
>CAZAPO010000269.1:0-71054 GCA_964487005.1 uncultured Flavobacteriaceae bacterium
AGAATTGGTCTCCAAAATCATTTCCTGCATATTCTTTTAACAAATTATGTAGGTCTGTAATCTCATAAGGTTGTTCAATTTTACCAAATCTGTTCCATACCAGTTTCATATAATCATCTAGATTCAATTCCTTTTCTCTTAACAACAAATCTAAGGCCAACCCTAATGCACTTCCATAAGAATAATAAGAAATAAATGTGTTACTCCTATTTACAGGATCTACTGAGCGTGCTGCGTCCACAAAAGGTGCTTGATAACTCATTTCAATTGGATTAAAGAATTGACGTCCAGGCGAGTTCCATACGTAATTAAATGTACCAGTTAATGACCGTACATAATTTTCAGGTGTAATAAGGCCCGCTCTGCATAATATTAAATTTGTGTAATAACTGGTGAAACCTTCTGCAAACCAAAGTTCGCCACTCATATTAGCTTCTTCAAAATTAAATGGCTCTAATGATTGTGGACGAATACGCTCAACATTCCAGGCATGAAAAAATTCATGCGAAACCGTTCCAATATTGCGTTCCATTCCTCCATTGGCCAAACTTCTTGTGGTGGTCAAAATAGTAGAGTTTCTGTGCTCCATCCCATCTCCTGATGCATTTGGAATATAGCATGCGAGAAAATAATAATTATCATAATCAAATTCTGGTAATTCTCCATAGACTGCTTTTTGCTCTAAAACTACTTTTTTAACCTTCTCAAAATATTCATCTAATTCGTCATCAGATCCATTGTGATGTAATACCAAACTTACTGTCTGTCCATCTACATCAAATGATCTAACTCCATGATTACTAATCTCTGTAGGGCTATCCATAAAGTATTGCAGATTTTTAGCATGGTATGTATTGCCCTCCAAATGTTTTAATTGCGTTGCTATCTTCCAATCAAGGTCTTCCCTAACATTAAAAGTTACTTCAATTTCATCATTCGCTAAATCTGGGGCATACATAAAGGTTGCGGGAATGTTTAAATGGGCATGTGTTTCATCAATTTGAGCGTATGTTCCTCCTCCTCTATTTGCAAAAAGTGTGTAACTAACATTAATCGTACCATCATGTCCATCAACTACCCATGAATATGGATCAGGTCTTGTAGTTTCTAATTCCTTTCCATTACCATCGGTGACCTTTACATTGTAGGCATTTTTCATAAACTCATGCAATGCGTAACGTCCTGGTGAAGTTCTACTCATTCGAAACTCAACTTCCTGTTTATTCAAATTGGTAAACGTAGCCTTTATTTCAGCTTCATGGTGCACTGCATTTTCAAAAGAAATTTGATAAATCGTGGAAACACCATTTGAAATAACATCTGATTGTTCTTTACAACTAAATAGGGATAAGGTAATTAGAATAACTAGTAGTCTTTTCATCTTTATTAATATTTAAGTGTCTAAGATACTATTTTTGAAAGAGCTGTTCATTGGTATATTTTACATGGTCAATCATTCCACCTTTTTCTATTGTAGATTACTCAAAATTTCTACTTTTGGCGCGTAAATTAAACACTATGAAAATTAAGAAAAATGTTTATTTGCTACTTGTTTTAGTAGCAACCACTTACGTTTCGTTTGCACAAGATGTGCGAACCGAACAGCGCCTAGACTCTGTAATTATAAGTTCAACTAGAATTGATATTCCGTTTAAAGAGAATTCTAGAACTATTCAAGTTATTACAGCTGATCAAATTCAACAAAGTGCCGCAACCAATGTTTCAGAATTATTGCAACAAGTTGCTGGTATCGATATTAGAAGAAGAGGGGCTGCAGGAATGCAAGCAGATTTATATATAAGAGGTGGTGGATTTGATCAAACCTTATTGTTAATTGATGGAATTAAAGTAGAAGATCCTCAAACAGGACACCATACCATGAATATGATATTACCCCTTGAAGTTATTAAACGAATTGAAATAATTAAAGGACCTGCCGCCCGTATATTTGGACAAAATGCATTTACTGGAGCAATAAATATTGTGACAAAAACTGATGCTAGTAAAGTAAATGCTGTGGGTTTTGAAGCAGGTTCATTTGGTCAAGAGAATTTTATGGCAACCTTTGGTAAAGACCTAGGAAAATCATCATTTATAGCACACGCTTCTATAAATACCTCTGATGGGTATCGTTATAACACAGATTTCAATAACCAAAATTATTTTTTGAAGGGAACCTTGAATAAAAATAACACTCCAATTAACGTTATAGGATTCTTTACCGAACGAAAATTTGGAGCGAACGGGTTTTATGCTTCACCAGCTTTTACAGATCAATATGAAGAAACTCAAAGTAGTTTAGTTGGTATCACTTCGGTCTTTAAAAAAGGAGATCTCACATTAAAACCAAGAGTGTATTGGAAACGAAATCAGGATATGTACATTTTTGTAAGGCAAAACCCAGGGATCTATAGAAATTTGCATCAATCAAATAAAATAGGTGCAGAGTTAAACGCCTCTTTTATCTCCAATTTAGGTACTACTGGTTTTGGTATTGATGTGGCGAAGGTTTATTTATCAAGTAACAACCTTGGAAGTAGAGATAGATTTATGCTTACAACTTTCCTGGAGCATAAATTTCAATTTGCAAATAACAAATGGGATATTACACCTGGAATTGCAGTAAATTATTTCTCTGACTTTGATTTTCACGCCTTCCCTGGTGTAGATATTGGCTATCAAATAGATGATCACTTTAAAGTGTATGCTAATGCAGGTTATACCTATAGAATTCCAACATATACAGATCTTTTTTATAGTGACCCAACAACAATAGGAAATGAAAACCTTGACCCAGAAGAAGCAATTTCTGAAGAGCTTGGTATAAAATATAACAAAGGTGATTTTTCAAGCTCCTTAGCATTATTTAACAGAGACTCAAACAATTTGATTGATTATGTTAAGGCCAAGGAAGAAGACAGATGGGAAGCGACAAATATTCAAGAATTAAACTCCTTTGGGCTTGAGTTTAACGCCTCATATAAGTTTAAATTCAATGCATATAATCAGTCTTTTTCATTGGGATACACCTATTTAAATGAAGACCTAAAAGACCTAGATATTAACTTTTCCAGGTATTCAATTAATTCGTTAAAACATCATCTAACTAGCACCTTTCGCTCTCAATTTTTTAACAATTTCAAACAAACTATTGTTTACAAGCTTGCCGAAAGAACTACAGGCGATTCCTATAGTGTAGTAGACATTATGGGTACCTTAGACCTAAATTCGTTTGAACTTTATCTGATTGCAAACAATATATTTAATACAGAATATACTGAAACCAGTTTGGTTCCAATGCCAAAGGGGAATGTACTTATTGGAGCGAAATATCGCTTTTAAGGATAAAATTTAAATCAAGGTCATCAAAATTGATGACCTTTTTTTGTTGTAACATACCATTTTATCATTTATGTGCGTTTTCTTAACTTTACGACCCATAAAGTAATTTCCATTGCGTCTAGATCTTCAAGAAATACCTCGCGTAAAAACAATCACAAAAAAGGAGTTTATAAAAAATTATTTTAGGCCCCAAAGACCTGTGGTAATTGAAAACTTCATTCAAGATTGGCCCGCGTATTCGAAGTGGAATCTGGAGTATATGAAACAAGTGGCTGGTGATAAGGTCGTCCCTTTGTATGATGACAGACCTGTAGATTATAAAGATGGCTTTAACGAACCCCATGCTACCATGCGTATGAGTGAGTACGTAGACCTACTAAAAAAAGAACCTACCAAATTTCGAATTTTTTTATGGAATATCTTGAAGGAAGTCCCAGAACTACAAAAGGATTTTAGCTTTCCTGATTTTGGGTTACGCTTAATGAAAGGGCTTCCAATGCTTTTCTTTGGAGGGAAAGATTCTTATACATTTATGCATTACGATATCGACCTCGCAAATATTTTTCACTTTCACTTCGAAGGTGAGAAGCAATGTATTCTATTTGATCAAAACCAGAATGATTTTCTGTATAAAATTCCGCATTCATTAATTACACGAGAAGACATAGATTTTGCTAATCCTGATTTTAAAAAATGGCCAGCCCTTAAACATGCTAAAGGTCATGTTGCAAATTTAAAACATGGTGAAGTATTGTATATGCCTGAAGGTTGGTGGCACTATATGCGATACATAACTCCAGGGTTTTCTATGAGTCTTAGAGCAATTGCCAGGAAACCAAAAAACTTGGGTAAGGCCATCTACAATATCTTTATTATGCGTCACTTCGACAATCTAATGAGACGTTTGAAGGGACAAAAATGGATTGATTGGAAAAACGATCAAGCTATTATTAGAACACATCAAAAAAACGGACTTAATGTATAAGCTCATTAACCTTATCATACACTAGATAAGATTCCCAACCTCTGTACAGTAAATAATCTGCTAATTTCCTCTTTTTCTTGTATTTATCTTTCTCCTGAATGGAATTATAGCGTTTTTCGGCTAAATCATTAAAAATCTCGTTGTACTCCGCCTCATCTATTTCAGTAAGTGCCTGATTTATATTAATTTTGGAGATGTCTTTTTTCTTTAATTCTAAAGTTAATCGACGTTTGCCCCACTTCTTAACCTTAAGCTTGCCTCTGACGTATGTTTTGGCAAAACGCTCTTCGTTTAGAAAGTTATGTTGTATTAGATGTACAATAATTACATCTATTGCTTCTGGAATCATATGCATTCTTTGAAGCTTTTGTATAACCTCTTTATGACAGCGTTCCTGATATACGCAGTAGTGTTCGAGTTTTTTTTTGGCCTCATCTACCGTGTATGTCTGTTTTTGGATCATGATCCAAAAATAATATTTGATGTTAAAACATAGATACCAAGTCTAAAAAATAAACTTAACACATGAAAAAAATTACCTTATTAATTCTCTTTATTGCCTCATTCTTAAGTTATGGGCAAGAGATAGCTTCATTTAGTTCTGTTAATACTGAATGCAGCGGTGTAGTATCCAGTGATGCAAATTTAACCGCTAATGGAATCTGCAAAACTGGCGTTGCACCACCATTCTTTGGTTTGACATATGGGGCGTACGATTGGCCAACAGGAGGTTTGGATACCGATAAATATTTTGAATGGTCTATCTCACCAAATTCTGGTTACGAAGTCAATCTTTCAAGTTTACAAATTGGATTTGCCACTTTTTTTGGTCCTCAGACTTTAGAAATTCATATTGATACTGGTGATGGGTCTGGATTTAATAATATTTTTACATCCAATCTAACAGATTTTGTTCTTGAATCCCCTACCATTGACCTTTCCAGTTATACTAATTTAACAAATACCATTACATTTAGATTATATGGTTATCAGGCTTCAAATAGCTTTGGATCACTTTCAATTTATAATGTAGGTGGATTTTTTAGCGGTAAAGGAATTATTATCAATGGATCCATAGACGCTGAACCGTGCTCTGGAGCAACTGTCACAACGTGGGATGGTGGTGCATGGGATAATGGCGTTCCAACCATTGGAGATACCGCTGTTATTAATGGTAACTTTAACACTTCTGGTGGAGGTGCACAGGGGAGTTTTTCTGCATGTTCATTGACTGTCAATACTGGTTTTACACTTACTGTTGCCGATGGCGACTTTGTTGAAATAGATAATAACATCACTGTAGATGGTGTTATGACCATAAACCCAGAAGCCGTAGTAAAACAAAATAATGACAATGCTTTGGTAACTTACAATGGGACCATTACCGTTACTAAAACCACCGCTCCACTAATGAACTGGTATGAATATACTTATTGGAGTTCACCTGTCGCAAATGAAACAGTTGGTGGTGCCTTAACAGATGCCGACCCGAGTAGAAGATATGTATATAAAGGTGAAAACTTTTTAGATGCATTCACCGAAAACAACAATGATAATACGCAAACAGCAGGTCAAGATGATATAGACGATAATGATAATGACTGGGCTTGGATGTCGGGTGCGACAACAATGACACCAGGAATAGGTTATGCTGCTACTCATTCACAAGCTTCATTTGTTGGTCCTCCTGGTTCTTCACCTCCTTATCAATTCGACTATATTTTTAATGGTGCATTCAACAATGGTGTTGTTACTGTACCAATCTACAGAAACGATTTAGAACTTAATGACACCAATTGGAATCTTATTGGTAATCCATACCCTTCTGCAATTGATGCTGACGCTTTCTTAACGGCAAACCCAGAAATTGATGGAGCCATTTTCTTTTGGTCGCAAAACACTACTCCTTCTAATAACGCAAATGGAAATCAGCAATCAAACTTTGACTTATCTGATTACGCGATTATTAATAATTTAGGAGAAACAGCTGGCGGAGATGGTATTACGCCGAATAGATATATTCCTTCTGGTCAGGCATTTTTTGTTTCATATTCTGATGCCGCAATACCAGAAAGTGTCAATGGTGATGTGAAACAAGGTACAGCAACATTTAATAATGGGATGCGTGTTAACACCAATAATGACCAATTTTTTAGAATTGCTGACAAAAGTAAATCTA
The DNA here is from genome assembly GCA_964487005.1 of uncultured Flavobacteriaceae bacterium. GTDB lineage: Bacteria > Bacteroidota > Bacteroidia > Flavobacteriales > Flavobacteriaceae > CAZAPO01. The sequence continues at coordinate 6,507 of CAZAPO010000269.1, forward strand.
ACAATTTTGAAAAGCTATGGATAGATTTAACCTCTGATAATGGCATCTATAATCAAATTTTAATTGGCTATGCTGATGCGGCCACTGATGCCTTTGATGGAATGGCATATGATACGCCAAAAAATCTGTCTGTCAATGCCGTTGCAACCATATATTCTATTATTGATGGACACTCTCGAAAATTTGCAATTCAAGGTAAAAACTCAAATAGCTTAAATGAAGATGAGATCATTAAACTTGGATTTAAAACGGGTATAGATGTCGCTACTATTTACGAATTATCTGTTCCACAATTAGCAGGTGACTTTATAGGCAATCATCCAATTGTACTCAAAGATAATTTATTGAATACAGCGCACAACTTAAAAGAAAGCTCTTACAGTTTTACATCTGAAGTGGGTGAATTTAATGATAGATTTGAAATTGTTTTTAACAGTGAAGCGCTATCAAATGATGAATTTGAGGTTGTTGAGAACGATTTGTCCATCATAGAGCACCGTAACGGAGATGTAGTTTTTAAACTTAATAGTTCATTAATGATGAAACATATTCAAGTAATAGATTTACAAGGAAGAGTACTTTATGATTTTAATGTAAATAGTAATCAGGTAACAAAGCGATTAACCGCTTTGAGTCAAACTCCTTTCATTACTAAAATAACCTTAGATAATAATCAAACACTAATAAAAAAATCGATTAAAAGATTTTAGCAAATAGTGAATCTTTCATAAAAAAAAGCGAGGGTAATCCCCTCGTTTTTTTGTTTCAGGCCTGTAAAGCTTTGCTAAATTATGCACATTGTATGAATTTTTATACAAATTACACCAATTAAAAGTTTAGGAGAACCCACTAAATCTCACATAAATACGGTTTTTCCTTACCAATTTTGTGGTTTTTCCTCACCGATAGTAAGTTGATTCTGTGTAGTTTTGGTATCCTGCCCCATTATCATCACATGGATGACCTTGTTTGATTAATAGCCCATGAAAAACAAGTTCACTTTTATCATAATCTTGCTTTGTGCCGCATTTGCTACATACGGACAAAGTATTTTTCTAAATGAAATTACCGACACCAACCCACCAGCTGATAACCCTTATACCAATGGACAGGTATTTGATTCAAACTTAACGGTCTCAGGTATTGGAAGAGGAACAAACATAAGTCCTGCACCTGCAGCACATACGGTTAACAGATACGCTGCAAACAACTGGTCTGTTACTTTTCACCCCGATGACTATTTTGAATTTGTGCTATCGCCAAATCCTGGATATCAAATTGATTTTATTAACTTCATTTATGATGGTAAAAGAATTAGTTTCTTCGATACACCACCAAATAATATAGTTATTAGGAGTAGCCTAGATGGGTTTGTGAGTGATATTGGAAATCCAACCTTAGATGGAACCAATACTATTGATCTTAGTGATGGTATATACCAAAATATTACAACTACCATAACCTTTAGAGTTTATGCATGGGGTGGCGCCTCTGCTGGAATTTTTGGGTTAGACAGATTTGAATTTAATGGAACGGTAGAACCAATTCCATGCTATTCAGCGACCACTTCAACTTGGGACGGTGGAAGTTGGGACAATGGCATTCCTGCCAATACAAACACTATTGCCATAATTGATGGGAATTATAATACAAGTACCGGTGGCGACCAAGATAGTTTTACTGCCTGTAGTTTAACTGTCAATAATGGATACACTTTAACCATTGCTGACGGAGACTTTATTGAAATTGATAATGATATCACAGTAGGCGGTACCATTATTGTAAATCCGCAGGGCGCTGTAGTTCAAAACAATAATGATGCAATAGTCACAAATAATGGTTCAATAACAGTTGAGAAAGAAACGGCTCTTATGAATGACTGGTACGAATATACCTATTGGAGTTCACCTGTTGCCAATGAAACCGTTGGGAATGCACTAACTGATGCCGATGACAATATGATTTTTACATTTAACGGTGCAAATTATTTGGATGCAACGATGGAAATAAATAATGACAATACCACTGTAGATGGTCAAGATGATATTGATGATAACGGTGACGATTGGGTTTGGGCCTCTGGCATTAATACCATGACACCTGGTGTGGGTTATGCGGCAACGCATTCTCAAGAAGCCTTTATTGTTCCACCCGGACCATTCTCGCCACTAATGTTTAAATATAGTTTTAATGGAGCCTTCAACAATGGTATTATTACTGTCCCTGTTTACAGAAACGACAGTGAATTAAATGATATTAATTGGAACTTCATTGGTAATCCTTATCCTTCTGCAATAGCCATTGATGACTTTTTAGCTGCTAATACCGTATTAGATGGGGCCGTTTATTTTTGGTCACAAAATACTGCTCCATCAAGCACATTAAATGGTAACGAGCAAGTAAACTTTGATAATTCAGACTATGCAATAGTCAACGCTATTGGGGAAACTGCTGGTGGCGACGGAATTAAACCATCAAGGTTTGTACCTTCTGGTCAAGGATTTTTTGTTTCTTATTCAAATGCAGCCATTCCAGAAAACACAACAGGAGATATTAGTGAGGGGACTGTAAATTTTAATAATGCTGTCAGGGTTACTACTAATAATGATGAATTCTTTAGAATTTCCAATAAGACTAAATCACAAAATCTAAATAAAGTTTGGTTAGACTTAACATCAGATAATGGTGTATATAATCAAATACTTGTAGCCTATGCGCCCGGAGCTTCAAATGGGTATGATGGTATGGCATTTGACACTCCAAAAAATTTGGCAACTGGGAATTCGGCCTTGCTTTATTCATTAATTGAGGAAGACACAAAAAAATATGCCATCCAAGGAAAAGACGTAAACGCTATTGGTCAAGATGAAGTCATTAAAATTGGATTTAAAACGACTATTGATGTCCCAACAATTTACACCCTTTCTATTCCTGCTTTTGAAGGTTCTTATATTACTGATAATCCCATTATTGTGCGAGATAATTTATTAAATACGTCACATAATTTAAAGGAGGACAATTATCACTTTAGTTCGGAAGTTGGGGAATTTAACGATCGCTTTGAAATTATTTTTAACAGTGAGGCATTAGCTAATGACGAGATTGACATCACAAATAATTCACTAACACTAATTGAACATAAAAATGGTGATGTTGAATTTAATCTGGACAGCATACACCAGATTAGAAATATTAAAATTTTTGATTTACAAGGTAGATTACTTTATAACTTTCAGGTTTCGACCAACAGTGTTAGAACAGAATTATTGGGACTAAGCCAAATGCCATATATCGCTCAAATCACTTTAGATAACCACCAAACACTAACTAAAAAAGCAATTAAAAGGTACTAGGTAAGTAGTTATTGGGCTTATAAACTATATTTTACTGAAACGATCATATTGAGTCCTGGTGCTGCGATTCCGGACGCATATGGTCGGTACCTTTGATTGGTCAAATTTTCAAAACTTGCTGATACCGAAGTGGCTTCATCAATTTGATATTGTGATCTAAAATTAAGTGTATACCAAGATGGTGCATACGGATTTCCCATATCGTCAAGTGCAAAAATATAATCTACTAAAGAAGCAGCTAATTCGTTATTAGACAATTCTCCATTATAATTGGCAAAAGCATCTAATTTAAGATTCCCCTTGTCCCAAATTAAATGTGTATTCCCAAATGCTGGGGCTACATGTCTAACAGGGACTTCGATCCCGTCTTTGTCCTCTTCTGTTCCTCCAACTATACTGTATTGCGACTTCAGCTTTAGAACCTCAGAAAAATTAACTTCAACTCCAGCCTCAAATCCATATATCCAGGCTTTTGATGCATTTTGAATAGCTTGAATATCACTCAAAACCCCGTCATAAATCAATTGTGTTTCTCCATTTATTGAAAAATCTCTTCTCACTAAAGCGTTATCTAAATACGTATAGTAAGTAGATAAATCAATAATAACTTTTTCATTAAAATTTAGTAATACTCCTAGTTCTCCACCATATGCATATTCCGATTTTAAATCTGCATTTGGTACCACTACTGATCCTGGTTCTGAATCGAAAACCTTTCCAACGTCATCAATATTTGGAGCTCTAAATGCGGTTGATGCATTAAGTTTCCATAATACCGTTTCATTTGGTGCCCAACTAAAACCTGCTGTTCCAGTAAACGCGCCAGTTTTAATATTGGCGTTATCAAATGGTAAGTTCAAATACGTATTGTTTTCTTCAAAGCTAGCATCAATATTTATATGATTAAACCTAATTCCAGATTGGAAAGTAAACTTTCGGTTAGGCTTATATTTATAGCTTAAATAGGTGGCTATAGACTGCCATGTTGCACCGTCTGGATAACGAGAGGCAATTGCATTGAATGTATTTGTAGAAATATTTTTTTCTTTTCCCTTAGATCCTATTGTATTGTATACATATTCAGCACCGTAAAATACCTTTGTTCGTTCAGAAACAGATCGTTCAAAGTCAATATTTGCAGTCAAAACATCAACGTTCTCTTGTCTGGTTCTTCTAAGGTTTGAATTTAAATTTCTGTCTATTCTACTTTCCTGAAAATTCTGATAGGCCGCAGTAATCTTAACCTTGTCATACAAATTAGACTTACTATTTAACACCGTCATTTTAGCATTCCCCATAAACCATTTTTGAGGACCGTAATCCCACTCGGCAGAATGCAAATTACCATCAGTATATCTTATTAGCCTATCATATCTAGGTAAGTTAGAGGTTTCTGAATAATACAACCCCATGTCATAGCTTATTTTATCGCTATGACGATAATGAACTTTTTCTAAAAAGTTAAATTGATTATACCCCGTAAATTTTTGAACTCTGGGATCGCTATTTTCTCGAACCATATCACTCCCATTCTCAGTAACAACATAAGATGTCCTTAAATAATCATCTGGTCCATATTTCCCCATTTTTAAATCATCAAAATCAGTATAGCTAATGCTTGTGAAAAACGCCCATTTATTATACCCTAAATTAAAGTCAAAATGCCCTGTTTTTTCATTAGATGCCGATGCATATCTAAGTACCGCATTACCACTAAACTCTTTAGTACTATCACTTAACAATTTAGGTTTTTTGGTATAGAAGTTCATAACTCCACCAACAGCGTCACTTCCATAAATTATTGATCCAGATCCAAGAATAACCTCAGTACTCTGAACGGCAAATGGATCAATAGAAATTACATTCTGTATATTACCGCCCCTGAAAATGGCTGTATTCATTCTAACATCATCAACTGATAACAGCAGTCTATTTGTAGAAAAACCTCTAATCATTGGGCTTCCTCCACCTAATTGGCTTTTCTGTACAAATATTTGTCCTGTACTTTCCAAAATATCAGCACTAGTTTGTGGATTTGAAAAAGCAATATCTTCGGCTTTGTAGGCGATAATTTTTTGGGGTACCTCTTTTTTGTTTTGTTCAAATTTTGAAGCCGATATTACAATCTCATCCAAATCTTGTGCCTTTGGCCTTAAGTAAAGAATTTTTGGCACCCTCGATTTTACAATTGTCACAGTAACATGAGTAATATGCTGAAATGTTATTCTTTCATTTTCTGAAAAAACATCTAAGGATGCTTTACCATCGAGGTCAGATATGCTACTCTTTGTTTTGGTATTATTATATACGGCAACTCCTGCTAAGGGCTCATTAGTTTCTGGATCAAGAATAATGACTTCCTGAGCGCTTAATAACATGCTAAAGGAGCATAAAAAAAAGAGTGCTAATTGCTTCATTTATTAGTTAAAAACTTGATTTAAAACTCCAACAGATTTCGGGTGTTTAAAACCGTCCAAATGTAATTGAAAATAGAGTAAAATCATATTTAATAACTCACGTTTTTGAGTTGCTTTAATGTTCAATGATTTACTCTCATCAAATTTTGTACCTAATAGCTGTTTAAAGATTGTTAAATTTCTCCCGGTAATGTGATTCTTACTAAAAATTGAGCTCTGAAATCTGCCGCTTTCCAAATCAAAATATGGTAAATTAATGGCAGTAACATCTGGATAAAAACCAAGATACTTACATAGTTGCAATAAGAATATTAAATGAAAGTTTGTGTCTATTTCACTTTGGTCAAAAAGTATGAGTGATGTTTCTAAGAAACTATAGAGTGCAAGGTTTTGCTCTTCTTCTTTTAATGCATTATTTAAGACTTCTGACAAAAATAAGGCGATCGTACTTTTTACTATATTGCTTTGAACACTTGAGAAATGATATCCAATTTTTACTTCCTTAAAATATTGAAGTGTTCTTTTCTCTTTTACATCTATAACCGTTTCTAGAATATTGAGTGGTTGAAAGTATGCAGCCTTAAATTTACCCTTTTTAGATTTTAGAACTCCCTTAACTATTAAAGTGATAAGCCCCTTTTCTAGGGTGTAACAATTTACAATAAGATCATAATCTTTATACTTTAATTTTGATAAGACAATGGCCTTTGTAGTTGTAAGCATTATCTAACGATCATTAATTTTAACACCTTTGTTTCTAAAGTATCAAGATCAGCAATCATAACAAGATAAACTCCTGAAGCAACAAGATTATTTGCCATATTTTTCCCGTTCCAATAGGCCGTGCCACCATCAATTTCAAGATTATATCCTCGGTGTCGTTGGTTGGTTCTAGATTGTGCCTCTGCAACTAGATTTCCTTCAATATCTGTGATTTTAATATTTACATTTTCTGTAATATCCTTAATCTTGATTTTGTCTGTAAGCATATTAAAACCAGGTCTTACAGGGTTTGGGTATACATACGCTTCTGTTAATTCTTCTAAAGGAGAAGATCCTCCAGATCTAAATGAAACTAATCCCTTATCTGTAGCTATGTATACTATTCCATTAACTCCATCAATACTTATGTCATTAATGTTATTAGATGGGAGTGGAGAATTATCTTTGGTAAAGTGATAAATTATTTGTTGCCCATCGAATGAAATATAGTATAGCCCTGCGCCAATGGTTGCAATCCATTTATTGTTTGACCCGTCAACTTTAATATCTGAAATCAACTGGTCTTCTAAAAGTTCTCTTGGAATGCCATTATCTAAAATAATGATAGGTTCTGATGTCAATTCTGTTGCGTCAAAAAAATCGCCTGTATTATAAAGTACTCTCAAGCCAAGATCGGTACCAATCCATAATTGACCACGATTATCTAAAGCCACTGCTCGAGTTACTTTTTCTGGAAGACCACCGTTTTCAGCGTTCAAACTCCTTATGCTTCCGCTAGTTGTATCGTAGCCAATAACACCATGTGAAAACGATGCCACAAAGACAACTCCATTGACTCCAAAAATTATTTCTTCGAACCCTAAATTGTCTAAAATTGGATCTGGTATTAAAGGAGTAAAATCATAACTTCTCCATTGGTTAGAGTTTGGATCAAAGGATTTTAAAGGATCAGAAACTAAAGAAGTAATAGACCATAAAATTCCATTTTGGTCAAATGCTAGTCCAGATACTCTTAAACTTCTAAATGTAGGTGCACTCGGTAGAAATAAACTTTCTAAGCCGCTATTCGTTTCATCATATCTTTGTTGTGGGCCATTATTCATTTCTAACATTCCGTCCTGAAAGGAACTAATAAAAGCCTGATTGGGCTGCAGTGGATTAATGGCAATATCATTTAAATTTCTTAAGCCAAAGAGACTGTCAAAAGGCGTATTGATCCATTCCTGTTCATACAAATGACTAATGCCATATTGTCGATAAGGATTTGGATTATAGAACAACGTATAGTCTCCATAACTGGCCCAAACATGTCCAAATCCTGCCTCTACTGAAAAAGTATTGTTCTTTAACGGCCCATCGGGATGTATTTCATCATACTTCGAAGGGTCGTCTAATTTTGTTCTTAACATCCCAAAATCTTCAGTCCCTACATAAACGCCTTCATTCGTAGTAATAGCGCTAGTAAAAATAGTGTCAAAATCAGGTACAACTACAGGATTAACGAGTAACGAAAAATCGCTATCATAAACAAATACTGCATTTTGGACTGTTACCACAAGATTATTGTTTGCACTTTTAAAATCTACTGGTTGAGAGACATAAACTGCCATTTGATTTAAAGTTGTACCATTAATAATTTCAAAAGTAGCTTGATTTGAAGAAAGACAATACAATTTATCTTCTACCATCTCGATTCCTTCAAAATTTCCTGTGGTAACTTGCTCCCATTCTTGATAATCAATCAAATTTGGGTTACTTAGTAGCCCTCTTTTTATTCCTCCATTATCAAGACAGGCCGCATAGATATAATCCTGATTTATCGCAGTTTGTTTAATGCTTATTTGACTTCCTCCAGAACCAATATAATAGGTGTCTCCAAATTCAAGTCGTGATAGATTGTACACTACAATTCCAAAATCTGAAGCTATGTAAAGGAGCCCGTTATGTTCATTAAAGTGGTTTATTCGTTTATTCTCTGCTGGTATTGTTTGCTTTTCGAGTATATCAACTACGGTTGTCATTTCTTCATTAACCTCATCAAACACCTCAATAAGTCCATTTTCATATCCAATAATTAGTAATTGATATTGCGTACTATAGTGTAATGTAGAAATTTCGTCTCCCGACAACCCGTTTACCGTAGTGAGGCTTTCTATGTCCTGAGTGTTTATATCATAACTGAAAATTGCATTCTCGGAAGCTGCATAAACTTTATCACCTGCTTCTACAATATCTTTAATATGTAAATATGAGAAATGCCCTTCCCAAAGGGTGGTTAGATTTTGTCCAGCTAAACTAAAGGACAGCAAAAAGATAAATATTGAGGCTAGCTTCTCTTTCATGAGTACGTTTCAATCATCAAATATATCTATATCTAACGATAGTTGTAATAAAAACATATATGAGATTACAAAAAAAGCTCCCATTCTGGGAGCTTTTAAGTATATTATAAATGACATTCTATACAATTCCTTGCGCAAGCATTGCATCAGCTACTTTCACAAATCCAGCAATATTTGCCCCTTTTACATAATCTATATAGCCATTCTCGTCTTTCCCAAATTCAATACATGCGTCATGAATATTTGACATGATATCCTTTAGTTTCTCATCAACCTCTTCTCTTGTCCAATTAAACCTTAATGAGTTTTGAGTCATTTCAAGACCTGATGTGGCAACACCGCCAGCATTTGACGCTTTACCTGGTGCGTATAAAATGCGTGCTTCCTGGAATAAATGAACAGCTTCTATAGTAGATGGCATATTTGCACCTTCACTAACAGCAATACATCCATTGTTTATTAGTGTTCTTGCATGATCTTCATTAAGTTCATTTTGAGTTGCACATGGTAATGCAATATCACAAGCGACTCCCCAAGGTTTCTCACCTGCATGGAATGTAGCCGATGGGTATTGTTCTACATATGCACTAATTCTTCCTCGCTTAACATTTTTAAGCTCCATAACAAATGCTAGTTTCTCTTCATCAATGCCATCTGCGTCGTAGATGAAACCTGAAGAGTCAGATAGGGTTACAACCTTACCTCCAAGTTGAGTGGCCTTTTCACATGCGAATTGAGCTACATTCCCTGAACCAGAAATTGTAATTGTTTTACCTTCAAATGAGTCTCCTTTGGTTTCCAGCATTTTTTGCGCAAAATAAACAGTTCCGTAACCTGTTGCTTCTGGTCTGATTAAAGATCCTCCCCAAGATTTTCCTTTACCTGTAAGTACTCCCGTGAATTCATTTCTTAATTTTTTATACATCCCAAACAAGAATCCTATTTCACGGCTACCAACACCAATATCTCCGGCAGGAACATCGGTATTATGACCAATATGACGACTCAATTCACTCATAAAGGCATGACAGAAACGCATAATTTCGTTATCACTCTTTCCTTTAGGATCAAAATCAGATCCACCTTTTCCTCCTCCCATTGGGAGTGTTGTCAAACTATTTTTGAATACTTGTTCAAACGCTAGGAACTTCAAAATACTTAGATTCACAGTAGGATGGAAACGTAATCCACCTTTATAAGGACCAATTGCAGAATTCATTTGAACTCTATACCCTCTGTTTACTTGAATCTCGCCGCTGTCATCTACCCAACAAACTCTAAAAGAAATCACTCTTTCAGGTTCTACCATTCTAAGCAAAATGTTTTTCCCATGATAAATATCGTTGTTAACGATATATGGAATTACAGTTTCTGCAACCTCTTCAACAGCTTGCATAAACTCAGGTTCGTTTCCATTTCTTTGTCTAACAAGATCTAAAAACTCTTCTATTTTGGCTTTCATCTCCATAATTTTGAAGTACTAATAATTTTTTGGTTTATAATGACGACAAATATACGTTATCTTTAAAAATAACGGTGTTTTTTTTATAAATTCACAATAAGTTTTTAGTAATGCGAGTTATATTAAAAATTAGGTTGATTAGTACAAATTACTGCGTTTGGTCGGATTTATTTGTGGTTTCATCGAAGTTTAATATATTTGCTCTATAATGCCTTTGATGGCATATCTATTATTATGCTTAACCTTAAACGATTTACCTTACTTTTAAGTTTAATTGCATTCTCACATGTTGGATACGCTCAACTTGGGTTTTCACATGAGATTGGCGCTATAGTTGGACCTGTTCAATTTAGATCTGATTATGGAGCACGTCTTAGTGAAAAAACAAACTTTGGTAATTCTGGCTATGGCATTGGGTTAATTCATTACATAAATTTTGCTTATCGTGCAGATTGTAATTGCTACGCTGCCTATACCTATTTCAATGATCATTTTAAGCTTAGAAACGAGATTTCATACAATAAAACCAAATTAGAGCACTTAGGGAAATGGGTTGGACCAGATAATACAACCACCAATGCAGATAAATTACGTGCTCATACTGGGTATGCTAAAAATCTTGATATTGGAACCCAAATTGAATATTACCCTAGAAGTATTCGTGATTTTCAGGGTTTTGCTTACAGATTTGCACCATTTGTTAGTCTGGGAGTTCATTATACATACGCTTCTCCAGAAGTAAGTACTACCTATGGTGATGGTGATATTACAGATCCTAACAACTTTTACTCTCATTGGGATCCTGGGTCAGTTAATGCTCAGGACGTGAATGGATGGTCAATTGTAACAAGTATTGGTACCCGATACAAGTTAAATATCCTATCTGATCTAATGATTGATCTTAGATGGCAATATTATGGGAGCGATTGGATTGATGGATTAAATCACCAACTAGATTCCAACAAATTTAACGATTGGCTCTTATGGTTAAATGTTGGCTATATTTATTACCTAGATTAGATCAAGTGCTTGCTGAAGATCAGCAATAAGATCGTCTTTATCTTCAATACCCACACTTAGTCGAATTAATGAATCAACAACACCCGTTTTTTCTCTTTCTATTTTTGGAATACTAGCATGGGTCATACTTGCTGGATGCCCAGAAAGGGATTCTACTCCGCCTAAGGATTCTGCCAAAGTGAATATTTTTAAATTTTCAACCAATTTTATGGAAGCTTCAAAGTTATTCCCTTTTGTGGTAAAGGATAACATCCCTCCAAAGTCTTTCATTTGTTCTTTGGCAACCTCGTGATTGGGGTGATTTTCAAATCCTGGCCAATACACTTTTTCAATTTTTGGATGGTTTTCTAAAAACTCAGCTACTGCACGTCCATTTTCACAATGCCTTTGCATTCTTACATGGAGGGTTTTAATTCCCCTAAGGACCAGAAAGCTATCTTGTGGTCCACAAACTGCTCCGCTTGCATTTTGTAAAAAGTAAAGCTTTTCAGCAAGATTTTCATCATTCACTATTAATGCGCCCATAACTACATCACTATGGCCGCCTAAATATTTGGTTGCTGAATGCATTACAATATCGGCTCCAAGATCTAAAGGTCTCTGCAAATAAGGTGTTGCAAATGTATTATCTACCGCAAACAAAAGATTATTTGCTTTTGCGATTTTGGCAACTCTCTTGAGATCAATAATGTTAAGCATGGGGTTAGTAGGAGTCTCTGTCCAAATAAGTTTTGTTTTACTATTAACCTTTGATTCTATGTTTTCTATTTTGTCCATTCCAACAAAATGAAACTTGATCCCATACTTCTCAAACACCTTAGTAAATAATCTATAACTACCGCCATAAAGGTCATTTGTAGAAATGACCTCATCTCCTGGTTCCAAAAGTTTAATTACGGCATCAATAGAAGCCATTCCAGAGCTAAATGCCAAGCCAAATTTTCCGTTTTCAATACTTGCAAAGGCATTCTCTAGAGCCCTTCGAGTTGGGTTATGAGTTCTCGAGTATTCAAATCCTTTATGCCCTCCAGGTGTTGATTGAGCATATGTTGATGTTTGATAGATGGGAGGCATAACTGCTCCATATGCAGGATCATGTTCTTGTCCTCCGTGAATTGCTTTGGTATTAAACTTCATTATTGATTTGTTTGCAACAAATGTATGTTATAATTCGTTGTATTCAAAAGAATGCTATATCTTTAAAGTACCCTCTAAAATGCACACATTGAAGGCAAAATTTTTAACTATACTGGTGGGCCTAATTTTTCTTTCTTGCGAAGAAAGAGTCCCGATTACGTTTTCTGAATCTTCCTTAGAATTCAATAAAAATGCAACTATTGATGTGAATATCCCAAAGGCTGAAGGAAACTTGGTAGTTAGTACTAAAATAAACCAAACCATTTCAAACCATCTCGCCAATTCTTTAGTTTTCAGCGAAACAATTTCAGATACTTTGTCACTAGAATCTGCTATTGAAAAGTTTGATGCCGAATATGCCAAATTTAAATCAGATTTTGAGGAGGCATCGTTAGTTTGGGAAGCTTTATTTGATGGTGAGGTTACCTATCAATCTCCTATGGTGATCACCATAGCAATAAATAGTTATTTAAATACTGGAGGTGCGCATGGAAATATGAATATTACCCTCTTCAATTTTGATGCCCTTACTGGTAATCTTTTAAAAAATGAAGACCTCATTTTAGATGTAGTTTCATTTACAGATGTTGCAAAAAAACATTTTAGAACAAGTACCAAAACTGAAGAAGATGAAGGTTTTGGTGATTATTTCTTTGGTGAAGAATTTCATTTACCAGCAAACATTGGCTATAATGACGAAGGTGTACTTCTTTTCTATAATGTTTATGAAATTGCGTCTTATGCTGTGGGTATCACTGAGTTTACTATCCCGTTTGAAGAAGTAGAAGATTATCTATCTATTTTCTAAGACTTCTTTTTAGTTAGTCGTTTAACAATGGGCTCAACGGTTAATCCTTGTCCTATAATTGAAAAAGCAACAATGATATAGGTGATTACTAAAAATAATTCTTTATGCATTTCACTCGTTAAACTCAAAGCCAAGGCAATAGATATTCCCCCTCTAAGTCCTCCCCAGGTCATAATAATGTTTGTATTAGGAACGAATTCTAGTTTTTTGTCAAAGAACTTAATTGGCCCCCAAAGTGATACAAATCTTGAAAGCAACACAATTGGAATCCCTACTAAACCAGCAAGAATATAACTGCCTTCTAATGTTAGCACAAGTATTTCCATTCCAATCAATACAAATAAGATTCCATTCAAAAACACATCAATTAACTCCCAAAACTTATCGACATAATTTTCTGTAATCGCAGACATAGCTGTATTTCTAACCGTATCATTACCAACAATTAACCCCGCTGTTACCATTGCCAATGGTGCAGACATATGCAACTTGTGGGCTAAGAGCGTTCCTCCCATAACCGCAGCAATAGTAATAACAACTTCAATTTCGTAATCGTCTATTGATCGCATCATTCGATAAGCAATCCATCCTAAAATAATTCCTAATGCAACCCCTCCTAGTACCTCAACAACAAATAGCTTAACAATTTCAAAAACTTCAACACTTCCTGATGACGATGAAGCAATATTAAATATGGTTAAAAAAACAACGACACCTACTCCATCATTAAAAAGTGATTCTCCAACAATTTTAGTTTCAAGTTTTTTGGGTGCACCTGCCTTTTTTAATATTCCTAAAACAGCAATAGGGTCGGTTGGTGAAATTAATGCCCCAAATAATAAACAATAAATAAATGCTACCTCTAATCCAATAAGTTGAAGTACATAAAACATAAGGGTCCCAACTAAAAAAGTTGACATTAACACTCCTGCCGTAGCAAAAATAAAAACGGGCCAGCGCTGCACTTTTAGTTGTGCAAAATTGGTATGCAAAGCTCCAGCAAAAAGCAAAAAGCTCAGCATTATGTCCAATAAAACGGTCTTAAAATCTATTTGAGCAATTAACTCTTTTTCCCGTGTTAATAAGGTATCATCAAATTGGCCTATGCCAACTACTACAATAGTAAATACCATAGTGATTATCATAAGACCAATAGTAATGGGTAGTTTTAAAAACCTAACATTTATATACCCAAAAACTGCTGAAAGCACTGTTAAAATTGCTGCAACCGAAAAATAATCCATACGTCTTTATAATACTCTTTTTAAAGCTAATACATACCCTAAATGTATGCCCTCATGAAAAAGGTTGAAGTTAATGGCCTCTTCTACATTGTTAATTGTGGTGTTAGTAGATGTTGTATACGGCGAATAATCTTTAAAGACACCTTTCTCATAGTCATCAACCAGTCTTTCATAAGTGGAAAACAATAGTGTTTTTAATTCGTCAACCTGCTCTTGCGTAGCATTAGATTCTGGGCTCGTCCCTTTTCGATACTTCGATACCAAATTATCACTTACAATCATAGGCAGCCCAGAAAGGTTATACACAAGTAGTTCTTGAGTTACAACAACATGGGCAATATTCCAAAAAATATTATTATTGAAGCCCTCCGGGATTTTGTTTAAATACTCCAATGGTGCTTCTTTTAAAAACGTATATAATATTTTTCTGTTTTTGTGAATAATTTCAAATGCAAAATTCATATTCTGGTCAATAAAAAATGTGTATTCAATCTAATTGATTTTCTTTGTAAAGTTAATCTTTGTTTACAATGAAAAAAATATACTATTTAAAAACTTGTAATACCTGTATGCGTATTATCAAGGAATTGAATTTGACTTCAGATTTTATTTTTCAAGATATTAAGGAAAAGCAAGTGACGGTAGATCAACTGGAAGAAATGCATGAGCTTTCTGGTAGTTATGAGGCTTTATTTAGTAAGCGCGCAAAGCTATATAAAGAAATGGATCTAAAAAATCAATCTTTAAATGAACGAGATTACAAACACTATATTTTAGAACATTATACCTTTTTAAAACGTCCGGTACTTATTATAGATCAGTCAATATTCATTGGTAATTCTCCAAAAAATATCGCTCATGCTAAAATATTTTTAGACTCGATAAATTTGACCAACTAAGAATAAATCTCGATTAACAGAGAAATGCCACAACTACAAACAGTCACTTATAATAGCATCAATGATATTTCTTTAGAAGTATGGACACAATTAAATACCTCTAGTAATATCTATTTTAGTCCGTCCTTTTTAAAGGCTTTTGAAGTTTCTAACCCTCGCATAGATTACAAGTATATTATTATTTTGGATCAAGGTGAGGCTGTCGCATTAGCGCTAGTTCAAACCATTGAACTCAATATTGATGTTATTCTTAAAAATATCAAAATTGCCAACTGGCTTAGAAAAATTATCAACTATTTCTTCTGTAACAGTATTATTAAGATCATGTTTCACGGGAATATCTTTTTAAGTGGTGAATACGGGTTGCTGATCAATGATAAAATCAATAAAAAAGAAGTTGTTGGAGAAATTGCAAAAGAAATAAACAACATTGCCAAAAACACCAAACATTTACATGCCATATTTGTAAAAGACTTCTTGAAAGAATCTCTTCCAATAACTAACCATTTTAAAAACTACGGATTTACATCAATGCATGTTGAACCTAACTTAATTCTAGAGCTTAACTCCAGTTGGAATTCATATGATGATTATAAGGCGGCCCTTAAATCAAAGTACAGGGTGAAGGTAAACAAAGCTGATAGTACAAGTAGTGGATTAATAGCACGTCTCTTTAACGAAGCTGATTTTGCCACCTACAAAGATCAGTTGCAGCAACTCTATGAAAATACTATTGCAAACGCAAACTTTAATGCGCAAGTATTAAACTTGAATACCTATATTCATCTGCGTAAATTATATCAAGACGATTTCATTGTAAAAGCATACTTTAAAGAAGAAAAATTAGTTGGTTTTCTATCTGCACTCGTTAATAATAATCAATTAGTAGCGCATTTTATTGGGCTTGATTATGAGCTTAATAAATCACAAGCCATTTATCCTAGAATTTTAAACGATTATGTAAGGATAGGAATTGAAAAACAAGTTTCACATATTAATTTTGGACGTACCGCTTCCGAGATTAAAACTACAATCGGAGCTAAGCCAGTAAACCTTACATGCTACATTAAACATAAACGCCCTATTATTAATACAATTGTACGCTATTTTAGTAAGCGTGTGCAGCTCAAAGAATTTAATGAGCATCAACCTTTTAAAAAAGAAAAAGAGGCCTAATAGCCTCTTTTATTATATGGTCTTTCTTTATTCTATGGCCAAGCATTAATTATCCCACCCATTAAAGCCATTGTTACTACCCAATAACCAACATTAATCAAGACATACTTAGCTGATTTCATTTCAAACAAAGCATTTGTTGCAAATACTGGTAGTACAATAAATAAGGCCAACATAGATCCATGTAAGGCGCCATGTTTAAAAGTCATAAATTGTGCTGTTCCATGTGGTTCATCTGGTGCTCCACCCATCATGACCATGGGCCAAATCATAAAGGCAATTAAAAACGCAAAAACAACAGCTAATCCATACGTTTTGCCTGGATTCATGCTTTTTGCTTTTTCTTCTGTCATTCCTGTTTCCTTCATCCAAGCAGTTCCAAATACTTTAGGGTTATACCAGATAAATCCAGTAACTAAAGGTAAGATCGAGGCTACAACTAAGGCTAGCCAATTAATGTCCATTCCTTCCATAATTATGTTATTTAGTTTAGTTAATGAGGTATTAAGGTACTAAATAATTTTTTATACTTATTTCTAAATTAGGTCTTTAGGTTTCTTAACATGAACTAGTGTATCTTCTTTAGATAGTATTTTAAAATCTTCTGATTTAGGGCAAGACGTTATTTTTTTGTTGAATAATTGAGGTAATTCACCAAGTTTTCTAGTACTTAATTTTATAAATGAAAATAGTATTTCTGCGTGTGCTAGATGTCTTCCTTTAAAATCATAAAAATTATGATAGAACTTTATAAAACGTGCATCTTGTGTATGGCCTGCTAGTTCTAAACTTACTTTTAGGGATCCCCCGAGAAGAATTTCTTTAAAATAATGGATATGCTCATAAAGGACAATTGGTCCAAGATCCATCTTTTCTAATTCATGAATTCCCATTCCCAATTCTGTTAGAAAAGACATACGCGTATGACTCATATACTCAATGTAAGTTGAATTGCCCAAATGTTTGTTAGCATCGAGGTCGTTCCATCGAACTTCAAATTCTTTGAAATACATAAATAACTATTTGAGGTAAAGTTAAACTTAATTGCCTATTTAATTATCTTTGTGCAACTTTTAATATAGACATATGATACACTCGATGACAGGCTATGGCAAAACTGTATTACAGTTTCCAACGAAGAAAATTTCATTAGAAATTAAATCTTTAAATAGTAAAAACCTTGATTTGAACACAAGAATGCCGTCGGTTTATCGCGAAAAAGAGTTACATATACGAAAGCTTATCGCCAACAAACTAGTAAGAGGTAAAGTTGATTTTTCATTATACCTTGAAATTACTGGGGAAGAAACTTCCACCCAAGTTAATAAGCCAGTTGTAAAAAAATATATTGAACAATTAAAGGATGTTGTTAACGGTGATGAAACTGAATTACTGAAAATGGCCGTTAGAATGCCTGATGCTTTAAACACTGAACGTGATGAGATTGATGCCGATGAATGGAAGGTAATTGAAAATGGCATCAATGATACTCTTGAAAAAATTAGCAGCTATCGCATTGAAGAAGGGAGCGCTCTTGAAAATGATTTTAAAGTTCGAATTAATAACATCGCTACCCTATTAGAAGAGGTAATACAGATGGATCCAGAACGTATTTTAAACGTTAGAGAACGTCTTAATCGTGGAATTGCTGAATTAAAAGAAAAGGTTGATGAAAATAGGTTTGAACAAGAACTTGTTTATTACATTGAAAAGTTTGACATAACTGAAGAAAAAGTACGCTTACACAATCATCTTGAATACTTCGTTAAATCACTAGATTCTAATGATTCTAATGGTAAAAAACTAGGTTTTATTGGTCAGGAAATAGGAAGAGAAATAAATACAATAGGCTCAAAGGCCAACTTTGCACCAATGCAAAAACTAGTAGTACAAATGAAAGACGAACTTGAAAAAATTAAAGAACAATTATTAAACGTTCTGTAAGCATGATGAAGGGTAAACTAATAGTTTTTTCGGCACCTTCTGGTTCGGGTAAAACAACAATTGTAAGACATTTACTTAATCAAAACGAACTAAATTTAGAATTCTCAATATCTGCCACCTCAAGAGAACGTAGAGGTGATGAAATTGACGGTAAAGATTATTACTATATGTCTGCCAAAGAGTTCAAAAATAAAATCAAAAATGAAGAGTTTTTAGAATGGGAAGAAGTATATCGCGATAACTTCTATGGCACTTTAAAAACTGAAGTTGAGAGAATTTGGGCAGAGGGCAAGCATGTGATTTTTGATATAGATGTTTCTGGTGGTTTGAGAATTAAAAGAAAATTCCCAGAACAAACCTTAGCCGTTTTTGTAAAACCACCAAGTATTGATGAACTTAAAATTAGACTTAAAAAACGTAAGACAGAAAGTGAAGATAAAATAAATATGCGTGTTGCAAAGGCCTCTGCCGAACTTGCAACCGCTCCTTTATTTGATGTTGTTATTAAAAATCACGAACTAGATCAGGCCTTAAAAGAGGCCTATACATTGGTAGATAATTTTGTGAATCAAGAAGTTTAAATTGATGAAAGTAGGATTGTTTTTTGGCACATTTAATCCAATTCATGTTGGTCATTTAACCATAGCAAATCATCTTGCCGAACATAGTGATTTAGATCAAGTTTGGTTTGTAGTAACTCCTCATAGCCCTTTTAAAAAGAAAAACTCATTGCTAGATGATCATCAACGGTTAGAAATGGTATATCAAGCTACTAAGGACTTTGATAAACTAAAAGAAAGCAATATTGAGTTTGGCTTGCCGCAGCCAAACTATACAGTTAATACGCTAGCACATTTAGAAGAAAAATATCCAGATCACGAATTTGCTTTAATTATGGGTGAAGATAACCTCAAGAGTTTTCATAAATGGAAAAATTTTGAAGTGATACTTTCTTACCATAAAATTTATGTTTATCCAAGAATCTCTGAAGGAATCATTGAATCAAAATTTGAAGATCATCCAAGTATTGTAAGAGTTGACGCGCCAATAATGGAGTTGTCCTCGACATTTATTAGAAAATCAATTAAAGCTGGTAAAAATGTTCGTCCGATGCTTCCTGAAGCTGTTTGGACCTATTTAGATGAAATGAACTTTTATAAATAATGGGAAAGCAATTAGATAGTTTAACACCAAAGCTCATAGATTTTATTAAGCATCAAAAGCTTTTTTTTGTAGGAACTGCAAGAAGTAATGGGAGGGTTAATCTTTCGCCTAAAGGCATGGACACACTTAAGGTGGTTCATCCAAATAAAGTGATTTGGCTCAATTTAACTGGGAGTGGAAATGAAACAGCAGCTCATTTGTTAGAAAATGACAGAATGACTATAATGTTTTGTTCATTTGATGAAAAACCATTGATTCTTCGCCTTTATGGTGAGGCGAAAATATATCACACCAGAGATCATGAGTTTCACGAATATGTTTCCTCATTTGGTAGTCCAACAGGTGCTCGTCAAATTATTGAATTAGACTTTGATTTAGTACAAACTTCTTGCGGATTTGGAGTACCAATAATGACATTTGTAGAAGAGCGACCAACATTAAACAAATGGGCATCTAACAAAAATGAAGAGGAGTTAAAAGACTATTGGGAACAAAAAAACACCATTAGTCTAGATGGTCTCAAAACCAATATTATATAAAAAAGTCTCAACTAAAGGTTGAGACTCTTACCGACTAATCTTCTAATGGTGGAATTCTTAATACCTGACCTGGGTATATAAGATCAGGATCTTTTAACATTGGCTTATTAGCTTCAAAAATTTCTGGATACTTCATCGCATTACCGTAATATTCTTTAGCAATTTTTCCCAAAGTGTCACCACTAACCACCGTATAAAACTTGGTTTCTGGCTTGGTATTTACCACAGTCATCAAGTCATTTACCGTCGCAATTCCTTCTGAATTTCCCACAACTAAAACAACTTTCTCTCTTGTTGCTTTATCATGTGCCGCTCCAATAACAGTGGCCAAATCACCATTAATAGATATATTCAATCCATCAACTTTAAGCTGTAGGTCATTAATTGTTTCTTCTAATTTGGTAGCTGCCGCAGCTTCTGTTTTTGCCTTGGCTTCAGCAGATTCGGCCGCTCTCTCAGCTTCAGATTTTCCTCCAAAAATCTTAGCGCCTGCCGACTTAATAAATGCAAATAAACTCATATTACTTTTTTAAAGGTTAATGTTTAATAAATATCGTCAATTATTATGACACCAACTTTATTAAAACGTCACTAAAAAGAAACTGCTTAGAAGTATTTTCTAAGCAGTTCAAAAAACTAAAATAACCAACCAAAAATTCTAGTTTAATCTATTATTTCTGTGTTCTTGTGTTCTCTCTAGGGTTTTCCTTTTTATCTGATTTTTGTTTACGTTTCTTTTGCTCTGTAGACTTTGTAGTCTTTCCAGAAGTATCACTTGACCTCATAAACTGGATATAACCTCGCCCTTCAAATTCGTAAAACGTTCCAGACGTTGGGTGATATAACTCAATGAGTCCATCATTTATAACGTTCAATTCAAAATATTCATTGTCAAAGAAATCGTAATCTAATGTTAAATTTTTGAGGTAATCATTTCCTTGAATATCCTGTACTCCATAAACTCCAGTATAATCCCAATAGATATTATTTACGTTTCCTATATTGATATCTTGTGAGCTTCTAAAAGTTGAATCATTCCCACCAGCCAAAAACTGTAAATAGTTTTCATTATCAAATTCATTTAGTACTCCTTCTTCACTTGTAAATGTCTTTTCCCATGCTTCATATTCCTGCAAGAAATAATGAATATTGTCGTAAAAGACAAAGTCATAATCAAAATTACTTCTTTGATATCCGTGCAAGAAATAGGAAGTATCATTATTTGGGTTATACAATTCTATAGTATTACTATCAATTTGATACACATCAAAAGTTACAAATCCGTCAATATCATGATCAATATCTAGGATCATATCATACGTATCATAAACTCCAACTGGAATCCCATAACCATTACCCTGGCTTCCTATACCTACCAAATTATTATTGGCATACAGTGTACCTCCTCTAAATGAAAGGGTAAAGGCAATTTGTAAAAACGGAGTTTCACCATATCCTAAGGTTTGATTAATATCAACATACCACAATTCATGTGTGTTGAGTAATTGATTTAAGCTAATTCCTGGTTCATCATCTACAATAACTTCGGTATAGCATGATGTAAATAAGGTGGCCGCTAAGGCAAATACTGAGAGTAATTTTAGAGTTTTCATTGCGTTTCCGTTTTTTGATTATAATTTCTTAGTTTCAAATTGCATGCCAAAAATGTATTTTATTGATTTACAGGCTGTTATTAAACATTGTAATTTTATGTACTTTTGAACTCTTAAATTATTTTCCTGTATGAATTCAGATTTAAAGTATGCGGTATTTGGTGGTGGAAGTTGGGCGACAGCCATAGTAAAAATGCTTTGTGAAAATCTTGATGAAGTTGGATGGTATATGCGAAGTGTTTATACCAAAGAGCATATTGAAAAGCACCAACATAACCCTAGTTACTTGAGTTCGGTTGAATTTAGATTAGATCAGTTAAAATTAAGTAACGATATAAACGAAACAGCTAGGTATGCCGACGTCTTAATTTTTGTAATCCCTTCTGCATTTATGCACGCTGAATTAGAGAAGTTAACCGTTGATATATCCAATAAAATTATAGTATCTGCCGTAAAAGGAATCATTCCTGAATCGGGACTTTTAGTAGGTGAGCATTTTCATGATATCTATCAAATTCCCTTCGAAAATATTGGGGTAATTGCTGGCCCCTGTCATGCAGAAGAGGTGGCTCTAGAAAGACTTTCGTACCTAACTATATCTTGTGCAGATGCCGAAAAGGCAAAAGCAATTGCAAATGCCTTATCTAGTGATTATATAAGAACTAAAATAAGCGATGATATTATTGGCGTTGAGTATGCTGTTATGCTCAAGAATATTTATGCCATTGCTGCTGGTATTGCGCATGGGCTTGGGTATGGTGATAATTTTCAAAGTGTTTTGATGAGTAATTCAATACGTGAAATGAAACGGTTTATTAAGAAGATGCATAAAATGAAAAGAAACATCAATAACTCAGCCTATTTAGGAGATTTGTTAGTTACTGGCTATTCTGTATTTTCAAGAAATAGAATGTTTGGAAATATGATTGGTAAGGGGTATACCGTAAAATCTGCTATGATGGAAATGAACATGGTTGCCGAAGGATATTATGCAACTAAAAGTGCTTTTTTATTGAATAAGAAAAACTCAAAAAAAACGCGCCTGCCAATAATAAATGCAGTATACGATATTCTTTACGAACGTAAGAATGCCAAAAAAGTATTTAAGAAATTGACCGAACAATTAGATTAAATTAGAAACCTAGCCCGCTACTTATGAAACTAACAAAATCATACTATTTTAAAATTATTTTAATCTCATTACTAAGTTTATTTTTTGCTTGTGACGCACCAGACACTTCTGTTTACTTAGGAAATCAAGTTCCAAAAAAGTATATGAAAGAAATTCGTGATCTTGGGCTTCTTGAAGAAAATGAAACCATAAAATACTTTTATTCTGATGCCCTTTTTGATATTAAAGAAGGGTTATATTTTGTTACCAATCTTAAATTAGTGGCGTATTGCAGTGAATGGGAAGAGCCAGAAACAATTGTTCCATTTAATGAAATTACCTTCTTAAATGTAGTCTATAATGAGTCCTTTTACGAAGACAGTTTTATTATGCTTGAAACTGAATATGGTTTAGAATTAGAATTTCCAGTATCTAGTGAAAAAGGAAGGGATAAAGATTTTTTTAATTATTTATTGAGCAAGTCTAAAACAAAATAACTTTATGTTATTTCGCCAACACACCTTCTTTATTCATTAACGGAATTGGTTGTAATGCCCCTGTATTAATAGAATTTTGCTCAAATAAATAGGTCTTGTCTAATAATTGATTGTTTTCAAAGAATGTCACCCTAAATTCGTTGTTTAGCATAAATACATCTTCATGTACCAACTCAATCTTAGCATAACTTTTTGCTGGTAATATATCCAGCTTGTGACGCATTGTTGTGGTTGCTTTTTCTTGCGAATACCCTTTTGAAACAATTAATACGGTTTCAAGCGCAACTACTTTGCTATTAATTATATAGGCATTCCAATCCTTAGTTTTATAAATGTCATTATACTCTTGCACAATGGCAACATACACATCTTTAACTATTGGAATTTTTATGTCTTTTTTCATGATAATACAGTTATCCCATGAATACTATTAAAGAGCCGATTTAAACTGCTCTAAAAAGCGAATATCATTCTCGCTCAATAACCGTATATCACTAATTTGATGCAGTAGCAAAGCTATGCGGTCTATGCCCATTCCAAAGGCAAACCCAGAAAATTCTTTTGAATCAATACCGCAATTATCAAGTACATTTGGATCAACCATTCCACAGCCCATTATTTCTAACCACCCTGTTCCTTTCGTCATTTTATAATCGGTTTCAGTTTCTAGGCCCCAGTATACATCTACTTCTGCACTTGGTTCGGTAAATGGAAAGTATGAAGGGCGTAATCTAATTTTTGATTTACCAAACATCTCGGTTGTGAAGTATTGCAAGGTTTGTTTTAGGTCAGCAAAACTTACATTTTTATCAATGTATAATCCTTCTACTTGATGGAAAAAACAATGAGAACGTGCCGAGATGGCTTCATTTCTGTAAACCCTACCAGGTGAAATCGTTCTAATTGGTGGTTTATTGTTTTCCATATAACGTACTTGCACAGAGGACGTATGTGTTCGCAACAAAATATCTGGATCTGTTTGAATAAAAAATGTATCCTGCATATCACGTGCTGGGTGATACTCTGGAAGGTTTAATGCGGTAAAATTATGCCAATCGTCTTCAATTTCTGGCCCCTCACTTACATTAAATCCTATTCTTGAAAATATATCTATAATTTGATTCTTCACTAGTGAGATTGGGTGACGTGCTCCAATTTTTATTGGCTCTCCTGGCCTAGAAAAATCTTCTAAATTTCCAACTTCATCATCATTACCTTCTAACTCTTCTTTTAAGGTGTTGACCTTTGCTTGAGCTGTGTTTTTAAGCTGGTTTATCGTTTGTCCGAATTCTCGTTTTTGCTCATTGGCAACATTCTTTAA
This sequence comes from uncultured Flavobacteriaceae bacterium, assembly GCA_964487005.1. Lineage (GTDB taxonomy): Bacteria > Bacteroidota > Bacteroidia > Flavobacteriales > Flavobacteriaceae > CAZAPO01. Next base: position 31,277 of record CAZAPO010000269.1, read on the forward strand.
CTCGGCATAAAATTCATTAAGCAATCCTTTTTTACCTAAGAATTTAATACGAAATGCTTCTACTTCCTCCTTAGTCTGGGCAGTAAACGCTTCAGCTTCTTCTATTAAGTCTTTTATCTTATCAATCATGATATCATTTCAAAAATGAATGCAAATTTAACAATTCTTTATTGTATAAATTCTGTTTCAAGAAAATAGTTAACAATGGCTTCTTTCATAAGTACACTTTGCTCTCCAGCCTTTAAATGTGGTAAGCTTTCTTTTGTCTTGTAATGAGGCCATCCTTGATCGTCAACAAAATCAAGTTCATAATACCCATATGGTACCAAAAGCTTACATATTGCTATATGCATTAAGTTTACTTTATCGTCTTTTTTGAAGTTTCTATGTAATTGGCCCAATTCCTGAACTCCAATAAGGTAAATAATAGCATCAAGCTCTAAGATATCGCCATCTGCAAACTGATCAGACAGTTTTTTTACCACCTCCTCCCATCGTTGTTTTAGTAACTCGTCTCTAGACATATTGCATTTAAATAGGTGGCAAAGTTAGTGACTTACAAAATACTACAGAAACATTGACGTTATTAATACATGACCTCGTTTATTTTGAAGGTTACTAAAATAAACTGTAGGTTTGTTGCTAACCATAAAAACGAAACTCAATAATCTGTGAAATTTTAATTAAATGAACATTTTAGATATCTTTTTAGGTGCCCTAATTCTCTTTGGTTTAATACGAGGTTTATCTAAAGGGCTCTTTGTTGAAGTAGCTTCCTTAGTAGCCTTAGTAGCTGGTGTTTTTGGTGCTATTCATTTTAGTGATTTTGCCGCTGGTTTTCTTGAAAGCAAAGTTGATTGGAGTGAAGAATACATTAACATTGTTGCGTTTGCAATTACATTTATTGCTATCGTGGTGGTGATTGCTATGGCTGGTAAGGCATTGACTAAACTTGCCGACTTTGCCGCTCTAGGCATGCTTAATAAATTGTTAGGTGGAATTTTTGGTGCATTAAAGATTGGACTCATATTGAGTATTGCCTTGATGATTTTTAGTTCAGCCAATAAAGCTATTCCTTTTTTAGATGAAGAGGATATTGAAAACTCTGTACTTTATGAACCTGTAAGGTCGATTGCTCCAATTATTTTTACAAAGATTATTAAAGATGACGAGGTTGAAACTGAAGAAACCGCAAGTTCCGATACCATATAAAAAAAGCCGCTTAATAGCGGCTTTTTTATTGGCATTTATGTTGTGCTTAAAGCATTTCAACTTTTCCTGAAGAAAGCATGTAAACCCCTCCTGCAATGGCAATTTCGCCATTATCTTCCATTTCTTTTAATATTGGGCTCTTCTCACGAATTCTCTCCATAGTTAGTTTTACATTGTTTTCAACTGTTTTAGCAACAAAACTACTGTTGGATGAATTGGCTTCACCATCAACTTCTTCAGCAGATTGCTTTACTGCTGGATGAATGTTTGATAGCAAGGAAGTAATATTACCTAACTCTACTCCATCACATGCCGCTTTCACAGCTCCGCATGCTTCATGTCCTAAAACTAATACTAACTTACTTCCTGCCACTTTACAAGAATACTCCATACTTCCCAATATATCTGTATTTTCAAAGTTTCCTGCCACTCTAGCTACAAAAACATCACCAATCGCTTGGTCTAATACTGTTTCTACAGGAACTCTAGAGTCTATACAACTTAAAATCACTGCTTTTGGAAACTGACCTCCAACAGTTTGAGATACAAGCGCAGAATTATCAACGGTATTTGTTTCATTATTAATAAATCTGTTGTTTCCATCTAATAGATCTTGCAACACTCCTTCTGGAGATAGTGCATCTTGAGCTACTTTATTTAATGCATTATTTATGTGTGCCATTTTCTTGTTTTTTTATTTAATATTTATCTTTTACATTTTCTTTTATCCAAACCACACAGTCGTCAAACGATTCAAAAATGTGTGTTTCTGGAATGAAATCTGGAATAATATCGATTCGTTCCATCATATATCGCGGTTGCCTCAATAGCCCTACAAACAATACCTCAACATCATTTTTCTGTAAATCTTGAAGCATGTCTTCCATAGCATAGAGACCAGATTGATCCATATATTGCATACGATCTAGTCTCATCACCACATGTGAGGCAGTACTAGGTATTTGCAAGGCTAAAGCCTGAAAATCACTAGTTGAACCAAAGAACAGTGGTCCCTTTATATGCTTAATGAACACCTCTTCTTTAAGGCTTGTAGGGAAATCTATTTCGTCTTTCCAAGACTCTTCTTTAAGCGGTTTTACATCAGATCGCTCTGCGGTTAAATCTCCTATTTTCTTCATAAACATAAGTGATGCAATCACTAATCCAATACCTACAGCATAAACAAGATCCCATAATGATGACAAGATTAATACTGTCAACATTATTACTACCTCCATGCTAAATTTAATTGGTCCAATTTTTACGTCTTTTGGTAAGGCCGGAATCGCACGAAGTCCTTTATAATCCATTACACCAATACCTACCGTAATTAATATTCCTGCAAGCACTGCTGCTGGAATTTGAGATGCTAAGTTAGGAAGCCCCGGAAGCATTAATATACTGAATAACAATAATCCAGCAATCATACCCGAAAGTCTTGTTTTACCTCCAGAATTAATATTAACTACTGTTCTAATTGTAGCTCCTGCTCCTGGTATACCTCCAAAAACTGCCGCAATACTATTTCCAATACCTTGTCCTACTAATTCTTTATTAGGTTTGTGTTTGGTTTTGGTCATGTTATCGGCAACAATACTAGTTAAGAGAGAGTCAATAGCACCTAATAGCGCTAGGGCTAAGGCAGTAAATATGTAAGGTGTTATTGCCTTTAATTCAAATCCTGTAATAATTTCTAAATTAGGAATTGGTAACCCTTCAGGAATTTCAGGAATTGGTCGATAATCTAATTTCGCTAACATGGCAATGGCCGACATGACCACCAAAGCTACTAGCGTACTCGGAATTTTTTTGGTCACTCGTTTAAATCCATATATAATAAATATGGTTCCGAGCGCTAAGAGAAATTCGAGCCAATTAATATTCTTTAAAGCTCTCCCCATGACTTTTAAAGATCCAAGAACTCCTGATGCATTCTTTGCAGCAAGTGTTTGTGATTCCTTTAAAATATCGGCTTCCGTAACTTGATCTGCTCTGGTAATTGTTTCTCTAAAATCTTCCAGTACCAAAATTCCTTCTTTTGCTTCATCGGCAATGATATTTTCTAAAATAACATCTTCTGCCTGAACTTTAAACTGTTCCACAAACTCTGCATCTTCTTTTGGGTAGTATCCTACTGCTGGTAAAATTTGCGTCACAATTATAATTACACCAATGGCGGTCATAAATCCAGAAACCACCGGATAAGGAATATACCTAATGTACTGCCCAAGACCAATTGCTCCTAAACCAATTTGCATAAGTCCAGCCAAAAGGAAAACCGTTAAAATTGCCGGTAAAGCTTGATTTACATCTCCATCATTAGTTGCAATTATACCTGCAATAATTACCATACTTACAGCCGTCATTGGTGCAGTTGGCCCAGAAATTTGCGTATTGGTTCCTCCAAAAAGTGCGGCAAAAAAACTAATGAATATCGCACCGTATAATCCTGCGCTAGGTCCTAATCCCGACGAAACTCCAAAGGCTAGTGCTAATGGTAGTGCAACAATTCCTGCGGTAATACCTCCAAAGGCATCACCTCTTATATTTGAAAATAAATTTTTCATGTTTAAACATTGTATAGATTATTAATTTAAAGGTGAAAGACTTCGCTTTCATTGGTAATAAATCTACACATATTCGGGAGGGGGAGAAATATTCTCTGAGTGTAATTCTTTAAAAGTATTTAAGTGAAACCCACTAATACTTTGAATCTCTAAAAGTGATTTTGAATTAACACCCTGATCATTGACAAAGTATTTTAATTCTAATATTTCTTTTGATTCTTTCTCCTCTTTTTCTGTATCATCATCACCAACCTCAAGAATAAGTGCAAACTCACAATTCTTATCAACGAGTTGCACAACCGAAGGAGTAGCTATTGCTAGCACCAATATCAATGAGATAAAAAGATGAGCTGTTTTAGTTGGCATTTTTAGATCGGTAAGAAACAAATATACCATTTTTTGGAAGAAAAAATATGTTAAATAAGGCTTAAAGTCTTTTGATATCTGACCTAGGAATCCAACCGGTCTTCCCGTCTGTAAGTTTAATTTTAGCCCAATCTTCATTATAAATTTCGAGGACTTGAACTTTGGTTCCTTCATGTAAAACAAAAGACACCTCGCTTCTTAGATTAGGATCTGTTTTAACTTCTGATTCTTGTGCAAATACTATCGCTGGTTTATCCTTCTTATCGTAATCATACTTCTGAAAAGCAAACACCAATGAGACAAAGGCAAGTATAATTGCAATAGCGCTTATAACAAATGCCAATCGTTTCTTTGCAGTAGCCACAGAAAAATAGTATCCCAAAAACAAAAGCACGAATACCAAAACAAATACAATAGAGATTGTTGCCCATGTGTCAAAACTCAATACATTCACAAAACCTTTAAAGATTTTTGATAACCCAACTTCAGGAATGACCTCAATGGCATCAATTGTCATGTTTTGGGCAAACGACAAATTACTCTTTACTTCATTATCATTTGGCATTAGTTGTAAGGCCTTTTCGTAGTAATAAATGCTTGGTGCAATTCTATTTAACTTATAATAAGCGTTTGCGAGGTTAAAATAGAGTTCTCCTGAGTGAATTCCATCAGCTAAAATACGTTCATAGGACGTAATAGCTTCTTGATAATTTCCCTCATTATATGCTTTATTCCCAGCATCAAATAAGACTTCATTCTGTGCAAATGAAATTGTTGAAATAAACAATGCTAATATGTATGTTATTCGTTTCATATAACCTAACGTACTTGTTTATCTATTGCAGAAATCACACGTGCTGCTTTATCATAATCTTGTTGCATCTCAACATTTGAAAAAGGTGTGTATCTTGCCAATTCACAACTGGTAAGTAACTCTATAAAACTCTTAATGGTACTTTCATCAACTGCTTTACTAAGTAATAGTTCATTTATTTTATCCTTACTAAACTCACTAGTTTCTATTCGCAATTTTGATTTTAAGTAATTATGTAATGCTCTTTCCATAGCATTATAAAATACTTCCTTATTACCCAAGGCTTTTTTGGCATCACCTAAGTACTTTCTTGCTAATCTATTTGCCGTTCTAATCTTATTGCCAATAATATCACTTTTGCGTTCATCACTTTTACGTCTCACAAAAATCGCGATTGGAATTGCCAGAAATGGGGCAACAAAAAGACTCCAAAAAAGTTTTGTTTTAAAGAAATATGAAGGTTCTTGCGACACAAGCTTTGTTGAAGTTTTAAAAGATAAAAATTGATTGGCTCCTTGTGAAATAGGCTGTTTATTGGCTGCTGTATTATCTGTTGCCGCAGAACTGCTTGTTGTTGTATTAATTGGTCCTTCGGTAACGTCAATTACCAGCTCTTCAGAAGTGATAGTTCTATAACTTTTTGTTTCAAGATCAAAATAAGAGAATGAGACGCTTGGTATTGGATATTTACCCTGAAATGTTGGAACAATTGTATACGAATCTACAATACTCCCTTTCATACCTGAAAGATTAGTAGTTACATTTTCTTTGTGTTCTGGTTCATAAACTTCTAATGAACTTGGTAGGGTAAGTTTAGGCAAATCAAACAACTTCAAATTACCTTTTCCAGAAACTTCAACTCTCGCCTGCAAAGCCTCTGTTGCCTTTAATTCATCTTTGTTTGTTGTAACCTCAAAATTAAAACTTCCAACGGCACCCGAAAAATCTAATGGTCTACCTGCATCTGGTAACGGTTTAACGTTTATTGTTCTACTCCCTGCTGCCACAGTTCTATGTACCACTTGCATTTGCCTGTCTCCAAAAATGTTTCGCCTATTTGTTGGAACCCTAACCTTTACATCTAGAGTTAGCGGTTCAATATTTAACTTTCCTGTTTTTTGTGGATATAAAACCACTTTTCTTAACACCACATACCTATAGTCTTCGCCATTATAAGTACTATTAACAAGCTTTAATTCTTTTACATTAATATTTTGGCTCCAAAAATCGACGTATCGCGGGTTATCCAATTCCCTCCAAGTGTCTACTCCAGTATTGGGGGATATATAAAGCTTATAAACTACGGTGATTGCTTCATTTAAGTAGGGATTTGTTTTTGAAACCTCGGCCACTAAATGAATATTTTGGGAAGCGATATAATTGGGGTCGTTAGGATCTTTTGGTTTATCGACGGCTGCCGTAACCTCTATTGACACTGGCAATGTTTTGTAAGTCTCACCATCAATCTCTATTGTTGATTGACCAATGGTGAATTTACCCCGTTTTTTAGGTGCTAAAAAATAACTGTAAGTCTTAGAATATGTTCTAACCCCATTAACCCAAGAATTATTTATAGATTGACTAGGACCTCCAACGACCATGAAGTTTTCAAAGTTTGGCGGATTAAAATTATCACCATCTTTGTTCATCACAAAGTCTACACGTAAACGTTCGTTTACTCCTAATTTCTTCTTGCTAACTTTTGCTTCGAAAGTGACTTGAGCTGAAGCAAAACTTGTTATTAAAAAAGCAATTATGTACAGCTTCAATTTCATTTCTCTACCAATCTTTTTCAGCTTTTACTTTTTTGCCAGTAGCCTTTTTAGCATTTATTTTTTGCTGAACTTTTTTCTCCTCATTGTTCATTGCTTCTAGCAAGTTTTTAACCTGCTGAGGAGAGAGCTTTCCTGGCTGTTGTTGTGGTTTTTGTTTTTTGTTTTTAGGGTCACCCTTTTTTTGATTGTCCTTTTCTTCATTTGGTTTTCCATCTTCATCGTTTTGGTCATCCCCATCTTTCTTTTCCTGATCTCCTTCGTCTTTGTTATCTTCTTTCTGCTCTTCGTTCTCTTGCTTATCTTGATTCTTTTCCTCGTCTTTCTCTTCCTTGTCCTTCTTATCGTCTTGGTTTTGCTGCTCTTGCTGTTTAGCACATTCTTTAGCAACTACAAGGTTATATCTTGTTTCTTCGTCTGATGGGTCGTTCCTTAATGCATTTTTAAACGCTTCTTCTGCTTCTTTACACATCTTCTGTTTCATAAATGCATTTCCAGCATTATGAAAAGCTCTATGTCTTTCTAATTTTGTTGATGCTGTTTTGGCTGCCTCTAAATGACGCATTAAAGCTTCACTAAAATTACCCGTGTTATAATACGCATTACCTAGATTATAAGCTCCGTTCACATTTGAAGGTTTTTTAGAAATTGCCTTTCTATACTCTTTTTCGGCTTCAATAAAATTGTTATCTACAACAGCGTTTCCTTCATATACATAATCGTTAGATTTTATTAAATCTTTATCCTTATCCTGAGCACTAGCAACGGAAATAAACAAACTAAATATGAAGAATAAAATACCTTTCATTACTGATTTAAAACCGAATAATACTAATTTTTCACTTGTAATCATCATAAGTTTTCGTTAAATAAATTTAAACGACTTAACCATTCTGTCTTACGTTCTAGCAAGAAAATATCTATACATAAGAAAAATATCCCCAGCGCTAAGAACCATTGAAACTGGTCTTTATATTCGGCAAATTGCTTTGCTTCAAATTCTGTCTTATCCATCTTATTGAGAATATCTCTTATAGTTTCAACAACTTCATTGGTATTATTACCATGAATATATTCACCATTCGCTTCCTCGGCTATTTCAATAAGTGTTTCTTCATTCAATTTGGTAATAACTGTCTCTCCTTGATTATCTTTTTTATAGTTTAATACTATGCCATTTCTTTTGATTGGTATTGGCGAACCCTTTTCTTCTCCAACCCCAATTGTGAAAATTTTAATTCCTTCGTCTGCGGCTTCTTCTGCTGCATCGGTGGCAATATTGTTATGATCTTCTCCATCAGATATGATTATTAATACCCGATTAGTCTGCTCTTCGTCATTGTAATACGTTCTTGCCAATTGTATGGCTTCATCTATAGCCGTCCCTTGTGATGATAACATATCTGTATTCATGCTCTGCAAAAACATTTTTGCTGAAGCATAATCTGTAGTTATTGGCAATTGTGGAAATGCCTTTCCGGCATATGCAATTATACCAATTCTATCGCTTGCTAAATTGTTAATTATTTGCGTTACCAGTTGTTTCGATTTTTCTAATCTATTAGGTGCTATATCTTCTGCAAGCATACTTTTTGAGACGTCAACTGCAAATACAATGTCGACACCTTCTCTTTTCACCGTTTCTAATTTGGTTCCAATTTTTGGATTCACCATGGCTATTGCCAAACACCCAAATGCCAAACATAGTACGATAAGCTTTAATACAGATTTAAAAATTGATCTATTAGGACTCAAACGCTTCAATAGACGCTCACTGGCAAACCTTTTTTGCACATGTCGCTTCCATAACTGTACCATTAAAAAAAGAATGATTATCACCGGAATGATGATTAAAGCCCAAAACCATATTTTTTCTTCTAACTGATACATTCTTAAACGAAACTTCTAAATATTGTAAACTTTAGTAATAATTCTAGTAACAACAATAAACCGGCAATAATGACTAAAGAGCGGTATTTCTCTTCGTAATTATAAAACTTAAATTCTTCTACCTCTGTTTTTTCTAGTTTGTCAATTTCGGTATATATTTCTTTGAGTTTTCTATTGTCGGTTGCTCTAAAATATTGCCCTCCAGTAACTTCTGCAATTTCTTGAAGTAACTCTTCATCAATTTCTACCTGCACTCTTCCATACTGAAATTCGCCACTTTGTGAAAATGCAATAGGAGATAAAGCCATTCCATTGGTCCCCAACCCAATTGTATACGTTTTGATTCCATACTCTAACGCCAGTTCACTCGCTGTATTAGGATCAATGAAACCCGAGTTGTTTACCCCGTCGGTTAATAAAATTATAATCTTGCTCTTAGCCTTACTATCTTTTAATCTATTGACAGAGGTTGCTAACCCCATACCAATTGCGGTTCCTTGACCTATAATTGTATTATATTTTATATCTCTTAAAGACCTTAAAACAATTGATTTATCGCTTGTAATTGGTGTTTTAGTATAACTTTCACCCGCATATTCTACCAATCCTATTCTATCATTTGGTCTTCCCTGAATAAAATCTGCTGCAACTGTTTTTAAAGCTTCTAGACGATTTGGTTTTAAATCTTTAGCCAACATACTGGCAGAAACATCTATAGCCATTACTATATCTATACCACGCGTTGTTTTTGTTCTTGTTGAAACATCTACTGTTTGTGGTCGTGCCAATGCTGTAATCAACAACGCCAATGCTATAAGACGAAAAAGAAATAATATATGTTTAAACTTTGGTAGTATTGAGCTACCAATCTTAAATCCTTTTACGCTAGATATTTTGAACTCGGCTGTTTGTTTTTTGTGCTTAAAAATATACCAAAGAATAGCCAGGGGCAATATTAATAGTGCCCAGAATAATTGCTTATTTAAAAATTCTATCCCTTCAAACATCTATTCTTCGTCTTGTAGTTTTATGAGTTCTATTGAGTTTAAGACCCTATCCATGATCTGGTTTGCATATACATCATCTTTATTCCATAACAATACCACTTCTTGCAGTAATCTTTCGGTTGTAAAGCCTAAGATTATATATTCTCCTTTCTCTCTATTTCCTTTTTCGTCTGTAAAATCTGCGGTGCCAAAAGTCTTAAGTCCTTCTTGCCCGTTTGGCGTAATAAATTGTTCGTTCTTGGTAATTATATTCTCTGCTCCTAAACTTTCTAATGAATTAAGTCTAGCCTCTGCACGCCTAATCAATCTCCTCCCACTTTCTTCTTCTGGTGATGTTTCTTGTTCATTTGCGCCGCCTTGAGGTTCGGTTTCAGGAAGTTTTGTTGATGTCACAACTATTTCTAATCCTGAAAATATACTTCCATATTTAAAATTTGCGACCTCTATTTGTCCCTTTAAATTTTCTGGTATTGCTACTTCGTATCGTTCAAGTACTTTAGGTGTTGTAATTATTACTCCTGGTGCTCCATATTCACTAGACACCCATTCTTTTTCTTCTAAAAGTTCTTTACTTGGGTGGCCAAAAATACTGTCTTTTACGTAACGCAACCCATAATGTGCACTAAACCCAACGAATGTTCCTATGAGTAATACTACCGAAATTACAACCGTAATAACTACTTTTTTACGTTTCTTCCTTTCGGCTAACTCTTCCTGATATTTTAAATCGGCTAATAGCTCTTCTTCTGTTGGTTCTGGTAGCGCTTCTTTTACATGGTCAATCTCTACATCAATTGTTTGTCTATCTAATTGCGCTAAAGCAATATCTGGCTTAGATTTAGCAAATTTTACCAAATCGGCACGCCTAAGAATTGTGTCTATATTTTTAATATCATCTTTGCTTAAATCAATTTGATTGCCATCACTCAAAAGGTGTAGCCTACTAATTAATTCTTCGGTAGTGCTTTCTAACGCACGATCATATACTTTTTCGTCTAAATAGGTTCTAATTATCCCTGTCAATTCTGAGTAATAGGCCTTTAATTCGCTATTTTCTAGATACGATGTTTTATCTAATTCAACAAGTGCAAGTTTGGCTCTTTCATATGGAGGTAGTAACGCTACCTTTTCTTCTTGAGACAATGGTTTTTCTCTCCAAATAAACCAATACAACAGAAATGCAACCAACCCTAGTGCTAAAAGCACAAGCAACAAATACAACCACCATTTACCAGCACTTTTATCAACTTCGGTAAGTGGTTTAATATCATAAAGTGGTTGCTTGGTAGTATCTACTGCAATACTTCGAATTTCTACTTGTACTGAATCTGTAAAAAACTCATAATCACCTATCAAGATTTTCTGCCTCGGAATAGTGTATGATCCTGAATCAAACTGTGTGAGCCCATATTTTTTTATGAGTCTAAATCTATCGTCCATTTTGGTGGCGTCTACCTTGTAAGACTCTATCATCTCTAACGGAAGAAATGTTTGCCCTTCTGGAAAAACTACTAAACTTGAAGTGTCAACCTCAACCTCGATTTCATAGGTTATTTGTTGGCCTATTTTAACTGATGTCGAGTCAATTGATGACTTTATTTTTTGTGCATTTATACTCAAAGAGGTTAATGCGAAAAATAAAAAGAACAGCAATCTGGTACGAAAACCCAGAACGGCATCGAAACTCAAAATTCTATTTAAGAAATTACAATCCTTCATTATAAAATACTATCCTCTTCTTTTAAAATAACCTAACAACTTCTTTACATAACTGTCGTCTGTGCGGCAATTAATAATTCCCGCTCCAGATTTATTGAAACTATCTTTAAAATAGTCTACTCTATCTTTATAATATTTACCGTAGTTAAGACGTACTTTTTTTGATGCCGTATTGACTAATAATAACTCACCTGATTCTTCATCCTGCATTTGTACCATTCCAAGATTTGGAATGGATTCCTCTCCTTTATCAAATACTCTAATTCCTGTCACATCATGTTTCCCCGAAACGATCTTAAGGGTATGTTGATACTCATCTGTAATAAAATCGGAAAGCACAAAAACAATAGCTTTCTTTTTCATAACATTCGATAAAAACTTAAGTGCTTCTCCAAAATTTGTTTTTCTACTTTTTGGATGGAATTCTATGAGTTCTCTAATAATTCTTAAAACGTGTGAGCGCCCTTTTTTGGGAGGAATGTACAATTCTACTACATCTGAAAACAGAATGAGCCCAATCTTATCATTGTTTTGTGTAGCCGAAAATGCTAATGTCGCAGCAATCTCGGTTACAACTTCATTCTTAAACTGTTCTACGGTTCCAAAAAGTTCTGATCCTGAGACATCAACCATAAGCATCATTGTAAGTTCCCGCTCTTCCTCAAAAACTTTAATAAAAGGTTCATTATATCTCGCTGTAACATTCCAATCAATATTTCGCACATCGTCCCCATATTGATATTGTCGCACTTCACTAAAAGTCATACCACGTCCTTTGAAAGTAGAATGGTATTCTCCTCCAAAAATATGATCAGACAGCCTTCGTGTCTTAATCTCAATTTTTCGAACTTTTTTTAGTAACTCTTTAGTGTCCATTGTTCAGTAGGTAGTTAACTGTTGTGGTGTTAGTCACATGTTACATTGTTGATTTAAAACTTAAACTATGACTATAAACTGATTAATGAATACTGGTTAAGGCACTTCTATTTCATTAACTATTTTGTTAATGATATCCTCAGAAGTTACATTCTCGGCTTCGGCTTCATAGGTAATCCCTATTCTATGACGTAATACATCATGAACCACAGCTCTCACATCCTCTGGAATTACATATCCTCTACGTTTAATAAAGGCATAGCATTTAGCCGCTAATGATAAATTTATACTGCCACGTGGTGATGCCCCAAATGAAATAAGTGGTTTAAGGTCTCCCAGTTTATATTTTTCTGGATATCTAGTGGCAAAGATGATGTCTAGAATATATTTCTCGATCTTCTCGTCCATATAAACGTCCCTAACTGCTTTTTGCGCAGATAGTATTTGTGCTACTGAAACTACTGGATTTACTTTATCAAATTCACCCTTTAAATTAGCTCTAATAATTAATTGCTCTTCATCTAATTTTGGGTAATCAATCACCGTTTTTAACATAAATCGGTCAACCTGTGCCTCTGGTAATGGGTATGTTCCTTCCTGTTCAACTGGATTTTGAGTTGCCATAACTAAGAACGGACGATCTAGCACAAAGGTTTCATCTCCAATAGTAACTTGCTTTTCTTGCATTGCCTCTAGCAATGCAGATTGCACTTTTGCAGGTGCTCTGTTAATCTCATCTGCTAAAACAAAATTGGCAAATATGGGTCCTTTTTTTATAGAGAAATCATTTTCTTTAATGTTATATATCAGGGTTCCAATCACATCTGCAGGTAACAAATCTGGAGTAAACTGAATTCTACTAAAACTACCATCTACCGCCTGAGATAAGGTATTAATTGCTAGAGTTTTTGCCAATCCTGGAACTCCTTCTAATAATATATGCCCTTGACCCAGCAAGCCAATAAGCAATCGTTCAACCATATGTTTCTGGCCAACAATCACTTTATTCATTTCCATTGTTAGTAAATCAACAAAAGCACTTTCTTTTTCAATTTTCTCATTAATCGCTTTAATGTCAATTGTACTTGTATCTTCAGTCATATTGTTTTTTTTTGAAAGCGTGAATATAACGCACTTTTTTTAACACCGCAAATTGTTAAAATTATTCGGTAGCTGCTGTTAATAATTGGTTAAAAATTCCAGTGTTTATAGGCGATTTTAACGTTTTGTTTGTTATTTTTAACCAACAATCTACTCTAAACGATGAATAATAAATTTTCTAGAATTATTTCCGGATGTATGTCATGGGGGAATTGGGGCAGAAACCTCTCTTCTAAAGAAATGACTGACTTAATGCATCATTGCATTGAAAATGGATTAACCACTTTTGATCACGCCGACATTTATGGAGGTTACACAACAGAAAAAGCCTTTGGGAATGCCCTTGCTGCATCTTCAATTAAGCGAGAAAGCATACAACTCATTTCTAAATGTGGAATTCAGTTGCAAGCAGAGTCACGTAATAATAAAATAAATCATTACTGCTACTCTAAAGAGTACATTATTTGGTCTGTTGAAGAATCTCTGAGAAATTTTCAGACCGACTATTTAGATGCCTTGCTTCTTCATAGGCCAAGTGCATTAATGCATCCACAGGAAGTGATGGAGGCCATTGCAAAATTAGCCCAAGAAGGTAAAATCAACGATTTTGGTGTTTCAAATTTCACGCCATCACAAATGGATCTCATTGCTAGTGAAGTGCCAGTAACTATAAATCAGATCGAGTTTTCAGCGACACAGCATAATGCCATGCATGACGGCACCCTTGATTATATTTTACAGCACAAAATTACACCTATGTCTTGGGCCCCTCTTGGTGTTGTTTTTAAAGAAGATACAGAACAAACACGACGAATTCATAAGCAATTAGGTGATTTAATGGAAAAGTATAATGCCACAGAAGACCAGTTACTGTTAGCTTGGATTTTGAAACATCCTGCCGGTATTCATCCAGTGGTTGGTACGACGAATAAATCACGGCTTTCAAATGCCATAAAAGCCACTCAAATAGCTATTGAACTTGAAGATTGGTTTCTCATTTTAGTAGCTAGTCAGGGACATAACGTACCTTAATTTAAATTTTATGAAACAAACTGCTTTAATTACTGGAGCTACCAGTGGAATAGGTCGTGCAACTGCGCACGAATTTGCTAAACATGGCATCAACCTAATTCTATGTGGCCGTAGGCAAGACCGACTAGACATCGTGAAAAAAGCTCTTGAGCGTGAAACCAATGTACATACCTTAAATTTTGATGTTCGAGATAAAAATGCTGTTTTTGAAGCTATAAATTCTTTGCCAGAAGCATTTAATCGAATTGATATTTTAATAAATAATGCTGGAAATGCACATGGATTAGATCCCATTCAAGATGGAACTTTAGAGGATTGGGATGCCATGATGGATATTAATGTTAAAGGCTTACTCTATGTGAGCAAGGCCATAATCCCACAAATGACTGATCGTCATTCTGGTCATATTATCAATATTGGATCATCGGCAGGTAAGGAAGTATATCCTAAAGGAAATGTTTATTGTGCAAGTAAGCATGCGGTTATTGCAATTACCGATGGTATGCGCATTGATCTTAACCCATTTGGCATTAAAGTTACTGCCATTAATCCCGGGCTTGTTGAAACAGAATTCTCACAAGTACGCTTTAAAGGTGATCCCGTAGCAAATAATGTATACAAAGGCTATAAAGCGCTGCAAGCTGAAGACATTGCAGAAATCATCTACTTTGCTGTTTCGAGACCTGCTCATGTTAATATTGCCGATTTATTAGTTTTCCCAACAGCCCAGGCAAATAGCGTTACTGTAAAAAAGGAGTTGTAAATGATTAATAAACGCCTCTTAATTAAAAACCTACTTGCTCACAACGATGAGAATAGTTTTTATGATAAAAAGCGTAAAATCAATATTTCAGAAAAGGAGGGTAAAGCCAAATTCTTAAAACACATTTGTGCATTATCGAATAGCAATCCAAAGAACAACTCGTACATCGTTATTGGTGTTGAGGATGAAGACAACAAAATTGTAGGTGTTGACTTTTTTGATGATAGTAAAATTCAAAACTTGATTAATGCCTATTTAAGTAACCCACCCGTAGTACAATACGAGAACATTCCATTCCCACATTTAACTGATGACAAGGTGGTTGGTCTTGTCACAATTAGGGCGAAGAAAGAAAATGAAATTACCTCATTAAGAAGGAACATTTGGAAGTATTATGGTGGATCGGTATTCTTTAGAGAAGGAAGTATGAGTATGCCAAAGGTCTTTGATATTGAAATTAAAGACGTCAATTCAGAGATAGTTTCGTCTATAGAAAATCACGCACAAAACAATATTCAGTATACCTTAGATGGTGTGTTTGATTTTATGAATAAACGCAAAGACTATAACCCTCAATACAGAGTTTTTAAAGAGTACTTTGTAGTTTGTTGGGCCGGACAAAAAAAGGAAGTTAAGGAAGAGGTCTTTTATTCTCGAGTAGATATTGAGCTTATCAACGAGCAAGTAAGACTTTTCTATTCCACTTTTGATGAAGTATCAATAGAATATAGTGATGACACCTTTAAAATAGTTGAATATGTAAACCTTGGTTTACAAGGAACTGTTAAGTATTTTAAGCTGGAAGAAACCATCATTAAATTTGGAAATAATGCCACCTATAATATTGACACCGAACTTCTTTTTAATCCTCCTCAATATGATAAAAAAGTCTTGCATCATATCTTTAATTCTAATAATGCGCTCCTTGAAAGGTTAAAAAAAGGAATTGCTTTAACAAAGCATGAAGAATCAGATCTTAGAAACCTACCTGTAACTTATCTCATATGCCATTTTAATGATTTCGGTACGGCGATTGACAAACTACTAGAGTCAAAGCAATTTTTAAAAAATCATAGCAAAGACGTCTATAATTTATACAAAGAGGCGATTAGAATATTACGAAAAGTTAAGTACAACTAATTTGGTTGTAATAGTATTTCTACTCTTTGTGTAATTACATGGCACTGATCTTCATTAACTTGAATAGACCCCGATGTGTAATCTTGATAATTTGGAGATGTGACTTCAATAATATACACTCCACCTCGTTCTCCTGCTCCTACAAAAAAATCGCTTCCTTCAACATTTTCAAGTTCTTCTTCATAGGCACCATCTCTAGCAATAACAGTTAAATTATCTGTTATTGGCTGATTTGTTGTATTGTCTCTAATAGTTACGTGAAGCCCATAAACAAATACATCGGTACATGTAATATCCTCAGGATCTGTCCCGTCCAGGCTGCAATTCAATAATAACAAAGCAAATAAAAAAGTACAGTATTTCATTTTCCGTTTTTTATATAGATGCCCAACATTGCTAAAGGTTGCGCAGAAAAAGCATTTTCATAAAATTGCTTTTTCTGCATTTCCCTTTCAATATTATAAGTCAAACTTAATTCCCTGCGCTAAAGGTAAGTCTGTTGTATAATTAATAGTATTGGTTTGTCTACGCATATATATTTTCCAGGCATCAGAACCAGATTCACGCCCTCCTCCAGTTTCTTTCTCACCGCCAAAGGCTCCACCAATTTCGGCCCCTGAAGTTCCAATATTCACATTGGCAATTCCACAATCACTTCCACCATGTGACAAGAAGCGTTCTGCTTCACGTAAATTGTTGGTCATAATAGCCGATGATAGCCCTTGTGCTACTCCGTTTTGAATTTCAATAGCATCTTCAATATCTCCAGAATACTTTAACAAGTACAATACTGGTGCGAAGGTTTCATGCTGAACAATTTCAAAGTGGTTTTTGGCCTCGGCAATTGCAGGTTTCACATAGCATCCGCTTTCATAACCTTCACCTTCAAGAACGCCTCCTTCTACCACAATTTTTCCACCTTCTTCTACAACTTTCTCAAGTGCTTTAGTATACATTCCAACTGCATCCTTATCAATAAGTGGTCCTACATGATTATTTTCATCAAGCGGGTTTCCTATTCGCAATTGTTTATAGGCATCAGCTACCGCATTTTTCACCTTATCATAAATGCTTTCATGAATAATTAAACGACGTGTTGAAGTACAACGTTGTCCTGCCGTTCCCACTGCACCAAAGACTGCTCCAATTACTGTCATTTTTATATCGGCGTCTGGAGTAACAATAATGGCATTGTTTCCACCTAATTCTAAAAGTGATTTCCCTAACCGTTCACCTACAGTTTTACCAACGATCTTTCCCATTCTTGTAGACCCCGTTGCCGATACCAATGGTACTCTTTTATCGGTTGTCAAATATTCCCCTACTCTATAATCACCATTTACGAGACAAGATATTCCTTCTGGTAAATTATTCGCCTTAAATACTTCGGCCGCTATATTCTGACAAGCAATACCACATAATGGTGTTTTTTCGGAAGGTTTCCATACACACACATCTCCACATATCCATGCCAACGCCGTGTTCCAAGACCACACAGCAACAGGGAAATTAAAGGCTGAAATAATCCCCACTACCCCTAATGGGTGATATTGTTCGTACATTCTATGACCAGGTCGTTCAGAGTGCATGGTTAAACCATGTAACTGTCTTGAAAGTCCTACAGCAAAATCGCAGATGTCAATCATTTCTTGTACCTCACCAAGTCCTTCTTGGTAAGATTTTCCCATCTCATAAGACACTAATTTCCCTAATGGTTCTTTGAGCTCTCTTAACCTTTCACCAAACTGTCTCACCACTTCTCCTCTTTGAGGGGCAGGCATAACACGCCATGTTTTGAAGGCGCTAGTGGCAGCATCCATAACACGATCATAATCTTCACGTGTTGAAGTTTTTACACTTCCAATTAAATTACCATCAACAGGTGAATAAGAATTTAATATTTCTCCTCCAGAAAACCATTCTGATCCTGTGGAAGACCCATCATTAACTTGTTTAACACCTAATTGATCTAAGGCTTCTTTTATTCCAAAATCGGTTCCTATTTCTTGCATATAAATCATAGTTTTTTGATGGAGCGAAGATACTAAATATTATGGGTTCTATATATGCATTCTTGATGCTTAAAAATTGCCATAAAAACAACTTTAAGAACAATTTAACAAGACACTAAAATCTAAGAACAATTTTTTAAGCGTAGTTATATTAACAAGAATAGGCCTACATCTTGATTTTTTTGTTTCATTTTAAAAATCATGTAATATGTACTACAGAACATTAATTTTAATGTGTTTGTTCATGGGATATGTGCAAGCACAAGACATTCAATATGTAAAGGCAGAAAATGGCCTAGCAATTAGAGAAAATCCAAATAGAGGAGCTGCGCGACTCGGCGTATTAGATTACGGAACCGTTTTAGAAATAATAGAGCATACCAATTTACAAATGGATATTATGGATAATGGTAAAAAGCTCTCTGGAGCGTGGGTAAAAGTAAGAAGTATTGATGCCTACGACGTTTTTGAAGGCTATGTTTTTAACGGTTTCTTGACCGAGGAAAAACTGCAAAAACGTTTTAAGACGGTATACGATGAATTTACGGTTAGCATAGATGGTATCAAAGAGAAAGAAGTCAATAAAGACAAGATCAACCCCGGATTTGATGGTGTCCTTTTCTACACTCTAGGACAGGATGAGTCCTTAGAAAGTAAAACAATTAGCGTAAAACATCACAAAGAGTTTAGAAGCATAGAAGTGTTTCAAAAACATGAAAACAGTTTGGTTATTAATGACCATAAGTCGCACTGCGATATGATTAATTGGCAACATTATTATTCTAGTTGGAAACCGCTTAGAACCATTAAAAGCAATCATAAATTTGCTGGAATGGGTATCTCAGAAAAAGAAGCTTCAAGATTTATTGAAATTGATATTGAAGAACTTAAAAATATTGTGAAAGAAGATTGTGGAGCTAGTTGGGGTGATGCAATTAAAGAAGTGCAAACAATAAATGATGACCCATTGAGTGTTAAAGTAACTAAACAATATTTACGTGTTGTAATGACTGATATTGATGGGAATAAGACAGAAAAAATCATCATCTTTGAAGTACCAATAAACAATTCTAAACTTCAAAAATCGTATGCAAAGCTTTAAACCATACTACGCCGTTATTTTTACATCCACTCTCACCAAAAATACGCAAGGGTACAGTGAGATGTCTCAAAAAATGGAAGAACTCGCCAAATCACAAAAAGGATTTTTGGGTATTGACAGTGCCAGAGAGGATGTAGGAATTACGGTTAGTTATTGGGAATCAATTGAAGCTATTAAATCATGGAAACAACATACTGAGCATCTTATTGCACAACAAAAGGGTCGTAATCAATGGTACAGTTGGTACAATACCAGAATTTGTAAAGTTGAGCGTGAATATGAACATTTCTTAACGTAACGGAAACCCTTTTGCTGCCCACCATGGATGAACCTCTATTACTAGTCTTCCGGCTTTAACTGCTGGATCGGCATTTGCCAAGCTATCAGCCATTTTTAAAGTTGGTACATTGTAAATGGTTATTCCTCTAATAGCTCCATCGTCACCAAAAGGTCCTGAAATATCTGCATATCCTAGTTCATACATTTTCCCTAAATGTGCTAAATGTGCCTCTTGTAGTTTTGCTGCCTCTTCCTCGTTCTGAGTACGATTAGGGCCACGCTTTAAGAAAGCAATAAAATACTGCTGCATGATTATAGTGTCTTGTGCTTTTTCATCGAAATAATCAAAAATCTGAAAGCCATTTGCCAATAACTCTTCTTTAATTTGTTTCGTTGTCTTAACGGGTTCTTCTTGATGTTGACTAGGAATTTCAGCTTGCTCTTTGCATGCTAAAACGGCTAATAGCAATACAATCATAAAAATTGCTCTTTTTACTTTTTCCATGTTTTATATGGTGCTTTACTTAATTGTGAATTATAATACTTTGGTACTCCAGTAACCTCTTCCCCTAACCAATCTGGTTTTTGAAAAACTTCATCTTCTTTTTTTAGTTCAATCTCAGCTATTATAAGACCTTCATTATCTCCAAAAAATTCATCCACCTCATAAATGTGCGTGCCAAAATTTATTTCATATCGCAACTTATCAATGACTCCCTTCTCGCAAAACTCTAATAACGCTTTCGCATCTGTTTTAGAAATGTCCTTTTCCCACTCAAATCTTTTTAATCCATCTCCTGAAGATAAGCCTTTTACAGTTAACACCCCTTTATCATCCCTTAATCTTACCCTAACTGTACGTTCGGGATCCCGATTTAAAAACCCTTGGATGATTCTCTCTACCTTAAAGGCCTCATCTTTAAAAGCTTGAGAAGTGACGAGGAATTTGCGCTCTATTTCAATCATTATAGTTCAATATGCGCTAAATTTACAGCATGCAGGGCGATTTACCAATAAGAAAAATAATTCATGTAGATATGGATGCATTCTACGCTTCGGTAGAGCAAATGGATAATCCCGAGCTACGCGGGAAGCCATTGGCAGTAGGTGGTGGGGGGAAACGCGGTGTTGTTAGCGCAGCTAGCTATGAAGCCAGAAAGTATGGTGTTAAAAGTGCAATGGCTGGAACCTTAGCTGCAAAACTATGCCCTGATCTAATTTTTGTACGTCCTCGTTTTGATAGGTACAATGAAATTTCAAAAAAAATTAGAACAATTTTTCACGACTACACAGACAAAGTAGAGCCTTTGTCTCTCGATGAAGCTTACCTAGATGTTACCAAAAACAAAAAAGGTAATCCCAGTGCTACCTTATTGGCAGAAGAAATTAGAGAACGTATCTATAGGGAAGTTGGATTAACGGCATCAGCAGGAATTTCCATAAATAAATTTGTGGCAAAAATTGCAAGTGATTATAACAAGCCTAACGGGCAAAAGACAGTAAATCCTGAAGAAGTACTAGGTTTTTTAGAACAACTTGATATTAGAAAATTTTATGGAATAGGTAAAGTTACAGCCGAAAAGATGTATCAGAAGGGAATTTTTACTGGTATTGATTTAAAGCAAAAATCCCTTGAATATCTTGAGGCCAATTTTGGGAAATCTGGAAAATACTATTACTATATTGTTAGAGGGCACCATGACAGTGAAGTTAAACCCTCACGAACTCGCAAATCTTTGGCAGCAGAACGCACTTTTTCTGATAACTTATCTAGCGAGATTTTTATGCTCGAAAAACTAGAACACATAGCAGAGGAGGTTGCCCGAAGACTTAACAAAAGTAATGTTGCTGGTAAAACAATCACACTTAAAATTAAATACAGTGATTTTACCTTACAAACCCGTAGCAAAACCTTAGCATATTTTGTCAATGATAAAGATCTCATCCTGGATACTGCCAAGAATTTGCTTTACCAAGAAAAGTTGAATAATTCGGTAAGACTTCTAGGCATTTCAATGTCTAATCTAAATAACAAGGAGAAAACCAAATTGCAAAAAGAAACGGTGAGTGTTCAACTAAAATTTGAGTTTTAAATTATTATCTTTCTTATAAATTATTTAAAATCTAGTATGAAAAAATTAGTCGTAATATTATCAATAATAGTTGTTGTTTTTTCTTGTAAGAATAAAAATTCAGTAGTTTCAATAGAAACTTCTTTAGGTGATACTATTCAAACTGCTAGCGGGTTAAAATACTACTATTTAAATCGAGGCAATGGTAAGAAGATTAATGAAGGTTCAAAAGTAGCTGTTTATACCGATTTGTATCTCAACGATTCAGATTCAGTTTTCTGGACTACTTCAACTGCAAGTGATTCATTATTCACATTTTATCATAAAAAAACTTCTTTAATAAAAGGATTTTCTGAATTGCATAATTACTTGGTCGAAGGTGACGAAGTTATAGCCATTCTACCAGATTCTATTGCTTATGGTAAAGAAGGAAGAAACGGTGTTCCCCCAGCGGCTACTCTGGTTTACAATCCATTAATCGTGAATTCTGTTTCAGAACCAAAGATTCTTCTCAGTGATTCTATCTTTTCTATTGTAACAACCCAAGATATCGAAGCTGGCAAAAAGTTTTACGAAAAGGTGATGACTTCTGAAGTAAAAAATATATTTCACACTGATATGGATCTGATGGTGAATAATCTTTTAAGGTCACTCTTACGGGATAGTTTATATGCAGAAACTGAATCTTTTGCCAAGTTTTTATTAACAAAAACGAATGACAATATGCATCAACGTACATTAGCTTTTCAGGCTTCTAGTGCCGCCGAAGCTCAAGAAAATTATGAAGTTGCAATCTCGTATTTAGAGCCTTGGGCCAAGAAAGAGCCTGAGCAACCTTGGTGGCAAAATAAAATTAATGAGCTAAAAGGAAAACTAAACAAATAACCAATTTAAACTAAAAACTACAACTTGTAATTTCGGTAACTCTTAAGGTATTTACCATTCCTTTGTCTTGTATTGGCATGGCTGCTAAACTTATGAGCATATCACCTTCTTCCAGATATCCTTTTTTACACGCAATAGCATTTACATCTTCAATTGTTTCATCAGTACTAACGAACTTATCATAATAAAATGCTTTTACTCCCCAAAGCAAACTTAACATGGTCAGTATTTTTTTATTAGAAGTAAATACCAATACATGAGCATCTGGTCTCCATGCAGAAATTTGAAAGGCCGTATAACCACTATTGGTGAGGGTAGAAATAGCTTTAGCATTTATTTCGTTAGCCATCAAGGCTGCGTGATAACATATTGATTTTGTAATATATCGATTGGTGCGAATGTGTGGTGGTTTTTGCGGTACGGTTATTAAATGAGAGTCTTCAACACTTTTAATGATATCAGACATTTTTCGAATCACCTCAACTGGATAGTTACCTACTGATGTTTCTCCTGACAGCATAACAGCATCTGCCCCATCCATTACAGAGTTTGCGACGTCATTCACCTCGGCTCTGGTTGGTGTTAGACTTGTAATCATTGATTCCATCATTTGGGTAGCAATAATTACTGGTATTCTAGCTTGCTTAGCCCTTAAGACCAGCTGTTTTTGTATTAATGGTACTTCTTGAGCAGGAATCTCAACTCCTAAATCTCCTCTAGCAACCATTAACCCATCACAGTAGGCCACAATTTTATCAATATTTGTAACAGCTTCCGGTTTTTCAATTTTCGCAATAATTGGAATTTTATGCTCGGCATGTTTTTTAATTAGTTCTTCTAATTGCATCAGGTCTTCTGCATGCCGAACAAATGAAAGTGCAATCCAATCTACATCTTGTTTGATTGCAAAAATCGCATCCTCAATATCTTTATCGGTTAAGGCAGGTTGTGAAATGTTAGTATTTGGCAAGTTCACTCCTTTTTTTGAGCGTAAAGGCCCTCCCTGCAACACTTTTGCCTTAACCTCGTTCTTTTTATTTGATGAGACAACTTCAAATATAAGTTTACCGTCATCTAGAAGTATTTTCTCTCCTGGTTTTGCATCTTGAGGAAACCGGTCATAAGTCATGTAAACACGTTCTTTGGTGCCCGTAAATCGCTCACCCGTGGCAAAAATTATTTCGTCATCTACATTTACTACAACATCCTCTTGCATTACCCCTACTCTAAGTTTTGGGCCTTGTAGGTCGGCTAAAATGGCGGCGTTGTACCCAAATTCTTCATTTAACTCTCGTATCATATTTATGCGCTCCTGAACATCATCATAATTAGCATGCGAAAAGTTAATTCTAAACACATTAGCACCTTCATCAAGCATCGCCTTAAGTACCTCTTTTTTACTAGTTGCAGGTCCTAAGGTGGCTACTATTTTTGTCTTTTTTCTCTTATCTGCCATTAATTAAAAATTAGGTTGTCTTTAGATTTTAATTGAGCAACATCAATACTATAAACGGTTGCAATTTGTGGTATGTTTTGAATACTTTGTATTATCTGTCGCTCATTAATAAACCCGCCATCATTATCAATTTTTAAAAAGTAATTTACTTTTCTATACTCTGGTATTAAATTATGAGTCCTCAAAACCTTATTTGGTGTATCAAATAAAGATCCTGTACTCACCAATCCTTCTTCTTCTTTTTTGCATACATTAGAAACTAAATTCCATGTTGTTAATTGGTTTTCATCTTGCCACTCATACAATGAGTAAGACGAAGCTGTATACTTAAAGTCAAGATCTTGGGCTTTTCTTTGTAAATTAATTTGCAATTCCTTGTTTAAAAGATATGCTACTCGATAATCTTCAATCGTACAGTGTATTGCCAATAGCGAATACGTATCAACATTAAAATCATCAAAAAGCAATTTATGCAACGCCATAACAACTAAATTATGCGCTGTAAATATAGTATTTTACCTTCTAAATGCTCTTATGAGATCGCAAATGTTGTACCTATAATGCTACGCAAACGTTATAGTTCAAACAAATTAAATGGCTTGTGACATTTCACTTTGAAAAGCAAAAAATGCTCGCTTAGATGCTTTTTCCTCTGCCTTCTTTTTTGAAGTAGCTCTTGCCTTAGCAATAACCTTGTTATTTATTGATAATCTAACCGAAAAATGTTTAAGTTCGTCTCTGCCAGTATCTTCATAAACATTATAATTAAAAGTTTTCTTTTCTTTTTGACACCACTCGATTAATAAACTTTTATAGCTAATCACCTTACCCTCAAGTTTCTCAATATCGACATGTGGATAAATAACGCGATCATAAATAAATTTTTCACATTGTGAATAGCCCTTATCTAAGAAGATAGCCCCAACTAAAGCTTCAAATAAGTTTCCATGTATATTGTTCCCAAAATTCCCTTTAGGAATTTTGCTCTCTACCATGTCAATTAGATCGAGTTCGCGTCCTAATTCATTGAGGTGTTCTCTACTTACAATTTTTGAGCGCATTTTGGTTAAATAACCTTCATCACCTTGAGGAACTTCATTATATAGATGAGTAGCTATGACAGAACTTAGCATGGCATCACCAACAAATTCAAGCCTTTCATAATTAATTGGAATGCCTTTTTCGTCACGCACATTCATTGATCTATGCGTAAATGCTTTTTTGTATAACGCTATATTTTTAGGTTTAAAACCTAAGGTTTTTTCTAAATAAACAAAAAAATTCCCGTCCTGTTTGGAGCGGGAATTTAGTATGTTACGAATGAATTTCATTCGGGATTTAGTCTATTTTCTTGAATAATACGCAAGCGTTATGTCCGCCAAATCCAAAGGTATTACTCATCGCTACTTTAACGTCTCGTTTTTGTGCTGTGTTTAAAATAAGATTCAAGTTAGGATCAATATTCTCATCTACAACCTTGTGATTTATCGTAGGAGGTACAATTCCGTGTTCTATTGCTAATATTGATGCAATAGCTTCAATTGCTCCAGCTGCTCCTAGCAAATGTCCTGTCATAGACTTTGTAGAATTTATGCTAATATTTTTTGCATGTTCCCCAAATACCTCGGTAATGGCTTTTAACTCAGCAACATCTCCAAGAGGTGTTGATGTACCGTGCGTATTAATATGATCTACCTCTTCTGGTGCAACACCAGCATTTTCTAAACAATTTCTCATTACTGCTATAACACCTATACCCTCAGGATGCGGAGCTGTCATATGATGAGCATCAGAAGACAAACCTCCTCCAATAACTTCGGCATAAATCTTAGCTCCTCTTGCTTTTGCATGTTCATAATCTTCAAGAATTATTGCCCCTGCTCCTTCACCTAACACAAATCCATCTCTGGTTGCATCAAATGGCCTTGAAGCCGATTCTGGACTATCATTTCTTGTTGATAAAGCATGCATAGCGTTAAAACCACCCATTCCAGCAATGGTCACAGCAGCTTCACTCCCGCCTGTTACAACAACGTCACAATGTCCTAAACGAATATAATTTAGTGCATCGATCATTGAATTGGCTGAAGAAGCGCACGCAGATACTGTGGTGTAATTAGGTCCCATAAATCCATGTTTAATGGATATGTTTCCAGGTGCAATATCTGCAATCATTTTAGGGATAAAAAACGGATTGAATCTTGGTGTACCATCTCCAGAAGCAAAGTTTAAAACTTCGTTCTGGAAGGTCTCTAATCCTCCAATTCCAGCTCCCCAAATAACACCTACTCGTAATTTGTTAATCGTATCTAAATCTAGTTTCGCATCTGCAATAGCTTCATCTGAAGCAACCATTGCGTATTGCGCAAATCGATCCATCTTACGAGCTTCTTTTCTATCAAGAAAATCAGTTGCGTTAAAGTTCTTAACTTCACAAGCGAACTTCGTTTTGAACTTCTCAGTATCAAAATAAGTTATAGGCGCCGCTCCACTCCTTCCATTAATTAGACCATCCCAATATTCATCTTTGGTATTGCCTATTGGAGTTAGCGCACCTAAACCAGTAACTACTACTCGCTTTAATTCCATAAAATAAAATATGATTTATTTTGCGTCTTCGATATAAGATATAGCTTGACCTACTGTTGCAATGTTTTCAGCTTGATCATCTGGAATTTGGATATCGAATTCTTTTTCGAACTCCATTATTAATTCAACAGTGTCTAATGAATCTGCTCCCAAATCGTTAGTGAAGCTAGCTTCAGTTACCACTTCATTTTCATCAACACCTAATTTGTCTACGATAATCGCTTTTACTCTTGATGCAATGTCTGACATAATCTTTAAATTTTAAGTTTTAATTAGGTCGCAAAAATAAAAAACTTTATTTTAAAACGCACCCTTACATTAAAAATGTAATGGTAATTTATGAATTTAAAATATAAGTAAATTGTTTTTGCTTCTAATTGTTAATATTTATTCTTTTTTTTGCGTGAACAATCCCAACATTATTGCTGTAAATGAAGCGAGTAGTAATTTTTGCATCCGGGTCTGGATCTAATGCTGAAAATTTAATAAGGTTTTTTCAAAATAAGGATAATGCCGCTGTCGTTCAGGTATTGACTAACAACCCTCATGCCAAAGTTATTGAACGATGTAAGAATTTAAATATCAGCTGTTTATCTTTCAATCGAACCGCTTTTTATACTACCAATGATATACTTAAAATTCTAAAAAGTCAATCACCAGATCTCATTGTTCTGGCTGGGTTTTTATGGAAATTCCCTGAGACCATTTTAAATGAATTCCCAAATAAAGTAATAAATATTCACCCCGCTTTATTGCCTAAATTTGGGGGAAAAGGAATGTTTGGAATGCATGTGCATGAAGCTGTTGTTTCTCAAAAAGAGACCGAAACCGGCATCACCATTCATTATGTAAACGAGAATTATGATGAAGGCGCCATAATTTTTCAAGCAAAATGTGAAGTTTTAGCAAGTGATAGTGCTAAAGACGTTGCCGCTAAAATTCACGAATTGGAAATGAAATATTTTCCAGAAGTCGTTGAAGACTTACTAAATAAAAATTAATAACATTAAGCATAGCTGAGATCTTTCGTAAGAAAATTAAAACTGAGCTTTGGCAGAAATGTCAAATATGAGTAAGCAGAAAAAGAAATATTATACGGTCTGGAAAGGTCACAACACTGGAGTTTTTGAATCTTGGGATGATTGCAAAGCACAGATCAAAGACTTTAAGGGAGCAATTTATAAATCATTTTCGAGTTTTGATGCGGCAAAACGAGCCTTAAAAGATGATTATAAAAAGTATGTAGGCAAGCAAAAGAGTTTTCAAAGCGAGCTTAGTGAAGCCCAATTAAAAAAAATTGGGCAACCCAATTATTACTCAATTGCCGTTGATGCAGCTTCTAGCGGTAATCCTGGTAAAATGGAATATCGAGGTGTAGACACTAAAACAAAGAAACAGCTTTTTATACAAGGCCCTTTTGAAGAAGGAACTAACAACATAGGTGAATTTTTAGCGCTTGTTCATGGTTTGGCCCTCCTAAAGAAAAAGGGAAGTGATAAAATTATTTATACCGATTCTAAGACAGCGCTAAGCTGGGTGAAAAAGAAGAATTGCAATACAAAGTTGGAACGTACCAAAAACAATGAACCTTTGTTTGACCTTATAGATCGTGCCATTGTATGGTTGAAAAACAATTCTTACACTACTACCATTGTAAAATGGGAGACGAAAGCCTGGGGCGAAATTCCTGCCGATTTTGGAAGAAAATAAGGAGATTATCTCCTGGTCTGAGAAGTTTTTTTTAGGCACAAATTTTATGTAAGTTTGCACTGAATTTTTTAAGCACTTTATGGGCAAATTAGTGATTGTTGGAACAGTAGCTTTTGATGCTATTGAAACTCCATTTGGGAAGACAGATAAAATACTTGGGGGAGCTGGCACTTTTATTGGTTTAGCAGCATCTCAATTTAATGTAGATTCTACTATAGTTTCTATAGTTGGTGGAGATTTTCCTCAAAAATATCTAGACCTTTTATCTGATCGAAACATTGATATTTCTGGAATCGAAATTGTAAAAGAAGGAAAGACTTTTTTCTGGAGTGGGCTTTATCATAATGATATGAATTCAAGAGATACCCTGATTACCGAATTAAATGTTTTAGCAGATTTTGAACCTGTGGTACCAGAAAGTTATAGGGATGCTAAAGTAGTAATGCTTGGAAATCTTCATCCATTGACACAAATTAGTGTATTAGATCAAATGAATACAAAACCAGAGTTAGTTGTTCTTGATACAATGAATTTCTGGATGGACAATGCTCTTGAAGATCTTTATACTGTTTTAAAACGTGTTGACGTAATAACAATAAATGACGAAGAAGCGAGGCAATTAACCGGAGAATATTCCTTAGTAGTTGCGGCACGTAAGATTCATGAAATGGGGCCAAAATATGTAGTGATTAAAAAGGGAGAACATGGTGCTTTATTATTTAATAACGACAATGTTTTTTATGCCCCAGCTTTGCCATTAGAAGAAGTTTTTGATCCAACAGGAGCTGGTGACACCTTTGCGGGTGGATTTACTGGATATTTAGCTAAGACTGACGATTTTTCTTTTGAAAATCTGAAGAAAGCCATTATTTACGGTTCAACCTTAGCTTCGTTCTGTGTAGAAAAGTTTGGAACTCTAAGAATGGAGGATTTAGACAGTAATGAAGTTCATTTGCGACTTCAGCAGTTTAAAGCATTAACACAATTTGAAATAGAATTAACATAAACATGCAACGCGCTCAAAATTGAGCGCGTTTTTATTTAACAGCCAACAAAATGAGTGATGCTATAAAACATGAATGTGGAATTGCACATGTTAGACTTTTAAAACCACTTGAGTATTATAAAGAAAAATATGGAACCGCATTTTATGGCGTAAATAAAATGTATCTATTAATGGAAAAGCAGCACAATCGAGGTCAAGATGGTGCTGGATTTGCAAGTATTAAATTAGACACTAAACCTGGAGAAAGATACATAAGTCGAGTTCGCTCTATTCAAACGCAACCAATTCAGGATATTTTTGGTCAGATAAATAATCGAATAAATAAGGTTCTAACAGAAAATCCAGAATATGTCAATGATGTTGCGGCTCAAAAAAAGCATATCCCTTACATAGGCGAAGTGCTATTAGGCCATGTACGTTATGGTACTTTTGGCAAAAACAGCGTAGAAAGCGTTCATCCATTTTTAAGACAAAACAACTGGATGCATCGTAACCTCATATTGGCTGGTAATTTTAACATGACCAACGTAAAAGAGCTCTTTAATAATTTAGTTGAGTTAGGGCAACATCCAAAAGAATATACTGACACCATAACCATAATGGAAAAGATTGGACACTTTCTGGATGATGCTGTAGGAAAAATATATAAAGATCTTAAAAAAGAAGGCTATAGTAAAAGTGAATGTTCTCCATTAATTGCCGAACGAATGAACGTAGCCAAAATTTTAAAACGTTCTTCAAAAAATTGGGATGGCGGATACGCCATGGCCGGCTTATTGGGCCATGGTGACTCCTTTGTTTTAAGAGATCCTGCCGGAATTAGACCAGCATATTATTATATTGATGATGAGGTGGTAGTTGTTGCTTCTGAACGTCCTGTTATTCAAACTGCTTTCAATGTAAAATATGATGATGTTATTGAGCTAAAACCTGGACATGCAATCATCACGAAAAAGTCTGGTAAGGTTGCAATTAAAAAGATTCTAGAACCGCTTGAAAGAAAAGCTTGTTCTTTTGAACGAATTTACTTTTCTAGGGGTAGTGATGCTGAAATATATAAGGAAAGAAAGCATTTGGGTAAACTAATTATGCCGCAAGTGTTAGAAGCAATTAACGATGATATTAGAAATTCTGTTTTTTCGTATATCCCAAATACCGCTGAAACCTCTTTCTTTGGTATGATTGAAACCGTAGAGGAATACTTAAATCAGAAGAAAACTAAAGCCATTTTAACTGGTAAACGAGAACTTTCGGCAGAAAAGGTTACAGAAATTTTAGGAGAGCATCCCAGAATTGAAAAAGTTGCGATAAAGGATGCCAAACTAAGAACGTTTATTACCGAAGATAGTAGTAGAGACGATTTGGTAGCCCACGTATATGACGTTACGTATGGAATTATTAAACCCAATGACAATTTAGTAATTATTGACGACAGTATTGTGCGTGGAACCACGCTAAAGAAAAGTATTTTGAAAATGCTGGATCGATTAAATCCAAAGAAGATAGTAGTTGTATCGTCTGCACCACAAATACGTTATCCAGACTGCTATGGGATTGATATGGCTAATTTAGACAGTTTAATTGCATTCAAGGCTGCCTTAGCATTATTAAAAGACAATAATCTTTTTGACAAGGTAGAAGAAGTATATCATAAATGTAAGGCTCAGGTTAATCTTGAAGACAAGGAAGTAAAGAACTTCGTTAAAGAAATCTATGAACCTTTTACTGATCAACAGATTTCAGACAAAATATCTGATCTATTAAAGGATGAATCTGTTAAGGCGGAAGTAAAAATTATCTTTCAGTCTGTTGATAATCTTCACAAAGCATGCCCTAAGAATTTAGGAGATTGGTACTTCACTGGAAACTATCCAACCGTTGGTGGTAACCGAGTGGTTAACAGGGCTTTCATAAATTATTACGAAGGAAATAACGAGCGTGCATATTAGCGAAAACATATGTTTTTCATCTTTTTATCTATAAAATTGAGC
Source organism: uncultured Flavobacteriaceae bacterium (assembly GCA_964487005.1). Taxonomy (GTDB): domain Bacteria; phylum Bacteroidota; class Bacteroidia; order Flavobacteriales; family Flavobacteriaceae; genus CAZAPO01. The sequence continues at coordinate 62,638 of CAZAPO010000269.1, forward strand.
CTTTAAACTAAAAAAAGTGCAGTTCATCTAATATTTATAGCCTTTCACCAAAATCAATATACTTTAGTGTCACCATAACATAAGTAGGTTAAGTTCATGGTAGATTTGGGGCAAAAAAAGGTGAACGCTTGTTCACCTTTTTTTATTGAACTTCACTAAGCATCTAACTTCTTGAAAATAAAAAAATTATCAGCCATTTTTTTAGTAAAAATCGTGGAAATGCCTGTTATTTCTGTGTTTTCGCTAATCACTGTTAGACTAATATATTAGTAGTTTGTCTAATAAATTTAAATAATAGAAATAATCGACATTATATTTACATCACCATAACATAAGTAGGTTAAGTTTATGGTAGATTTGGGGCAAAAAAGGTGGACATTCTGTTCACCTTTTTTATTTAATGACCAATTGGGGCAAAAAAAAGCAACCCAAACGAGTTGCTTTTAAATTTATATTGACAGTAATTAATTACTTGGCTTCTGCATAACGTCTCTCAACCTCATTCCAATTAATTACATTAAAAAACGCCTGTATATAATCTGGTCTACGATTTTGATAATTTAAATAGTAGGCGTGTTCCCAAACATCTAATCCTAATATAGGAGTTGCACCGCATCCAATACCAGGCATTAATGGATTGTCTTGATTTGCAGTAGAACACACCTCAACGCGACCACCTTTATGCACGCATAACCACGCCCATCCAGATCCAAATTGAGTAGCAGCGGCATTCGCAAATGCTTCTTTAAATGCATCAACTGAACCAAACTCTGCCTCAATAGCGTCTCTTAATTCACCAGATAAATAACCTTTACCTTCAGGATTCATTACATCCCAGAATAAAGAATGATTATAAAAACCTCCACCGTTATTTCTAACTGCTTTGTTATTCATATCTAAACCTGCTAGTATATCTTCAATTGACTTACCATCAAGATCAGTACCGTCAATTGCAGCATTTAATTTGGTGGTATAACCATTATGATGTTTTGAGTGATGTATCTCCATGGTACGCGCATCAATATGTGGTTCTAGAGCGTCGTATGCATATTTTAATTTTGGTAATTCGAATGCCATAATATTTGTTTTTAATTGTTATTTATTTTCACAATCAAATTTACAATAATGCTTTAAGATTTATCTTATTAAGTTATTAAGAATACTTATTTTGGTATAAAATTTTTCTTTTCTTGATTAAGTCTTCTTTTAATATTTATGATGCTTCTGCTGGAAGTGGTAAGACCTTTACTTTAGTAAAGGAATATTTAAAGATTCTTTTCTCTTCTAGCTTCAATGAATCCTATAGGAATATTCTAGCATTAACCTTTACAAATAAAGCTGTTGGGGAGATGAAAAGCAGAATCATCGAAACATTAATGCACTTTTCTGATCATCGCATCATTGAAAATCCAACTAGTATTTTCAATGCTATTTGCAATGAACTGCCTATCAGTCCTGAATCTCTTCATAAAAAAGCAGGCGTTGTTTTAAATCATCTTATTCACAATTATGCCTCTTTTGAGGTTTCAACTATCGACAAATTCACGCAGCGAGTTATAAGAACCTTTGCACATGACTTAAACTTGTCGCAAAATTTTGAAGTAGAATTAGATACAGATAGGTTATTGATGAAAGCTGTTGACAACTTAATAGCAAAAGCAGGATCTGATCAAAGATTAACAAAAACACTAGTTGAATTCGCAGTTCAAAAAACCGATGAAGATAAAAGCTGGGATGTTAGTTACGATTTAAACAATATTGCCAAACTTCTAGTTAATGAAAATGATATATCATTTGTTAAACAACTTGAAAGCAAAAAATTAAACGACTTCGAATTATTTAAGCAGGACTTGAACAAACAGATGTCCACCTTAAAAAATTCTATTGTTAATCACGGTGAAATAGCACTAAAATTAATTGAAGACCATCAAATTGATCACAATTCATTTTCAGGAAAAAATGGATTCCTGCCTTCGTATTTTAAAAAGATTACAGAAGAAGATTTTAATATAACCTTTGACAAGGTTTGGATGAGTAAATTAAATACTCACCCATTATATCCAAGTACTACTGCGCCCTTATCTGCAGAGAAAATTGACACTATTCAACCTATGCTTGTGGCCCAATTTAATGCGTCTAAACATCATATTATAGAATGGGGTTTTATACAAAATATATTAAAAAATATTACCCCCCTTTCTGTGCTCACCTTAATCTCAAAAGAATTAACCTCTTTGAAAGAAGATCAGAATTTGATGCTCATTTCAGAGTTTAATAATATTATTAGCAACCATATTAAAGAGCAGCCTGCTCCATTTATTTATGAACGTTTGGGAGAAAAATTCAGACATTACTTCATTGATGAGTTTCAAGACACTTCAATTCTTCAATGGGAAAACCTAGTCCCATTAATCGCAAATGCTTTATCTGGTGAAAACGCAAGCACACTATTAGTTGGTGATGCAAAGCAGGCTATTTATAGATGGCGCGGTGGAAAAGCCGAACAATTTATTGGTCTTTACAATAACGATAACCCATTTTTTATTGATAAGAACATAAATAAACTTCCTATAAACTACAGAAGTACTAAAAACATTGTAAACTTTAACAATAACTTTTTTAAACACCTAGCTTCATTTGCTTTTTCAAACAATTCTTATGCGCAGTTATACAAGAGTAGTCACCAAGATACCTTCCTAGATGCAAACGGTTATGTAAATATCTCTTTTCTTGAGTTCATAAAAGATGATGATAAAGACATACTTTATGCTCAACATGTACATAAAATAATTAATAATTGCTTGATTAATGGTTATACTTTGGGTGATATATGCATTCTTGTAAGGCGAAAATCTGAAGGAATGGCCTTGGCAAAATTCCTTAGTGATGCTGGGGTGAATATTGTATCATCTGAAACCCTATTGATTGATAGCTCAGAAGAGGTTAGATTCATTGTAAGTTTTCTGGAGTACGTCGCAAATCCAGAGAATATACTTCAAAAGCTTAAAGTGTTAAACTATGTTGGTAAGACGCTTTTGGGTCTAAACGATATGCATGAGTTCCTTGCTTATCATGTAGACAAAAGCGTTGATGCCTTTTTTGAATTGTTCAATTCGCTGGGTTTCGGAATTAATCTTGAAGAAATAACTCAAAATAGCTTGACCGAGGGGATAGCAGCAATTATTTACAGATTTAATCTCAATAAACACTCTAATGCTTATCTTCAATTTTTTCTAGATTTTGCATTGGATTTCAGTGCTCACCAAAATGTAAATCTCACGACCTTTCTTGAGTACTATCAGCAGAAAAAAGAAACAATTTCAATTGTGTCACCTGAAGCCACCAATGCCGTAAGAATAATGACTATTCATAAATCAAAAGGACTAGAATTTCCAGTGGTGATTTTCCCTTATGCCGATTTAGATATATATCGAGAAAAAAGTCCAAAAATTTGGTTTCATTTGAACCCTGATAAGTTCAACGATTTTCCTGTTGCATATCTCAACTATAATAAAAATATCCATGATTTTAGTGAAGAAGGGGCAAAATTGTATCAGCAGAGACAAGCTGAACTTGAATTAGATAATATCAATTTGATGTATGTGGCGTTTACTAGACCAATTGAGCAGCTTTACATTGTGTCTAACAAAAGAGTAGACAAGAAAGGAAATGAAAATTTGCGATACTATAGCGGTTTATTAATTAATTATTTAAAACATACAGGTTTGTGGGTTGACACCAAACTTGAATACAGTATAGGAAATGCTCAAAGGGAATTAGATGGAAAAACTGAGAAGCAAATAACTATGCAACAAGCTTCATTTATTTCTACCCCAAAGGAGCATCATAAAATTCAAATGGTTACAAATTCTGGGTTTTTGTGGGACACTCAACAAAAAGATGCTATAGAAAAAGGGAATTTAATTCACGACATTATGGCGCAAATTAAGACGTCTCAAGATGTGACCATTGCGCTCGACGATTTTATTACACAAGGAAAAATAACGAGTGAACAAGCAGCTACGCTAAAACCATCAATTATGCAAATAGTATCTCATCCAGACTTAAGAGATTTCTTTAGCACAAAAAACACTATTTATAACGAGAGAGAAATTATAACGCCTCAAGGTGAAATTTTAAGACCAGATAGAATTATAATTAATCAACACCATGAAGCCGTTATAATAGATTATAAAACAGGAGCTCCTAATAAAACATACGAAACCCAGCTATACACCTATGCGAGTGCCATTGAAAAGATGAATATTAAGGTGGTAAAAAAAATACTTATTTATATCAACGGTGATTTGAAAATAAAAGAAGTTTAACTTTGCAAAAAACAATTCAATGTACGGAAAGATTAAAGAGCATTTACAAAACGAACTTCAAGAAATTAAAGATAATGGCTTGTTTAAGGAAGAACGAATTATTACTTCTTCTCAAGGCGCAGAAATTACCCTAAATACTGGTGAAACTGTACTAAATTTTTGCGCGAATAATTATTTAGGATTATCATCACATCCAGAGGTAATTCAAGCGGCGAAAGACACCCTCGATTCGCATGGTTTTGGGATGTCGTCGGTTAGGTTTATCTGCGGAACACAAGATATTCATAAAGAATTAGAGGAAAAAATTGCTGCATTTTATGAAACTGAAGATACTATTCTTTATGCCGCAGCTTTTGATGCCAATGGTGGTGTATTTGAACCATTATTAACAAAGGAAGATGCTATTATTTCAGATTCTTTAAATCACGCATCAATAATTGACGGAGTAAGGCTGTGTAAAGCAGCTAGATATCGTTATGCAAATAATGACATGGTCGACCTCGAAAAGCAGCTTCAGGAGGCAACTAAAAATGGTGCAAGATTTAAAATTATTGTCACAGATGGCGTTTTTTCAATGGATGGTCTTGTTGCACCACTCGATGCTATTTGCGACCTCGCCGATAAATACGATGCTTTAGTAATGATTGATGAGTGCCATGCTGCAGGTTTTATTGGAGAAACCGGTCGTGGAACCCTCGAAGATAAAGGTGTGATGGGAAGAATCGATATCATTACAGGAACCCTTGGCAAGGCATTAGGAGGAGCAATGGGAGGATATACTACAGGAAAGAAAGAAATTATTGAAATGTTACGTCAAAGATCTAGACCCTATTTATTTTCAAACTCTTTAGCACCAGCAATTGTTGGTGCATCAATTAAGGTTTTTGACCTCCTCTCAAATGACACAACTTTGCGAGATAAACTTGAATGGAATACGGCCTATTTTAAAAAGGGAATGGCTAAGGCTGGATTCGATATTATTGATGGTGATTCTGCCATAGTACCCGTAATGCTATACGATGCGAAATTGTCTCAAACAATGGCAAATAAATTGTTAGAAGAAGGTATTTATGTGATTGGATTCTTCTTCCCAGTAGTTCCACGAGAAAAAGCCAGAATAAGGGTACAGCTTTCTGCTGCTCATGAAAAGGAACATTTAGATAAAGCAATTAACGCTTTTATTAAGGTGGGAAAAGCGCTTAAAATATTTTAAAAACACCTTTATTTATAAGGGTTTTAATACAAAAAAAGCAATAATTTCCTATATTTGTTTTTGTTAATAAATTTTAACAACTTACTTTTGTTTACAATTAACACTTAAAATTAAATTATAGAATATGAAAAATCTTAGCAGATTAATGTTCGCTTTGTTGCTAGTAATTGGTTTTAGCAACGTTAACGCACAAGACGAGAATAATCCTTGGCAATTAAACGTAGGGTTTAATGCCGTTGATTTCTACCCAGTAGGAGACAAAGCTCCACTTGGAGGAAATTTTGATGAATTCTTCAACGCCAAAGACCATTGGAATATGGTTTCAGCCATTTCGGCATTTAATGTATCTAGATACTTAGGAGATGATTTCTCTTTAGGATTAGGAGCTTCTTTCAATAACATCAAATCTTTTGGTGATGCAGATGTTGATGACTTAACATACATTGGAATAGACGGAACAATTAGATATAGTCTAGCAAATGTTTTAAAATGGGGAGCACTAGAACCAGCTATTAACGTAGGTGGTGGATATACTTGGGTTGATAAAGTGGGTGCAGGAACTTTAAACGGAGGTTTAGGTTTAAGCTATTGGTTTAACGATAACTTAGGTGTAACTCTTTCTTCAACTTATAAGCACTCATTTGAAGATTACTTAGCGAAGCATTTCCAACATATGGCATCCATCTCAATTAAATTTGGTGGTACAGATACTGATGGTGATGGTATTTATGACAAGTATGATGCATGTCCAGAAGTTGCTGGATTAGAAGCTTTCAATGGTTGTCCAGATAGCGATGGTGATGGTATCGAAGATGCTAAAGATACATGTCCTAATGAAGCAGGTTTAGCAGAATTTAATGGTTGTCCAGATAGTGATGGTGACGGTGTTTCAGATAACAACGATAACTGTCCTAATGTTGCTGGATTAAAGTCATTAGCTGGTTGTCCAGATGCTGACGGTGATGGTATTGCCGATGGTAATGACAATTGCCCTAACCAAGCTGGTCCTGCAGCCAATAACGGTTGCCCTTGGCCAGATACAGATGGTGATGGTGTATTAGATAAAGATGATCAATGTCCAAACGAAGCTGGTACTGTTGCTAACAACGGTTGTCCAGAAATAGTAGTTCCTACAGAAGAAGTTCAAAATCAGTTAACTGAGTATGCAAGAACTATTAACTTTAATTCAGGAAGATCTACATTTAAAGATGGAACAGAGCCAACATTACAAGCAATTGCTGCTATCTTAAAGGAGTATCCTAAGGCGAACTTCACAATTGAAGGTCACACAGATAGTACAGGTGGTGATGCTCTTAACCAAAGATTATCTGAAGCTAGAGCTAATGCTGTTATGGATTATCTAGTAAACAACGGAATTTCTGCTGCCAGATTATCTGCTCAAGGATTTGGTGAAACAATGCCAATAGATTCTAACAGAACAAGATCTGGTAGAGCTGCTAACAGACGTGTAGAAGTAAAACTTGCTGGAACTAACTAGGAAGTCTTAAAAATTATATAATTAAAAAACGCTTCGAAAATTCGAAGCGTTTTTTATTTTTATACAATGCCAAGTTTTATTGCCGATGTACTTCAAGACCTTTACAAACACAAAGTTGATATTTCTCAACTTAAATTTATAGTACCAAGTAAACGTGCTGGAGTTTTTCTTAAACAAGAAATAGCCAAAAAGCTAAGCCGTGCAATATTCACACCTCAAATAACAAGTATTGAAGAATTTGTTGAAGAACTATCTCAACTTCATAAAGTTTCTAATACAGAGCTTTTATTTGAGTTCTACGAAGTATACAAACTACATACAGCACAAGATCACATTGAACCATTTGATAGTTTTTTAAAATGGGCGCAGGTATTACTTCAAGATTTTAATGAAATTGATAGATATCTAATAGCGCCTAATCGTGTTTTTGATTATTTGAGTGCAATCCAAGATATCAACCATTGGTCATTAGAAGAGAATAAAACACCATTAATTAAAAACTATCTGAACTTTTGGAATAAACTAAATACCTACTATGAAGAGCTATCAAATGAACTACTGAAGAAGAGAAAAGGTTATCAAGGCCTTTTGTATCGTGAAGCTGTTGAAAATCTAGAATCTTATATACAATACAATGAGTCTACACAACATGTGTTTTTAGGCTTTAATGCATTAAACGCTTGCGAAAGTACTATCATCAAAGAACTACTTCAAAATGGAATAGCCAAAGTATATTGGGACATTGATAAGTGCTTTGTTGAAAATGAAATACACAGTGCAGGGCTTTTCATTAGGCAATACTTAAAGCAATGGTCCTATTATAAGTCAAATCCAATAACATGGTTTCACAATTATTATAAGGAAAAAAAACAAATAGAAATTACAGGAATTCCTAAGAATATTGGACAAGTTAAATATGTAGGAGAGCTGCTTTCTAAAATAAAAAAAGAACAGACACATTTAAACAAAGTAGCGGTTGTATTAAGTGATGAAAACTTATTAATTCCAATGTTAAGCTCTATACCATCAACTATAGAAAAGCTTAACATTACCATGGGTTGTCCGTTGCGCACCGTGCCTCTAGCTTCCTTATTTGATCAACTGTTCATCCTTCATAAAAAAGAAAAACTCACATTTTATTACAAAGATGTAATCGCTTTGTTATCACATCAGTCAATACGTCCTTTATTTATTGTTGAAAACAAAGACTTAGCGTTAGATGCGCTCAACCTTATTTCCCACAATAACCTTGCATATTTATCATTAGAAAAAATTAAATTATTAATCCCTCAAAAGGAGCGTCTTGTAGAATTATTGTTTGGTAATTGGAACAATTCACCAGATATAGCATTAAAGTATTTCTCTGCGCTTATTATAT
>CAZAPO010000270.1:0-3269 GCA_964487005.1 uncultured Flavobacteriaceae bacterium
GTAAAAGGAACATTACCACATGAGCAAAAAGGAAAATATGGTGGAGCTAGAGTAAACATCATTCCTGCTGCTCCTGGTACAGGAGTTATTGCTGGAGGTGCTGTACGTACAGTACTAGAAGCAGTTGGCGTACATGATGTATTATCGAAGTCGCAAGCATCTTCAAACCCTCATGATGTAGTAAAAGCAACTTTTGATGCTTTATTACAATTAAGAGATGCGAATAAAATTGCAAGAGACCGCGGTATTTCTTTAGAAAAAGTATTTAACGGATAATTAAGGATATCATGGCAAAGATTAAAGTAACAAAACAAAAAAGCGCGATCAATCGTACAAAAAACCAAAAAAGAACTTTAGAAGCTCTTGGGTTAAAGAAGATTGGTCAAACTGTAGAGCACGATGCCACGCCAAATATCCTTGGTATGGTAAATAAAGTTAAACATTTAGTTTCTGTAGAGGAAGCTTAAAAATACAAACTGAAAAATGGATTTAAGTAATTTAAAACCTGCAGAAGGTTCAGTTAATAATAATAGCAAGCGCGTAGGTCGCGGACAAGGTTCTGGAAAAGGTGGTACTGCAACAAGAGGTCACAAAGGGGCGAAATCTCGTTCTGGATATTCTAGAAAGATTGGATTTGAAGGTGGACAGATGCCACTTCAAAGACGTGTTCCTAAGTTTGGCTTTACTAACATTAACCGTAAAGAATATCAAGGAATCAACCTTGATACTTTACAACAAATGGTTGACGATAAAAAAATAAAAGATACTGCAGATTTAGATACATTTGTAACTTTCCGTTTAGCTGGTAAAAATGAACTAGTTAAAATTTTAGGAAGAGGAGAATTAAAAGCTAAATTAAAAGTAACTGCTCATAAATTTACTGCTTCAGCAAAAGCTGCTATTGAAGCTGCCGGAGGAGAAGCTGTAACTTTATAAGAATACCCTAATCAGAATGAAATTTATAGAGACTTTAAAGAATGTTTGGAAAATTACGGAACTAAAAGATAGAATCGTTCTTACTTTAGGAATGCTTTTAGTTTACCGTTTTGGAGCACAAGTAACATTACCAGGAATAGATGCTGGACAACTAGCCGACTTCTCACAAGGATTTGGCGGTGGAGGTATTAAAACAATTCTTGATATGTTTACTGGAGGAGCTTTATCTAAAGCATCAGTATTTGCCTTAGGTATTATGCCTTACATTTCTGCTTCCATTGTAGTACAAGTAATGGGAATTGCAATTCCTTATTTACAACAACTACAAAAAGAAGGCGCAAGTGGGCAAAAGAAGATAACTCAAATAACACGTTGGTTAACCATAGCTATCTGTTTGGTGCAAGCACCAGGTTATTTAGTAAGTTTACCAGCCTTAGGTGTACCACCAGAAGCATTCTTATTAGGTCAAGGAGGTTTATTCTATTTCTCATCAATTGTCATATTAGTAACAGGATGTATCTTCGCTATGTGGTTAGGTGAGAAAATTACAGATAAGGGAATTGGAAATGGTATTTCACTATTAATTATGGTAGGTATCATTGCTACAATGCCACAGTCATTTATTCAAGAATATGCAGCAAGAGTTACTGAGTCAAATGGAGGATTAATTATGATTCTTATTGAACTAGTAATTTGGTTTGTAATTATCTTGGCTTCGGTAATGCTTGTAATGGCAGTTAGAAAGATAGCTGTACAATATGCAAGAAGAACTCAGGCAGGAGGTTATGAAAGAAACGTATTTGGATCTAGACAATATATTCCATTAAAGTTAAATGCATCAGGAGTAATGCCAATCATTTTTGCACAAGCAATTATGTTTGTACCTGGTTTAATTGGAGGAATGGATTTCATGAAAGATTCAAGTGTTGGACAATGGTTACAAGTGAATTTTGGAAACGATATTTTCGGATTCTGGTATAATATTGTTTTTGCATTATTAATTATAGTGTTTACGTATTTCTATACAGCTATTACAGTTCCAACAAACAAAATGGCTGATGATTTAAAGCGTAGTGGAGGTTTTATTCCAGGAATTCGCCCAGGAACAGAAACAGCAGAATATTTAGATAAGATCATGTCACAAATCACGTTGCCAGGATCTATCTTCTTAGCATTAATTGCTGTATTCCCAGCATTTGTTGTAAAGCTGATGAATGTTCAAGACATGTGGGCATTATTCTACGGAGGAACGTCATTACTTATTATGGTTGGAGTTGCAATTGATACAATGCAACAAGTAAATTCATACTTGTTGAACAAACACTATGACGGCTTGATGAAGACCGGTAAAAATAGAAAAGCAATAGCTTAACATAAATACTATGGCAAAACAAGCAGCAATAGAGCAGGACGGAACAATTATAGAAGCATTATCAAATGCTATGTTTCGTGTTGAGTTAGAAAATGGTCACATTGTGACTGCACACATTTCTGGTAAAATGCGTATGCATTACATCAAGTTGTTACCAGGCGATAAAGTGAAATTAGAAATGAGTCCTTACGATTTAACTAAGGCTCGAATAACTTATAGATACTAATACGATGAAAGTAAGAGCATCAGTAAAAAAACGTAGCGCAGATTGTAAAATCGTGCGTAGAAAAGGAAGACTTTACGTAATCAACAAAAAGAATCCTAGATTCAAACAAAGACAAGGTTAATTATGGCAAGAATTGCAGGTGTAGACATACCAAAACACAAAAGAGGAGTTATCTCTTTAACATACATCTACGGAATTGGTAGAAGTAGAGCAAAAGACATTTTAGCAGCAGCTAAAGTAGACGAAAGTACAAAAGTGTCTGACTGGACTGACGAAGAAATAAGCAATATTCGTGGTGCAGTTGGGAAGTATACCATCGAAGGTGAATTACGTTCTGAAACACAATTAAACATTAAACGATTAATGGATATTGGATGTTACAGAGGAATTCGTCATAGAACAGGACTTCCATTAAGAGGACAACGTACTAAGAATAACTCAAGAACAAGAAAAGGTAAAAGAAAAACAGTTGCTAACAAGAAAAAAGTAACTAAATAATAACAGACGATAGTCATTAGTGTTTAGAAGTTAGATGAATCTGCCTGAAATAGAAATGTTTAGGATTCTAACAACTAAAGCTAACAACTAGAAACTAAAATAATATGGCAAAGTCAAGTAGTAAAAAACGTAAGGTAATAGTAGAAGCTACAGGAGAAGCACACATCACGGCTTCTTTTAATAACATTATCATATCACTTACCAACAAAAAAGGCGATGTAATTGCATGGTCATCTG
>CAZAPO010000271.1:0-13016 GCA_964487005.1 uncultured Flavobacteriaceae bacterium
GGACCCTTTGGTACTTTTGAATCTAAAACACTCATATAGTATAAATTAATGGTGATTAAAGTGATGCCAAATTGCAACGAAAATAAATCCGAAAGTGATGGCGTATGAATATATTTTGCTCAAAACTTTTAATGTCTTCTTTCTTCCTGCCGTAGAGCCCATAGATTGAAATGCAGAGGTAAACCCGTGCAGTAAATGCAATAATAGAAAGATGAAGGCTAACACATAAGCCCCTACTCTATAAGGGCTTAAAAACTTATGTTGCAATTCTTCGAAATATCTAAATTCTTGTGTTCCCGGGATCATACCTGTCATGTCACCTTCAATATACTTTACTTTCATTTCAGGGAACCAAAAATCAATAAAGTGCAGTACTAAAAATGCTAAAATGACTAATCCTGTATAAATCATGTTTCGGCTCACCCAAGAAGAGTTTGCAGCCCCATTGTTTTTAGCATAAGAAACACCAATGGCCTTTCTGTTTTTAATCTCAAGAATAAAGCCCATTATAAAGTGAAAAATCACACCAAATACCAATACTGGTTGTAGTGCTAATTGCACTACCGGATTGGTACCCATAAAATGTGATAACTCATTAAATAATTGAGGACTAAAAACTGAGGTGATGTTTACTGCTAAATGAATGATTAAGAAAAACATGAGGAAGAAAGCTGATAAAGCCATGGCAACTTTTCTTCCTATTGAAGATTTAAAAAATCCACTCATAGTGTATAGAAATTTTTAAGTTCTGACAAAAATACTTCAGGGTGAATTGTTAGGCAATAACAATCGTCATAATTTTTCTATTTAGAATGGATTTAAGTTAAATTTCACAGTTTTTAACAAAAAAGCCTGCTTAATTAGCAGGCTTCTTATATTAATCTCTTAGATTATTTAACTTCTAAGGTAGTTTTTTGTGATCCAATTTGAACAGTGTATTTCCCTTTTGGCAAATAAAATTTCCCATTCTGTGCTTTTGGAACTCGTACCTTGGAGTTTTCTTTCATTAATAAATCGCGTCCACCACTTGTCATTGTGAGATCGTATTCTGCAAAATTGTAACCTTTATCTGCTTTAACTTCAATTGCATTGAGTAAAGCGCCACCTTCAGATAAAATATTTACACCTTGGGTAGCTTTCGCAGCCGAGAAGAAACTTATTGTTCTTGACGGACCAGGAGCAGAGAAGAAGCCACCAAACGATCGTCCCCATCTTGGTGATGCACGAATTGGTTCTATATCAAAAATTGTAATGGCGTTACTACCTACTTTACTGTATTGTTGAAGCGCCGAAATATCAGCACGATAAATAGAACGACCATGAGTTCCAACAACCAGATCGTTAGCTTCTGGTTGCACTACTAAGTCATGCACAGCAGCATTTGATAGCCCCTTAGAGAATGCTTGCCAATTTGTACCCTTATTAAACGAAACGTATACGGCATTATCTGTTCCTAAGTAAAGAATATTTTCATCTTTGGTATCTTCTTTAATTACGTTAACTGGTGAATCAGAAATTCCATTAGTAATTGATTTCCAAGTAGCACCCATATCTTCACTGACATAGGCATAAACCTTAAAATCATCATTTCTATATCCGTTTAATGTCGCATAAACACGTTCTTTTTTATGCTGAGAAGCAATAACGCGAGAAACCCAAAGTCCCTGCGGTAAACTGTTAGATATTCTCTTCCATGAACTACCACCATCAGATGTTAGGTTAATGTATCCATCATCACTTCCAACGTAAATCATCCCAAATTGGAATGCACTTTCTGAAATGGTAGTTAATGTGCCATAAGGAACATTACCTTTTTTTCCACCAGTAGTAAGATCGCCAGAAATCACATCAAAAGTCTCTCCTTGATCCATTGAACGTAATAGCTTATTGGCGCCCATATATAAAATATCTTGATTATGTGGTGATAACAAAATTGGTGTCTGCCAGTTATAACGATAGGGAGAATCTCCGAGTTCATGTTTTGGATTGATACTTAGCCGCTCTCCAGTTTCTCTATTCAATCTGTAATAAAAGCCAAACTGAGAACCTGCATATACAATATTAGAGTTTCGGTTGTCAATTTGTACTTGCATACCATCACCACCACCAATACTTTCGTATGGATATTTACCTCTACCTTCCCAACTTTTTGAAGCCTGATAGGTACTTGGGCCTACCCAAACACCATTATCTTGTAATCCTCCATAAACATTATATGGTTTTTCGTGGTCAACATTTATATAATAGAATTGTCCAACTGATGGAGAGTTGTTTTTTGTCCAATTTTCTCCATCATCATAGGTGATATTTACACCTCCGTCGTTTCCATTAATTACATGACCTTCTACATTTGGATTTACCCAAATTGCTTGATGATCTGAGTGTACATTTTCCTTTCCAATATAAGAGAAGTTCTTTCCACCATCATCAGATTTTAACAGAGGAACACCACCAATATAAATCTTATTTTGATTGCTGGTGTGAACGGCCATGATTCCAAAATAGTAACCATAAGAACTATACACGCCATCTAAATAGCCTTCATGCGTTTTGCTCCATGACTGACCACCATCAGTTGATTTGTAAACTTCTGCTCCAATCACAGGAGAATCAAATAAGGCAGCATTTGCATTTTCCAGATAAAGAGCCAAATCATTTGGCTGTACTTTGCCATCTCTAACACCTTTTTTAACACTCTGTGCTGTGTGTTTTCTTTCAAATCGATTACTTCTTAAATAGGCGTTTAACTTTTTATCATCTAGTCTTAAAAGTTCGTCTTTAGACATGGTTTTAAAATCATCTTTTTGCAGTCCTTGATTCCCGCCACGTCTATTTTCTACAGGTCGCCTAAACTGGTTATCTAGCAGCGCATAAATTATGTCGTCATTATAAGTGGCCAAACCAATTCTTCCCACTCCTGTTCCTGTAGGGAACCCTTTTCCTTCAGTAGTCATAAGATTCCATGTATTACCACCATCGGTACTTTTATAAATACCAGATCCATTTCCATCGCCATCAAAATCCCAGGCTTTGCGCTCACGTTCCCAAGAAGCGGCATACATGATGCTTGGGTTTGTAGGGGAGACACTAATGTCTATCACACCAGTCTGATTATTAATAAATAATACCTTATTCCAGGTTTTACCTCCATCAGTTGTTTTAAAGATTCCTCTTTCTTCATTTGGTGTATACAAATGACCAATTACTCCTATGGTAACATCGTCAGGATTATTAGGGTTAATGACAATACGACCTACGTGATGTGAATCTTCTAGTCCAACATTCGTCCACGATTTACCTTTATCATCACTTTTAAGAACGCCAATTCCAGCGTAAGAAGAACGCGAAGAATTACTTTCGCCAGTTCCAATCCAAATGGTGCCCTTGTTCCAGTCAACAGCAATATCGCCCATATTTTGTGTTGGTGCTGTATCACTTACACATGTAAAAGAAGTACCATTATTATTGGTATACCATAGACCTCCTGAGGCATAGGCAACATAAAACTCGACCGTATTGTTTGGGTTCACATCTAAATCTACCACCCGACCACTCATGATTGTTGGACCAATATTGGTAAACGGAACATTTTTGACTATAGAGTTTTCCTGGGCATTAACAGAAAATACAACTAATAAGCATAGGGCTAATAAAAGCGTAATTTTTTTCATTTGGTTGGTTTTTTAAAGAGACTTTGAAAATACTCAAATCTAAATAAATGGTCAACAGTCTTTAATTAAAAAGACTAATTTTAACATTATGAAACATATTCTTAAATACTAATCTTTATAAAATGAAAAATTTAGTTGCGCTGAGTATCGTATTATTACTTATTGGATGTAGAGGTGAACCAATGTATGATGTGGGTCAAATTAATACACCTAAAGGGGAGATTCTTTTGTGGTTGTATGATGAAACTCCCAATCATAAGGCGAGTTTTATTCAACTTGCAAATAATGGATATTGGGACTCATTGAGTTTTAACCGAGTTATTCCAAACTTCGTTGCGCAAGGAGGATGTCCAGATACCCCTGAAGGATTTAATGATCCCGAATACCTTTTAGCTCCTGAATTTGTCGATACGCTAAAACATGTGTACGGCGCTCTAGGTGCAGGAAGAGACGGGAATGCCGAGAAGCTATCGGCTAGGTGCCAATTCTATATCGTCCAGAACAGAAATGGCGAACATAGATTAGATGGAGATTACACCATATTTGGAAAGGTTATTAAAGGGATGGATGTAGTTGATGAAATTGTGAATGTTGAGAGAGACTCCTTAGATGAACCTCTTTCCACAATTACTCTAGACGTAGATGTGATTTCAATGAAAGCGAGCGAGCTTAAGAAACTCTATCCAAATATTAAATAAAGTATTGTTTTTAGGAAGTCAAAATTTTTACATTTGAGAAAATATTTATAACGCATGAAATACCATTCAATAAACAACCAGTTATTTATAAAAAATAGAGCCAATTTTACTGCGCAAATGAAACCGGGTTCAATTGCAGTTTTTAACTCAAATGATATTTATACTACTGGTGCAGATAGTACAATGCCCTTCCATCAACATCGAGATATTTTTTATTTGAGCGGAGTTGATCAAGAAGAGAGTATTTTAGTTTTGTTTCCAGACGCTATGGACGCGAAGCATCGTGAGGTATTATTTGTTCGCGAAACCAACGATCATATAGCTATTTGGGAGGGGGCAAAACTAACCAAAGAACAGGCAACTAAAACCTCTGGAATTGCTACCGTATATTGGTTAACTGATTTTGACAAGGTGTTTTTTGATTTAATGACGGAAGCAGAATCTATTTATTTTAATACCAACGAACATTACAGACAGGCTGTGGTTATGGAAACCAGGGAAGACCGTTTTATAAAAATGGTAAAAAATAAATTCCCAGCTCACAAATGGGAGAAGAGCTTTCCAATATTGCAAAAATTACGTGGTGTAAAAGACCAAATTGAGCTCGACCTATTACAAACAGCATGTGATATTACTGAAAAAGGTTTCCGAAGAATTTTAGGTTTTGTAAAACCTGGTGTAATGGAGTATGAGATCGAAGCAGAATACATGCATGAATTTCTTCGTAACCGATCTAAAGGGTTTGCCTATACGCCAATAGTGGGTTCTGGATTTAATGCATGTGTATTGCATTACATTGAAAATAACCAAGCATGTAAAGATGGTGATATGTTGTTAATGGATGTAGGAGCAGAATACGCGAATTATTCTAGTGATATGACTAGAACAATTCCTGTTAATGGTAGATTTACCGAGAGACAAAGGGCAGTATATAGTGCAGTACATCGTGTAAAAGACGAGGCCACCAAAATGTTGGTGCCTGGAACAATATGGGCAGATTATCACGTTGAGGTTGGAAAGATTATGACCTCAGAATTATTAGGGTTAGGGCTCATTGATAAGGCCGATGTGCAAAACGAAGACCCAAAGTGGCCGGCATATAAGAAATATTTTATGCATGGGACATCACATCATATGGGCTTAGACACACATGATTACGGTGAATTAAAAACACCTATGACGGCAAATATGGTTTTTACAGTAGAACCTGGGATTTACATTCCTAATGAAAAAATGGGTATTCGGTTAGAAGATGATGTGGTTATTCAAGAATCTGGAGCACCGTTTAATTTAATGCGAAATATTCCTATTGCAGCCAATGAAATTGAAGAACTCATGAATTCATAGTGAAATTCTTTGGCAGGCATAACGAGTATCTAGAAATTACCGAGGTAACATCTGTTAATAGTGATCTCATAAAAACATGTGGAAAAAGCGAACTTTCTTTGCTTTGGTTTACCTCCACTGATAACCATTTTGTAGTGGATGCGGTACACTATAAATTTCATACCAATGACATTATAAGCCTTACTGAGTTTCATAAAATAGACATTAAGCATCTAAATTCGGCGCGATTAATTAGATGGAATCGACCCTTTTATTGTGTAGTAGATCACGATAGCGAAGTTAGCTGCAAAGGAATTTTATACTATGGAGCTTCTAATCTACCAGTAATCCACCCTTCTCAGAATGACCTAAAAACACTAAGCACTGTTTGGGAAATGTTGCTAATAGAGATGAAGTCTAAAGACAACTTGCAGTTGGAGATGCTGCAAATGATGTTAAAACGTTTGCTCATATTGTGTACAAGAATTTACAAGACCCAGGAGAACTATAACACTAGATCACAAAACAATATAGATATAATTAGAGATTACAACTTTTTAGTAGAACAATACTTTAGAGAAAAGCATAGTGTCGCAGAGTACGCTAAATTATTGCATAAGTCACCAAAAACCCTCTCTAATCTTTTCAAGAAAGTTGGTAGTAAAACACCGCTTCAGTTTATTCAGGATAGAATTATGTTAGAAGCACGTCGAATGCTAAATTACACTGACAAGAATGTATCTGAAATAGGCTATGAGTTGGGATTCTCAGATATTCAAGCGTTTAGTAGATTTTTTAAAAAACAAGAAGGCATAGCTCCATCAGATTTTAAAGAAAAATCAGATTAGGGACATATTGCCAATACCTTAGGAAGCTTCGGCTAACACTCCATTTACTTCTCAACATACATTTGCATCGTTATCATCACTAACTACTGATGATGTCAAGATAATACTAACATTAAATTATTTAAGATGAAAAATATTGGAGACTTAACAATTAGAATTGGATTTGGACTACTGTTTGTTTGGGGAGGATTAGAGAAATTCTTTGAAGGATTTTTAGGCGGTGTAGGACTACAAAACATGGCCGATTTTTTAAAAGCAAGTGGATTAGCTTTTTTAGGAGATGGAGGGACCTACGCAGTTGGCGCTTTGTTAGCAGCACTTGAACTGGTGGCGGGAATACTTTTGCTAATGAACAAACAGCTATTTTATGCTTATGCCTTCTTATCATTTATAATGTTTATGGCCTTGGTTCTAGTACACATACCGTCTGGAAACTGGATGAATATTATGATACATATTGCATTAACAACCACCCTTACTGGACTAGCACTTAATGAGAAAAATAATTAATAACAATAAATACATAAAAAATGGCAACTGAAATTAAAATTAAAAATATTCCAACTGGATTTCAATCAATTATCACAAATGGTAAACACACAATCTTAGGAGATGAACCAATTAAAAGTAAAGGAACCGATTTAGGTTTAGCACCAACAGAGTTAGTCCTTGCAGGATTAGGCATGTGTAAGGTGGCTACTGTTAGATATATTGCTAGATTAAAAGGATGGGACATTAGAGATGTAGATGCTGAATTATCTCAGGTGGTAGAACGAGGTGAAAACAGAAAGTTATCAACCAAAGTAAAAGTAGCTATCAAGATAGAAGGAGATATCACTGAAGATCAAAAACAAGAATTATTAAAGCAAGCAGATAGATGTTATGTACATAGAATGATTGAAGGAGATTGGGATATTGAATCTGCAACCGACTTAAATGAAGCCGATTTGAAAAAAGCGGTTTAAAGATTCAAGTAGCATTTAGATTGATAAACCAGCAATTCAATTAGAATTGCTGGTTTATTTTTTATATTCATACCAAATATAAATTCATCCAATCTAATGCTAATGAGGTCACTTCAAAATTTTATTATTCTAACATGTGTTTGCGTAGCCACGTTCTCTTGTGGGCAACCATCATTTGAAGAACCCATAATATCATTAGATCAATATGTAATTGAGGAGGGGTTTCAATTAGACGTTATCGCTTCAGAGCCCTTCATTGAAGCTCCGGTTGCCATTTCATTTGATAACCAAGGACGAATTTGGACGGTTGAAATGAAAGGTTATATGAAAAACCTTGAAGATACCGACGGTGAAATGCCAAATGGTACCATATCTATACTAGAAGATCTTGATAACGACGGTATAACAGATCATGTAAAAGTATTTATGGACAGTTTGGTATTACCAAGAGCTATAGCACATGTCTATGGAGGATTGCTTTACGCCGAACCACCAAATCTATGGTTTGTTGATATTCAAAATGACCAACCTACAAACCGTGTGTTGGTTGATTCATTGTATTCAGATGGTGGGAATGTAGAACATCAGCCTAATGGGCTCTTAATGAACATTGATAATTGGATTTATAATGCAAATTCAAATTTTAGATATCAACGTAAGAATGGTCAATGGGTTAAAGAACCAACAACCTACCGTGGACAATGGGGTATTAGTAATGATGATTTTGGGCGTTTATATTACAATAATAATTCGGTGCAATTAATAGGAGATTACACCTTTCCAAACACCATCATTAACAATCAATATTATAAGCCAAAAAAAGCAGTTAGTAAATCACTAACTTCAAATCAACGAGTGTACCCATTGCATCGAACTTATGTAAATAGGGGTTATCAAAAAGGAGTACTAGATAGTGATAGCCTTTTGATAAATGTTACATCTGCTTGCGGGCCTTTAATTTACCGCGGGAATCAGTTCAATAAAACGTACTACCAAAATGCCTTTGTTTGTGCACCAGAAGCAAATCTTGTAAAACGCAATATTTTGGGTTTTCATACCGATAGTATTACGGCAGAACAAGCTTGGGAGGATAAAGAGTTTTTGGCTTCTACAGATCAAGGTTTTAGACCAGTTAACTTACACAATGGCCCAGATGGGAATTTATATGTTGTCGATATGCATCGAGGCATTATTCAACATAAAGCCTTTTTAACACCTTATTTGCAGAAACATTTGGCAACACATAAGCTTGATACAATTCTTGGGATGGGAAGAATATTAAGGGTAGCAAAGGAAGGTTACGTTGAGATGGACTTTAGCTCAATTAGTGAAATGAAAATTTCGGAATTGGTGGAAGCATTACAAAGTGATAATGGCTGGCTGCGTGATCGCGCCCAACAACGCCTTATTTTAGTAAACAATGCTAAGGCCATTGAACCCTTAAAAGCAATGTCTTTAAATGCTACAAACCCCATTTCGGTAGTGCATGCTTTACATACTTTAAATGGTATGGATGCGCTCAAGTTTGAGCATTTAATAAAAGTAATAAGAACAGACGCATCTAGTGAGGTGGTTGCACATGGTCTCATATTGAGTGAGCATTTTGCAGATGTAAAATATATTTCACAAATCATATCACTAGTTTCAGAACTTAAAGCAAAGAACGATTCTGAAATTGATTTATATACAATTTTGACTCTGGGAGAGTGGACCAAATTGGCATCTTCATCGTTTTTTCCAGTGCTACAAGAGCTCTCTTATAAATATAAAGACCGAAGAATTTTTCAAGAAGCTTTAATAAGTACATTAAATACCCTCGAAGATGAGTTTAACAACTTTCTTGTAGAGGACAAGAATAATCAAGAAAACTCCCTGTATGCTGAAATTTACGAGGAAACATTGGCCAATCGAGCAGACGATAAAAAGAATACCATATATGTACAAAAGGTTACCGGTACCGATGATAGAACTGGCGGTTATAATATTTTTAGAAAAACATGTGCGGCATGTCATGGATTTAATGGAGAAGGTTTAGATGGGATTGCACCTCCCTTAATTGGATCAGAATATGTTACTGGTCCTTCAAAACGATTAGCCGCCATAATTTTACATGGTATTTCTGGACCAATACATGTAGATGGTGAATTGTACAATTTTAATGCTCCAATGCCGGGATTAAATGCTAATCCAGAGATAAGTGACAAAGATATTGTTGACATTATTGCCTATTTAAACAACGCCTTTCCTGGGGCAAAAGACAGAGTAAATTTAGAACAGGTAAAAGCGCTTAGGAAGCAAAAACCCTCGAGTGGATTAATGTATACCGAAGAAGAATTGCTTAGGCTTTTTAATTAATCTCTTTTATTTTAATATTTCTAAAGAAGACTTCACTATCGTGATCTTGCAGCAAAATATGGCCAGAATCTATTGTTCCAAAGCCTGACACCCCTTTAAATTTGCTATTTTCAATAGCACGCTTAAAAGCTTCACTCCCTCGTTCGTATTCCAATATTTTGATATGATTTAGCCAGTGTGTAACAGTATTATTTTTTGACACAATATGTGCGTGATTCCATTGACCAATGGCTGTTAAAAATTTGCTGGTGTCAGGAGCAAAAATGTCATATAGAGCTCCTGCTGTTCTACTTCCATGAGGCTCGCCTCTATGCGCATCGGGATGCGTTGTATCATCTAATAATTGAAATTCTAGACCAAGAAAAGAAGTGCTTTCACCTTGGTCAAATTGGTTGGCATAATATTTAATACCGCTATTGGCACCTTCAGTTAATTTAAATTCCAATTTTAGTTCAAAATCTTTATAGGTTTTGGTAGTAATGATGTCTTGCCCATCATTAGAAGGTGATACTTTAAGTTCACCGTCTTCAATTGTCCATGATGATACGTCCTTAGAATGTACGCCTTCCCAACCATTTAACGTACTACCATCCCATAACATTTTCCATCCCGAATTGGCTTCATGCATGGTTAGGTTGTTTTTGGTTTTTATAGCCTCAACCGAGCTTTTTTTTGTGTGTAGATGAAGATCATCAGTCAGAATTTTGATATTTCTCCAAGCTACTTGTGTACCAAGTTTTGAAGAATCTTTTCCAATACTATGTACTTGTAATCCAATGAACCCTTTAGGCGTAAGATCATCAATTAGGTGTGCTGCTGCAATTCCATTAATCCAAGTTTTAATGGTATCGCCAATGGCTTCAATTCTGTAGGCATTCCATTCGCCCTGTTTAAATGCTTTTTGAGCTTCTGGGTTTTTAGTCAATGGAAATAACCATCCTCTTCGAGCTTCATCATAAATTCCTGCACTCCATGAACGTTCAGAAGGATCAATTTCTATTTGATAGCCATGCACACGTCCATTATAGTAATCTTGTATGCTATTACTTCTAATTTGTATACCAGAATTTAAAAGAGGATCTACTTTATACTCTAATTCTAGAATAAAATCTGTAAAGTGTTGTTTTGTAGTTAAAAACGTATTTGGGGTATTTAATTGTGAAGTCCCAATAATAACATCATCAACAATTTTATAGGTAGCATTACCGCCTACAATTTCCCAATTATTGAGATTTTTACCATTAAATAGCGGCACCCAATTGGGGGCTCTTTTATGGTCTTGGCTGCAACTTAAAATACAACTAAGAAAAATAATTGAAAGTAAGCGGTTCAAGGTGATAAAAGAAACAAGTTAATTGATATTAGGCCTTCACCTTTTTATCAGCGCAACATGCTTTTGTACAATTTTCAGCGCATGCTTTTTTCTCAGCTTCTGTTTTGTCTTTACAGCAAGCCATTTTGCAATCTTCCTTACACTCTTTTTTAGCTGAAAAATCCTCAACGGTTTTCATTTCACTAACTTTATATGTATCTGAAGATTTTGTGACCGTATTTTCTAATGATTCATGATTTACCATAGCCTCATCATACTCAACCATAGCTAATTTTCTGTCAAAATCAACCTTAACAGTTTTTACACCATCCATTTTATTGATGTTGCGCTCAATGAGTTTAGCACAACCAATTTCACAAGTCATTCCGTCAATGGTGAATTCAGATTTTATGAATGTAGCATCTGGATCCAAAACTTTTTCTGCCTTGGCAGTTACCTCAGTAGTTACAGTTTTCACTTCAGGTTGTGATTCATTCTTACAAGCAACTACCATAACAGCTACCATAACAAGGGCTACAATATTTCTCAATGTGTTCATAGGTTTTAAATATTATAATAACTACAAAATTACTAATAATTACTGTTAATTGCAGTTAAAATTAGCACTTTTGCACTGTTAATATCCAAAGATGCATCCAGGTAAAAAAAAGTGGGTTTTCTTAGCAGTTCTTTCGCTTATATGGGGAAGTTCGTTCATACTTATTAAAAAAGGATTAATTGGACTTACACCATTACAATTGGGCGCATTACGCATCATTGTTTCAGGCGTTTTTATCTTTATTTTTGGTTTTTATACCCTTAAAGATATTACTAGGAAACAATGGAAGTGGTTGATCATTTCTGGGTTTTTAGGAACCTTTTTTCCGGCCTTTTTATTTGCTTTTGCAGAAACAGAGATTGATAGTGCTGTGGCTTCTATTTTAAACTCACTAACACCATTAAACACTATTTTAATTGGTTTTTCAATATTTAAGATCGTTTCATCAACACGCCAGATTATTGGGGTAGCCATCGGATTTATTGGTACAGCCTTGTTGATCTTAAAAGGCGCCGATCTTAACCCAGATCAAAACTATTTATATGCTGGGTTTGTTGTGTTAGCTACCATCATGTATGGAACCAATGTAAACATTATAAAGAAACATCTGCAAGAGGTTAAAGCAATAACAATTGCTATTGGAAATTTTGCAGCGATCATGATTCCAGCAGCTATTGTATTATTTTCTACCGATTTTATTGATAGAGCAAGCTTTCAAAATAAGGATTTTATGATGTCGGTAATGTATGTCGTGATCCTTTCGGCTTTTGGTACAGCATTGGCAAAGGTGTTATTCAATAAGTTGATCCAGATGTCTACGCCTGTTTTTGCATCTTCTGTCACCTATGCAATGCCAGTGGTTGCTTTACTTTGGGGTGTTTTAGATGGAGAAGGTTTTAGTGTTTTACAAGGACTCGCTACCCTTTTAATTTTATTTGGGATTTATCTGGCGAATAAACGAAATTGACTTGTTTTAGAAAGGTATTTAAAAACCCTAAAACGTTTGTGGTTTAACGAAATAGCCTTATATTTGCACCCGCCTTCCAAAAAGGGAGTGCATAATTTTTGAATAATTTAATATTTTAAACGTTACGCTATGTACGCAGTTGTAGAGATAGCAGGGCAACAATTTAAAGTTGAAAAAGACCAAAAAGTTTTTGTTCATCGTTTACAAACAGAAGAAGGAAAGAAAGTAGCTTTCGATAACGTTCTTCTAATTGGAGATGGTGACAAGGTAACTATTGGCGCCCCGGCTATAGACGGAGCTCAAGTTGGAGCAAAA
>CAZAPO010000272.1:0-3670 GCA_964487005.1 uncultured Flavobacteriaceae bacterium
GGCAAGGCCTTTTTATCATCAACATATAGTGATATCAACACATAGTCATTTCTTATAATGTTATCAATCTCTTCCAGTGGCCAAACATGTTCTTCCATTTTTCTACAGTTCACACATGCGTACCCTGTGAAATCTAACATAATTGGTTTATTTACCTCTTTGGCATACGCAATTCCTGTTTTTAAATCATTAAAACACTCTAAATTGTTTGGGCATTTATTAGGTTTAATGAAGCTATATCCTACTGGTGGTGCCAAACCACTTAACAATGTTAATGAGGTAAATGTATCTGTTTGTTTATTCACTCTAAAGCCTGAGGCGAGATATACCACAAATGCGGCTACTAGTATTCCTGATGAAATTCTAAAAAATGATAATTTCTTTATTGGCGAATCGTGTGGGAATTTGATCTTACCCAAGATGTATAAAGCCAAACCAGCAAAAATAAGAATCCAAAGCCCTAAGAATACTTCAATTTTCAAGATGCCCCAATGTTGTACCAAATCGGCATTTGATAAAAACTTAAATGCTAGTGCTAATTCTAAAAATCCTAAAATAACTTTGGTTGTATTGAGCCATCCACCAGATTTTGGTAGTGCATTCAACATATTTGGAAACATAGCAAACAAAGCAAATGGCAAACCTAAAGACACTCCAAAACCAGCCATTCCTGCTGTGAGCTGCCAGGCACCTCCATCGGCAGTTAGTGATCCTGCCAACAACGACCCTAAGATTGGCCCTGTGCATGAAAACGACACAATGGCCAGTGTTAAGGCCATAAAAAAGATTCCTAAAACTCCGCCTAGGCTTTCGCCTTTTGTAGTTTTACTGGTCCAGCTTGCCGGTAAGGTCAATTCGTAGTACCCAAAAAATGAAAAGGCAAAGAACATAAATATAACGAAGAACAAAATATTCAACCATACATTGGTTGAAATCTCGTTTAGTATATCTGGGTTAACCGAATCTAATAAATGAAACGGTATACTAAGTACCACATACACGGCAAATATAAAAAAGCCGTAAAGGATTGCTTTTGATACTCCAGATTTAGCATTTTGATCTCCCTTTTTTGTAAAGAAACTTACCGTTAGTGGAATCATTGGGAATACGCATGGTGTTAGTAACGCTAATAAACCGCCCAAGAACCCAAGTCCGAAGATACTCCATAGGGATTTTCCCTTTTTTGCTTCTGCTGCTAGTGAAGACAACTCCTCTGAGCAACTCACTGTGGTCATTGCTACCTCATCTGCTTCCAAGCCATAGAGCAATTGGTTGGTATTTGCTGCCAATGCAACTGGTGTATTGGTAAGCTCTTCGCCAACAACTGTAAGTCCTGCTTCTGCCGTAAAATTAAAGTGAAAAGGATTGTCTGGTTTAAAGATGCACTGCTCATCATCACAGGTCATGTATTCAATATTTCCTTTGATATCTACATCATTACCGTCTAGTTGAATACGCTGTGTGAAGGTTGCTCGTGCATAGAACTTAGACACTTCCATATCAAACACCTTGTCAAGTTTGGTCTCTTTGTTATCATCACTTTCTACAACGGTATCTATAAGTTCATATCCTGTACCCGGCTCTATGGTGATGATTGTTGGTAACGGGCCGCCTTCTTCTACAAACTGTGAATATATGGCCCATTTATCATCGATTATAGCTGTAAAAATGAGGTCGTACGCTTCATCATTTACTTTTTTGGATGTATATTCCCACTTAACTGGATCTAAAATTTTAGAGTTTGCATTTGGCTGATCAAAAAATCCATCTTGACTTCCTGAGGTCTCTCCTACGTTAAAGCTAAAAGCTACATCTGCTGGTGGTAAGCATTTTGTGTCGTCGCAGGTCATAAAATTGAGTGTTCCTGTGATCTCCATACCACCAGTAACTTTTACCTGCTGTGTAAAAACGGCTTTTTGATAATACTTGGGTATCACCATTTCAAAAATTGGATCGTGTTTAGTGATCTTATTTTCATCACTCTCAATAACCTCTCCAATCAATTCTAAGCCTTGAATTTCATCAAACTCAAATCCTGTTGGTATGGGTCCGCCGTCTGGAATATTTTGAGCATAAATGGCCCAGCCATCATCTATATTGGCAATAAATTTTAAGGTGTAGGTGTCTTCAGAAATTTTTTCAACTTCAAAGTCCCATGCTACTGGCTCTAATATTTGTGCCCATAAGGTTGTATTAAATAGTACAGCAATTATTAGTAGGATTCTTTTCATTACCATATGTTTTGTTGCTTCAAAATTAAGGCATTACGCCATTGCCTGGGCTAATTTTTCAGGTTTTAACGTTCTCTTAATTATTTTGCCGGTTTAAATACAATTTCAAACGATTTATGGTCGGTTGTTAACTGTTTTGCAATTTCTTGAATGTCTTTTTGTGTTAATGAATTAACAATGTTTACAAATGTTTCTGGGTCATTCATATTGTAGCCTTCTAAGACAAAATTTTTCATAGCCGTCATTTCATAGGCATTAAAATTCTTGCTTTCTTCTCGGTCTTTAAGCATACTTGTTTTTGTTTTATCAAGGTCAATCTGCTGTACATTTCCGTTCGCTATAGCCTTAATTTCATCATGTACAATGTTCACCAATTTGTCGACCATTTCTGGATTACAATCAAACGACACCGATAGGTAGGCACGCGGCTTAGGGTCTTTAAAAAATTGCCCCCAGCTCGAAGCTCCATAAGTACCGCCTTCTTCTTCTCTCAATAACTCGGTATAACGCAGTTGCAATATCTTTCCAAGCGCTGCCAACAGGGCCTCATTCTTTAAACTATGTGGCATATCTTTTTTATACGCTATTCGAACCGATCCTTTAGGGTCTTCCATTTCGAGATAGATATCCTTATCTACATTTTTTTCTGACCACTCTACCGAATTATCTTTCCAGTTTTCTTTTTCTGTAGTTGTTGGAATACTTGCTATATATTCTACCAATAAAGGTTTTAAATTCTCTTTTGTAACTTCTCCTACAATAAAAAATTGAAAATCTGCTGCATTGGCAAATCTGGAATTATAAACCGCTTTTGATTGATCAAAGCTCATATCGGCCACAAAATCTTTATTAAAAATACGTTTGGTGGCATGGTTATTACCATACAATGTTGTGGTAATACTATCGCTCATTTTTTCTTGAATATTCTGACTGCGTCTCAACAAATAATTATCTATGTTTTGCATTAAGATGGTATAGCCATTCTCTTCAAAACGTGGTTTGGTAAAACGTAAATTCACCATCTGGAGCATTGTTTCTACATCTTTTGTAGACGATGACCCTCTTATTGTTTCTGTTGTTTCGCCTATAGAAAAAGTTGTATTTGCCGTTTTACCTGCAAGTACCTTAGGCAGGTCTGTCATTGAAAACTCACCTAGCCCTGATAGCTGGGCAACATTGCCAACAATTTCGGCCGATGGAAGCTGGTCTACACTCAATAAAGACTTCCCTCCATCACTAATGGCCTCAAGCTTTACATCGTTCTTATTCTTGTCAACAAATTTGTAATGTACCTTGATGCCGTTACTCAATGAAAACGTGGTAAAACCAAGTTCTTTATTGGTTTTTTCAAAAACTACCCACCCTGGTGTAAGTGAAACTCCGGTCATTAACGACTGTACTTCTTCCTCTTCTTCATAAGGTTGAAGATTTTCGTCATT
>CAZAPO010000273.1:0-4389 GCA_964487005.1 uncultured Flavobacteriaceae bacterium
TTGCCTTTTTAGAGCATTAACTTCCATCTGAAGCTGTGATATTTGGCGTGTGTAGTACTCAACAGTGGTTCCGGTAGGATGGCTACCAACTGAAACGCTGGAAACACTACTTTGCTGTGATGGCAGGTATGTTACGTTTGATGTAGAGTTAAGCTCTTCCCATAAAGATGGAGTATTGCGTGGCATATTTTTCACGAATAAATTAATTATTATCAGCTTATTAGCAAAATATTCTATAGTCAAGTGTAACTAGAGCTTCACCATATTAAAGACAGTAACGATACAGTTTACTAGAAATTTTAATATTTATTAGCATTTTTCCTGTTATTTTTTCTCAATCCTTTTAAAACTTTGACATTATCCGTTCCCCACAAACCAACTTCACTATCATATAAAATAATATTCTCTGGCTTATCTATAGTTACTCTTGTTGGAAATGTCTGAATCATATAAGAGGCTGCATAGATAGCACATCCTACTGAAATTGCTGATGATATAATTATTCCGATAAAAAATTGTAATATCCTTTTTCTGCTAAATCTTCCAAGAGTTTCTGTTAAACTCCTTATTTTTTCTTCCGTTTGCCATAGAGATTCTGATTGTTTTTGTATTGCAGATTGATAGGCATATCTGATTTCTTCTATCCTTTCTTCATTAAGATTATCTAGCTGCTCTACCTTTTTTGTATTAATAGCGTCTAATTCCTTTGCAATTTCAGGAATAGTATTTTTTATCTGCTCTTCTAATTTTTTAGGAACAGATTGAAGCATGACATTTAGCTCTTTTAACTTAGTAAGTTCTCTTTCTAGTGATTTTTTATGCTTACTAATGCTCTCAGAAAATTTGTTAGTTTCTACTTCTATTACCTGGGCTAATATCTTTGCTTCTGTTTTTAAGTTTTTGATATCTTCATTTTTAGTCATTATTCTACCTCTTAAATTCTATGTTAATACTGTTGTTTGCGATATCCGATTTTATTTCTGTATAAATCCCTGGTTTTTATTCTCTGATTTATCCTCTGGTAATTGTATTTTAGACAATCTGACCTCTGGCTGTGGAAGTAGTGTATAACATTCACCGACAGCAAGACTAGCTAGGTCATTTAGCTGTGCAACAGGTTGTTTCTGCTGATGTTCGCTGTAACTTACTCCATCCCTAAAAGTGTTTGCTCCAAAGCTTGTGTTTTTCTGGTGCCGAGTAATAACCTCAGTACCACACATATCACTGAATAGCTTTGCAATTGCTGGCTCTGTGTTTCTAAAGAAAAAACTAGTTCCAAACTGACCAAATATACTAGAACCAGAATATAGACCATAATGATCATATAGTTGGTTAAGGCTTTGAAGAGCAGCTACAACGCAGGCTCCATATTTTCTGCCTTCTGCCATTAAAGGTGGAAGTGCTGGAAGAGTCCCCAGAGAAGCTAGCTCATCAAATATACACCATATTCTTCTATCTTTGTTTATCCCTATATCCATGAGCTGAGTTAGGGCAAGTTCACTTAGGCAAGCAATAAGTGGTAAGGTTAAGTCTCTGCTGCTTGGTTTAGTACTTAAAAACAACCATGAGTTTGAGCCCTGCTTGATATTTTGAAAATACTCTTTTAATGAAAACTTTCCATTTGCTGAATTATCTGACAAATAGCTCATTGGCTTTGCTGTAGTTGCAAGCATCGAAAGAAGAGAACTTGCAACGCTTTTGCCATCATCTGTTAAATATCTTTCTGCCGCTGTTCCTTTTAATGCATTTTGTAGAGTTTCAAGGTTGGCATCTATAGTGATTTGCTTTAATTCTTCAAGATTTGCATTATTATTAGTTTTTAAATATGCTACGCAGGCATTAAATAATATTTCAGCAGATTGCTCCCAGAATGGGTCTGAATGAGTACGTGATCTTTTTCTGTTAAAGCTAAATAATATCTTTGAAAATCTTTCTAATTCCTCCTGATTAGAACAATCAGTCCAGAAATCCCAAGCCCTACCTCGTCCATCAAAAGGATTAAAAATAATATCACCACGTTCTGGATTATAATATCTGGCTATCATCTCTCCAGTTTGATCTATAACAATAGCAGGCTGGTTTTTCTTCTCTATCTGAGATAGAAGAAGATACATTAAATTAGTCTTACCACAGCCGGTAGACCCGGTAACAAGAAAATGTCTTATCTCAGAATCTTTGACAAGAGGCATATCTCCTATGGTTAAATTACTGGCTTTACCCATAGATTTGAGCTTTTTCCTTACCTCTTTAGAAGTCAGTATAATAGCGCTACCCTCTTTTTTTGTTTCGTCTTTTAGTTTCTTGCCAAATC
Organism: uncultured Flavobacteriaceae bacterium; assembly: GCA_964487005.1. GTDB lineage: Bacteria > Bacteroidota > Bacteroidia > Flavobacteriales > Flavobacteriaceae > CAZAPO01. The sequence goes on from CAZAPO010000273.1 coordinate 2,312, forward strand.
TGCTCCATAATAGAAATACGCAAAAACCAGCACCGCTACCAAAAGCTAATGATTTTATCGCAAGAGACTGGATTGTCAGAAGAGCTGTATTTCTTGCATATCTGAAGCGATTACTAGAAATTACTGCACTAGCAAGCATGCGCCTCTTCCATAATCTTCCTTCTGAATATGCATCGACATTAGCGGGACTTTTTCTAATAGAAATAGCAGATATAGAAGGATGCAGAGCTATTGCAAATTTTGCTTTTGCATAAGTTACTGCTCCATCCCAGTCTACTTTGTTTGTTTTATTAGAACTAAGGCTCCATGTCAGGAAAACACCTACAATTAAAGATACAAAAATTGTAGTCCCAAGTACTTGCCTGAGCATACGCATTTTATGTAAAAATACCTGACCACCACCTATAAAATTATTTAACATTATCGGCTACCTATAACTCCTTATGTTTGATGTTTCTATATTTTACTGCAATCGCATTGCTGGATTTTCTAAGGAACCAGTTCTGTAAATATCTTTTGGCTATTTCTTTATCATTTACAATAATGATATTCTCAGCATTTCTAGTATCTGCGCTGTTAGTGAAGTTGAAACTGCCTGTAACGACCTTCTGCCTATCAAGAATAATAACTTTGTTGTGTGCAATACCTGGGACTTTGTCTATGGATACATCAATGCCATTACCGGTCATCTGCCTTATTCTAGAATACTTACTGGCAAGATTACTCTCATCAAGCAATATTCTGACTTCTACTCCTCTATTGTGAGCATCTATGAGCTGACCAACTATTTGATTTGAAGTGAATCCATATGCTTGTACATATACAGATTCTTTAGCTTCTGATATTAATTTGGCAATTTTTGCAGCACATCCAGATGGGGGAGTAAAACATAGTTCAATTTCACTTGAACCTATGAGTATTGGATCATGACCGGGTGAATTGTGAAGTTTGATATTATCAATAAAGACTCTGATATTCTGATAATTGACTGATATACCGGCAATAAATCCTATAATCAGCGATATAGCCATTATATAAAAAAACTGTTTGTATTGTTTGCGTACTTTTCTTTTAAAGCTTTTGTTTGTTTGACTCATATTCTTAGACCTAAGACTCTTTAGTTGAATTTAAAGCTAGTTGGCATATTCGTGGGAAAATATACTTTAAATAGTTTTTAAAACCATAGTTTTTCAAATATCGATAAAACACTACTAGCAAAGACAAATAAGTGGTATAATCGAGGTGATGTTTAAAAAGAGAACAATATACTCTTATGCGTGATTTTATTAATGCTAGAATCAATAAGGATAATTTCTGGAATTTGATTTTTGCAACTTTGCTATTTGTAGGAATGTCATTGGGATTTATTATAAAGCAGCCATTTGGTTGGATAATATGTTTTATTATGACTACAACTGCTATTGCATTAGTAAAATATAATTGCCACCTAACTTTTGATAAAGAAAAAATAGAATTTACCACTAGCCAAGGGTTAAAAATCCAAAAAGCTGGAGTGTTATTTATTTGGCTTTTTATTATATCTTTTTTTCTTGCAGGTGGAGTAGTAAATCTAATATCCGAAGCAACAAATATTGAGGAAGCATATTTAATCACAACCTTGTTTTCCTTTTTCTTCTCTCTTTTTCCATCTCTATACTGCATATTACGTAACTTCCCTATTTCTGTTTATTTCAAAAAAGAAGCCTGGATTGGAAATGGACAAGGTTCCTATGGCTCTGTGGGTAGTGATGGTATTTCTAGTAATAATTTGTTTAACGATAGCACAAGAACTAGTATAAGTTATGACTACTTGCCCAATAATGTATGGCATAGTAGTTATCTTAATAGGCGTCGCTAACTGCTTTATCATTTGTTCTCACCATTCTTTAAAGGTTTAATATTAGGTACTTGTGGAGCGTTATCTCCTCCTTTTAAATATTCTTGAGCTTTTTTAGCAGCATTCATTCCTTGTTCTATAGATTTGTTATGATGTTCCACCGAATGGATTTGATTATTCGCATTTTCAGTCATGTCTTTTTGCTGATTTGCCACTTTATCTTGAGTTTGATTAATTCTAG
>CAZAPO010000274.1:0-2595 GCA_964487005.1 uncultured Flavobacteriaceae bacterium
TTGCTGGAGAGCTTATTTATAGATTTGGTAAAAATGAAAAGTTCTTCATTGGAGGTCGCTATAATAAAGTAGATTCTGAAGATGTTTCTGGTGACGATATTGAAATATCAAGAACACAATTTGGAGCCGGATGGTTTATGACTAAAAATATATTAGCTAAGCTTGAAATAGTAACTCAGAAGCATGATGGTTACAGTTCTGATAGCATTTTCAATGATGGTAAGTTTAACGGACTAATGATTGAAACTGTCATTAGCTTCTAATATTTGCATGATTATGGAGATTGCCAGTTATCTGGCAATCTCTTTTTTTATTAAATTTAGTTAAATCAATGAATCGTTTTTTTAGTGTCATATTATTAGTATTGCTTACTGGGTTTTCAACCAGAAGCGACCGCGCCGAAGACTTTTCGGTTAAAATTATTAATAATAGTACCTTACATATTTATGGCACCACTAATGTGAATACCTTTAACTGTGTTTTAAATTTTGAGAACGTAAATTCAATAGTTCAAACAAGCTATACCCTAAGAAATAATCGATTGTTTTTTGAGAATACAGAATTGAAACTTGATAATTCATGTTTTGATTGTGGGAACAACATGATGAACAAAGATTTTCTGGAAATGCTCGATTCTGATAACCATCCATACATTACCTTTCAATTAAAGGAAGTTGTAGTGAATCCTAAACAGAAAGACGAAATTTATGCTTTTGCCAGTATTACTTTAGCAGGTAAAACAAAACTTTATAGTATACCTCTTACTTTAAAGAAGATTGAATCGATTAAAGCAGTTGGTTGCTTGAGTATTAAATTAACTGATTTTGAGTTAGAGCCACCAAAAAAAGTTCTTGGTCTAATTGTAGTAAATGACGAAATAGACATTAATTTTGATCTAAATGTGCAAGCTTTGAGATAACTAACTTACTGTTTGCTTAATTCTTTTTTGTGCAGTTTAGAGGTTCCTGTAAAATTATTCAGCGTTATTTTTGGCTCGTTATAAATAAATACTTCACCGCTCCCAGATAAATCCACAAAAAGCTCGTTAGCTACATTCACAGTTACATCGCTACTATCTTCAACAAGCAACTCACAATTAACTGTTGCAAGGTCTTTACCCTCAATTTTAGAAGAATTACTGGATCTTACCTTAAGTTTATCTAGGTTGCCACGTACTTTCGCATCTGAGCGCTGATAAGTATCAATGGTCATTCTATCAGACTCAATTAATGCATCTAGTTTACTGTTATCACTCATTATAAACTTCGATTCATTTGCTGTAACATTTAACTTAACTCTTGCCCGTTCTTTACTTGAAAAATCAAAGGTTTGCGATTTTACATTTAAAAATGCTCGTGAAGCACCACTACTTTTAACTACAACATTATCTAAATTAATAGAGGTTAATGAACTAATCTCTCCGTTATCAACGGTTTCTATTTCACTAAGTGTGTTGGTATAAACTACCTTGATACTTAATTTCTTTCGTGTTGTAATTTTTTTTGTAGTTGTGAAGGTTAACACGCTGTCGGCTACGGTAAATTGAATTACATCATGTAAGTTATCATCGGTTTCAACAAAAACAGAGGCTTGCTGACCTTCAATTATATCTACATAAAAATCTTCGCCGACTACTATTTTATTAAACGAATTAATTGGGGTTTGCTGTGAGGTTACATTTCTATTTCCTTTTATTTTATCTTTCTTTTGTCCATAGACAGAAATATTTAAAGAAAGAATAAGGAAAAAAAGTAGGATTTTTTTAGGCATCTCAATCAAATTTGTCTAACAAATATATGTAAAAAACCGTCCCAAAGTTAGATTTTAACTTTTGAAACGGTTAAACATGACTGGTTAGTATACGCTTGTTAGAGCGTAAAATTTTGGTTGATTTATTTAATCATTATGCTTTAAAAATAGTATAAGGCACAGCGATTAAAATTGCATTTCTGGCAATAACTTTTTGTATAAATTGATAATTTATTGCTTTCTAACATTACCTGATACCCCATCCTTTTTTGTTACTTTATCTGGGTTTCCGTAATATTTAATATCTCCACCGCTTGTAGCTTTGGCATAGAGCTCATCTGTAGTATTTACTGTGATGTCTGCGCCACTTGTAGCTCTTGCTTCAGCAGTTTTTGCTTTTAAGTTTCCGGCCTTTATGTCGCTTCCACTTGTTGCTGATGCATATAACTTATCAGTCTTACCAGAAAGGCGTAAATCACTACCGCTTGTTGAACTACAGTCAATTACCTCGGCATTAACTTCCAGTTCCATATCACTACCGCTAGTGGTTGATAATTCTAGACTTTCTGCTACAATAGTATTTGTTGAATAAACGTCGCTTCCACTGGTTGATACAATTTTATTAATGTCTTTGATGCTTAGCATTACCTTTCTGGCCTCTGCCCAACTAATGTTTTCATCTGTTGTAATTCGAAGCACATCACCCTCTACCTCGGTAATAATGATATCGTGTAGATTTTCATCTGCCTGTACTCGTAGACTTACTTCATCACTTTGTGTGATGTATACGTCCAATCCACGACTTACTTTAATTTCTGAGAAATTATCACTTATTGATCTTTCTAC
>CAZAPO010000275.1:0-5276 GCA_964487005.1 uncultured Flavobacteriaceae bacterium
TGCATTTTTTGTAATTCATGAAGGATCTATAGAAACTTTAAAATGGAAAACATTTTGGTTTTTTGTTTTGTCTGGTTTAGCGACTTTGTTTGTACAGCCATTAATTTATGCTTACGAAAAGTTATTTGGCTTAGTTTCGGACGTCTCCTTGTTAGAGTTATCAGATACCAATTCAAAACTCCTAAAGGAGCTTTCAAATAAAGCACCCGGAACATTTCATCATTCCTTGAATGTTGCCAATTTGGCTGAAGCCTCAGCCAATGAAGTAGGGGCAAATGCTATGTTAGTTAGGGTTGGAGCGCTGTACCACGATATAGGTAAAATGAAGAATCCTACCTATTTTACCGAGAATCAATCAACAGGAATCAATCCACATGATGATCTTTCTGCTAAGGAGAGCGCTGGAATTATTATTGATCATGTACTCGATGGTATTGAAATCGCCAAAAAATATAACCTTCCAGACCGCGTAATAGATTTTATTAGGACGCATCACGGTACAAACGTAGTATACTATTTCTATCACATTGAAAAAGAAAACAATCAAGATTTAAACATTGAAGACTTTAAATATCCTGGACCAAGGCCATTTAGTAAAGAAACGGCTATTTTAATGATGTGCGATAGTGTTGAAGCGGCATCAAAAAGTTTAAAAGAACCTACATCTACTAAGATTGATGCATTTGTTGAAAAAATAATTGGGAAGCAGGTAGAAGAAGAACAATTTTTAAATGCAGATATCACCTTTAAAGAGATCCAGGCAATTAAGAAAGTACTTAAACACAAACTGGCAAATATATACCATTTAAGAATTGAGTATCCCGAATAATTAGGAGGGTTAAAAAATTAAAAAAATAGTTTGCGTTCTTTAAGATGAAGAGTTACATTTGCATCCGCATTTGAAACAATAATGCAACGTTCTTTTAGAACTTTACAGGAGAGGTGGCAGAGTGGTAATGCAGCAGATTGCTAATCTGTCAACGCGAAAGTGTTGCCGGGGTTCGAATCCCCGTCTCTCCGCAAATTTCGGGGTGTAGCGTAGCCCGGTTATCGCGCCGCGTTTGGGACGCGGAGGTCGCAGGTTCGAATCCTGCCACCCCGACAATTTAAAGTAAAGCTTTATATAAATATTAATTTTTCAGGAGTATAGCGCAAAGCGATGTAATCCTTGAAGGGTCGCGTAGCTCAGCTGGATAGAGCATCTGCCTTCTAAGCAGACGGTCACAGGTTCGAATCCTGTCGCGATCACGAATAAATCAAAAAGCAAGCAAAAACAATAAGCTTGCTTTTTTGTTTTTGTGGGTTTTTGATTTTCAAAGCGGAACGCTTTAGGATCTATAATGCTTTTCGCATTGCAAGGAAATTTTGATACCTTCCTTAATTTCGTTGCAGTTTCTTATCTTTATTGAAACCAACCACCTATGATTCACTTCTTTAGACGAATTAGAAAAAGGTTAATTAGCAAGGAACAAATCTGGAAATATCTCCTGTATGCACTAGGAGAGATAATTTTGGTTGTGCTAGGTATTTTGATAGCACTTTATATTAATAACTCTAATGATAACCGTGCTACAGAAAAGGAGATATCATCACTTTTTGTTAAAACAAGCATAGAGTTGGAAAGCAATATCAATCAGATTAATAGTATAATAACAAATCATAAATTAAAAGACTCAGCTTATTATTTAACAATTAAAGATAAGGTCAGCTATGATGATTTTGCTAAAGGTGGAATTCCTATTAATTGGAACACAAGTACGGGAGTATTATTCCCGTTAGAACAAAATGCAATTTCACAATTATTAAGTTATGAGAATGTAATTCCTAAGAAATATTTAAAAGTTTTTGAGAGGTTAAAAAGGTTGGGGAATTCGAACTACAAAAGAGTTAATAAAAGCCTTGAGCAGTATGCCGAATTCACTCAAAAGCTTAAGGAAAATCAATTGAAATATCCATGGTCAGGAACTTATAATAGCGATCAATTTGATAAGAAAATAGAATATTATATAAGTAGTTTAGAAAACAAAAGTTGGTCGCACTTACATCATGAGCTTGCAATAAATAATTATGCTAGGCGGTTAGTAGAATATAGAGATTTGGCCATTCAAATATACTATGAATTAGGTCTCCTCTTTGACACGATAAAAACGAATCAGGATTTTAATTATTTTCAGGATTGGAAGTGGATTGAAGGCGAATGGATAAGCTCAAATGGTCAGTATTCCAGTTTTACTTTTAATTTTAAATATGGTTCTTATATGTGGGATATGTTGAATGCTCATTTTGTTGAATTGGAATCCGATACTAAGATTTACCAAGGTGGATATTTTCTGTTTAAGGATTTTATTTTTTTTAGTTATAACAATATAGATCAGCAATATTATATTATAGATAAGATTGACAGTAATTCATTTGTTCTTAAAAGAAATGATGATCAGGTTGTTGCATATAAAAGAATCTTAGATTAAAAAAAATAACTTCGATTGATTCGTACACCCATAAATTATTAAGCACCTCAATATTTAACTTCTTCTTCACATTTTTGTTTAACAATAAGTTTAAATAGTTAAACAATATAAGTATCTTTGTAGCACCTAACAAAAGTTAGCTTTAAAATGAAATTGCTATGGCGAAGAAAAAGAATATATCAAGATCATCTTTAATTTCTATGTACATGGAGTATGTGCTAGATTATAACGAAGAACCAAAATCGGTATACAAATTTAGTAAGGACAACAATTTTGAAGAGTCAGAATTTTATAAAAATTTTACCTCTTTTGAGTCCATTAAAAATGAAATTTTTACCGCATTTTTAGAAAACACCATTGAATTGCTTCATAAAAGTGCTGAATTTGAATCGTACAACGCGAGAAATAAACTGCTAAGTTTTTACTACACCTTCTTTGAGATATTGATGGCCAATAGGAGTTACGTTGTGTATGCTCTTGAACATCAAAAAAATAAACTAGAAGTATTAAAAAGCTTAAAAGGTTTAAAGACCGGTTTTAGCAAGTTTATTGACAGTTTGATGATTGAGAAATTAGACTTCAAGGAAGAGCGACTAGAAAAATTACAAGAAAGAGCACTTAATGAATCTGCCTGGATACAATTGGTTATAACCATGAAGTTTTGGTTAGATGATACCTCTCCAGCTTTTGAGAAAACAGACTTGTTCATTGAAAAATCTGTCAATACAAGTTTTGATCTCATGAATATAACACCACTAAAAAGTGTTATTGACTTAGGTAAATTTTTATACAAAGAAAAGATGATGTAGACATGAAAACCATTGACTCTATACCTACTTCTAAAATTCAACGCGCTTCAAAGCTTGTACAAACTGGCGCCAAAGTTGGAGTAAATTACATCAAGTACTATGGTAACAAATTGGTAAGTACAGATGAGGCAGCAAAAGAACAGCTAAATAAAGATAACGCCGAAGATATTTACAACGGACTCAAACAACTAAAAGGGAGTGCCTTAAAGGTAGCTCAAATGCTTAGTATGGAAAAAGGTATATTACCAGCTGCGTATGTTGAGCAGTTCTCCTTAGCACAATTCTCAGTACCACCCTTATCCCCACCACTAGTTAGAAAAACATTCAAACAATATTTTGGTAAAAACCCCGAAGAATTGTTTGATAGGTTTGATTTAAATGCCGTAAGCGGTGCTAGTATTGGACAAGTACATATTGCTGAAAAAGAAGGAAAAAAGTATGCCATTAAAATCCAATACCCTGGTGTTGCAGAAAGTATATCAACAGATTTAGCGCTGGTTAAACCCATTGCTATTAAAATGTTTAATATACGCGGTAAGGACAGTGATAAATATTTTAAGGAAGTAGAAAATAAATTAATTGAGGAAACCAATTATATATTAGAAATAGCACAAAGTCAAGCTATTGCAGATGCTTGTGGTCATATACCCAATTTAAAATTTCCAAAGTATTATAAAGAACTTTCCTCAAGTAGAATAATTGCTATGGATTGGATGGAGGGTGAACACCTCTCTGAGTTTACCAAAAATACACCACCAGCAGCTATAACTAATAAACTGGGGCAGGCTTTGTGGGATTTTTACATGTATCAAATGCATGTACTTAAAAAAGTTCATGCAGATCCACATCCTGGCAATTTTAAGGTATCAGAAAACCATGAGCTAATTGTTCTAGATTTTGGTTGTATAAAAGAAGTTCCAGAGGAATTTTATGTACCATATTTTGAACTAGCAAAAAAAGAGAACCTTTCTAACCCAGAGCGATTTGAAGAAAAGCTGTTTGAACTAGAAATATTACGATCAGACGATAGCGACGAAGAAAAGCTATTTTTTAAAGAAATGTTTTATGAGATGCTTAGTTTGTTCACACAACCATTTAATGAAGAGGTATTCGATTTTTCTAATGAATCATTTTTTGGTAAGATCGCTGAATTAGGTACCAAATATGCTAAAAACACCGATTTGCGCAATATGAATGGTAACCGTGGATCAAAACATTTTATCTATATCAACAGAACCTTTTTTGGTCTATATAATTTAATGCACGAATTAAAGGCAACCCATATAAAGATTAATAATTTCTTGAAGTACTAATGGCATTATTCAACCAGAAGGACATGCAGGGATTTAATAAGATTTTTAGAATAAATCTCATGAATAGTTTGTCGGGCTATAAACCGGCAAATTTAATAGGGACCATTTCAAAAGAGGGCATTGAAAACGTCGCTATTTTTAGTTCTGTTGTCCATTTAGGGTCTAATCCACCATTACTAGGTTTTATAGTGCGTCCAACTGTGGTACCTAGAAACACCTATACAAACATCAAAAGCACTAAATATTTTACCATCAATCATATTGCAGAACCTATGATAAAAGATGCCCATCATACCTCTGCTAAATATGATGAAAGCATATCTGAATTTGATGTAACTAACCTCACATCTAACTATATTAATAGCTTTAAGGCTCCATTTGTAGCAGAATCTCCGGTTAATATTGGACTAAAGTATGTAGAAGAATATTCCATTAGTGCCAATAATACCATCTTGGTTGTTGGTGAAATAATGTTTTTTAACGTTAAGGACGGGCTGCTTCAAGAAGACGGCTTTTTAAACCTTTCAAAGGGTAGTGTGGCAACTATAAATGGGCTAGATGGTTATGCTGTGCCTAATCTTCACCTACGTGAAACGTATCAGAGGCCAAAAACCTAAGGAGATCTTGATAAATAGGAAAAATATTAGACAAGAAATAATTCACTGATTACCAATTAATTTGCATTT